>JBEKLJ010000243.1:0-4756 GCA_050010255.1 Bryobacteraceae bacterium
CATTTCAGACACTACCTAACAGCGTGCGACGCCGGTCCTGCGGCATAATGGGCTCGTATGGCGGTTGCCCAGGTCCAGGTTCCCGCGGAGCAGATCGCCGAATTCTGCCGGCGCAATGGCATTCGGCGTTTGTCCCTGTTCGGCTCGGCCCTCACCCCCAGCTTTTCGGATTCAAGCGACGTAGATCTTCTCGTGGAGTTCGAACCCGATCGCCGCGTGGGCTTCCTCAAGATGGCGGCGATGGAGCGCGAGCTTTCCGGGCTGTGGGGCCGCAGGGTGGATCTGCGCACTCCGGAGGAGCTCAGCCCGTACTTTCGGGAAGACGTCGTCAGATCGGCAGTGGTTCAGTATGTCCGCCAGTGACTTGGTGCGAGTGCGGCATATGCTGGACGCCGCCCGTGAGGCTTTCAGATTCGGAGCGGGACGAACACCCGAGGATCTTCTCAAAGATCGCGTGCTGACCTTGGCTCTCGTTCGATGCATTGAGATCATCGGCCAAGCTGCGACGAAGATCAGCGCCGAAATGCGTGCCGAGCATCCGGAGATTCCGTGGGCCGACATGATCGGCATGCGGAACCGCTTGGTTCATGCCTACTTCGACGTTGACCTTGGCCGGGTGTGCGACACACTGACAGCCGACCTGCCACCTTTGATCGACCAACTGGAGCGGCTTCTGTCACCGCAGGAGCGGTGAGGCGCGAACGCGCCCGCCGCGCGGTTGCTCGGGCTACCTAACCCGCCGCTTCGCGCAGAGCCGCCAGCGTGAGCTCCGCGGATCGCAGCCAGGAGAACTGGGAGGCGCGGGCCGGCCCTGCCGCGGCCAGGCGGGCGCGCAGCGGCTCGTCGCCGACGATCCGCTCGAGCGCCTCGCGCAGCGCCCCCTCATCGCCCGCTTGGAACTGGAGCGCCGCCTCGCCGATGATGCTCTGCAGCGGCTCGATGGCCGAGCAGGCCGTGGGTACACCCGCCGCCAGGGCCTCCAGCACCGGAAGGCCGAAGCCCTCGAACGTCGAGGGAAACACGAAGGCCCAGGCGCGGCGGTAGAGCTCGTATAGCTCTTCGCGCGGGACCCAGCCCGTCAGAACCACGGCGTCTCCCAGCCCCGACTCCGCGATGGCGCGCTCCACCGCCTCGGTGTGAAACCCGCGGTGGCCGGCCAGGACCAGCCGAAACTCCGGCCGCGTCTTCCGGAATCCCGCGAACGCGTGGATGAGCGGCACCAGCCCCTTATGCGGATGCAGCGTCGAGACGCACAGAAGGAATGGCTCGGGCGCTTCCCGGCTGCGCTGGGCCGCGATTTCGAAGCACCGCTGGTCCACCCCATGCGGCACCACGCGGATCTTTTCCTGGGGCAGCCGGTAGCATTTCAGCAGGTCGGCGCGCGTCGCCTCCGACACGGCGATCAGCAGCCGGGAACGGTGCGCCGAGGCCCACAGGCACAGCCGCCAGAACGGCAGTTCGAACCACCGGAAGTGCTCGGGATGGAGCTTGTGCTGGAGGTCGTGAAATACGGTGACCTGGGGGCAGCCGCACAGGAGGGGCGCGGTGAAGCCGGGGTTGAGAAGGACATCGATTCCCCGCCGGGCGGCCGCCAGCGGCAGGCCGGTCTGCTCCCAGGCCAGGCGCCAGGGGCGCACGGAGGCGCGCAGCGGTTGCGGAACCCACTCGAAGTTCGGCGCCGCGGGAACCAGGCCGGCGCCCGTCTCGCGGTTGGTGAACACCAGGTAGCGGTTCTCCGTGTCGGCGCGGGCCAGCGCTGCCAGGAGAGAGCGAAGGTAGATCTCGGTGCCCCCGACGCCGCCGGGGATCAGGTACAGCGCGTTGATCCCGATTCGCAAGCCGGTCACGGTTGGCGCCCGCCCCCGAGCCGCAGTTGCGCCAGGGCCAGGCCCTGCTGTGCGGCTTGGTTCTCAGGGTCGATGCTCAGCGCCCGGCGATAGTCGGCGGCGGCCGCTTCCCACTCGCCGGCCTGCGCGTAAAGATCGCCGCGGTACACGTAGGTCGCATCGAAGCGCGGCTCCAGCGCGGCGGCCGTGGCGAGCGCCTCCAGCGCCTCCCTCCGCCGGCCCTGCTTCGACTGCACCAAGCCGATCATCGAGTACACCTGCGCCGTCTGGCGGAGCGCCGCCGCCTGCCGGAGCTTCGCCAGGGCCTGCTCCGGGTTGCCGAGGCAACCGTAGGCCGCCGCCCAGTCGATCAGCAGGCGGTAGTCGGGTGCGGCGTAGCGTGCCGCGGTCTCGAACTCACTCAACGCCAGGCCGCAGCGGCCCTGGCTGTAGTACACGAAGCCAAGCTGGAAATGCGGCCGCGACTTCCGGGGCGACTTGGCCACCGTGTCCAGCCAGAGCGCCTCCCCGCTGCCCCAAACCTGGTTCCGGCTGTAGGTCAGCCAGGCGGCGACGGCCAGGACTCCGGCCAGCGCTCCAGTCAAGGCCGCGCGGCTCGCCTTCCACCGCCGCAGGAACTCGGCCACGATCAGCAGCAGCCCGATGAACGGAAGGTACAGCCGTCTCTCGGCCACCGGGTCGGCGATTGGAATGAAGGACGAGGTGGGCGCCAGCAGCAGTAGAAACGTGAAATACCCGTAGGAGGCCAGGGGGTACCGCCGGCGGTAATAGAACGCGGCGACGGCGGCCGCCACCAGGGCCAGCAGGCCGATCAGGGCGCCGGGATCGAAGAGCGTCCGGGTGATGGCAAAGTCAGGATCGACGTTCTGCCCGTAGGGCGCGAGGAACAGCCGGACGTAATACCAGATGGCGCGGCACTGTGTGAGGAAGTACTGATACCAGGTGACCTCCTTGTACGAGAAGCCGGCCGTGTCGGCGGTCCGCAACACGCGCCAGGCCATGCGGAACGCGACCGCGCCCCCGACGACGAAGAGTGCGTACAGCCGCCAGTTCTTGCGGATGCCCTGGAAGGAGAAGCCCGGGTTCCAGTAGTAGTCCGTCAGCAGCAGCAGCAAGGGCAGCACCGCGGTGTGCTCCTTCGTCGTGAACGCGCAGGCGAACAGCGCCAGCACCAGGAACCCAACCGGCCAGGAGACCGCCTCGCGGCGGCGGCAGAGGAACACCGCCAGCGCTCCCAGAAAGAACATCACGCTCAGCGCTTCCGAGCGCCCGGCCACATACGCCACCGATTCGGTCTGGACGGGGTGCAGCAGGAAGAGCAGGCCCGAAAAAGCGGCAATCGCCTCGCGCCGAAACCCGCTCACGCCCGCCCGCTCCAGCAGCCGGCGCACGATCAGGATGCACATCCCGCCCGTGACAAGGTGCATCAGCAGGTTCAACAGGTGATAGGAATACGGTTGCTGCTCGGACAACCGAAAGTTCAGCCAGAAGCTAAGCATCAGGAGCGGGCGCACTCCGCCCATCCAGTGCCTCAGGTGGAGGTACTCCCACTTCTGGCCGAAGAACGGCAGGTAGACGTCATCGAACAGGAACGCGCCGCGCAGGGCCGGCTCGTAGACCGCATAGAGCAGGAAGAGCGCGCCCAGACCCGCCGCCAGAACGTGCCAGGGCTGGAGGCCCCGCGGGGGCGCGGCAACGGGCGCCGGCTTCTTCTCAGGCCTGCGCTTTCCCTTTTTCATCGAGTGCTTTGAGATGGAATTCCAGAATGGCCAGGCGCTGCGCCAGGGCGATGTTGGCGTCCTTGAGCGCCGAGATGATCACCGATAAGCGGAACAAGACGAGCAGGAACAGGCAGCCGACCAGCGTGAGCACCGCCAGCGGCGGGGGCGTAATGCCGAGCAGCTCCGCCAGCCGGTGCATGACGTAGCGCGAGCGCGAGAGCACCAGCAGCGTCAGCGCCGCGCCGAGCCAGCTCACCGAGTACTCGACCCGGATGTGCGAACGCCGCACCGACACCAGCACCAGCACGATGAGCAGCAGGCTCAGACCCGTGAGAGCGTTCAAGAGGCCTTCCATGTGTCCTCCTGGGCGGAAGGAGCCGCGGGCGCGCCCCCCGCCTCGTCGGGCTCGGCGCGGCGCCTCCAGCGCCGCGGGCGCCGGCCCTCGTACTTCAGCAGGTTCACGAACACGCCCAGCAGCACGTGCACGATGTAGTACAGCGATTTCAGCGCCGTGATCGAGCTGCGGCCGGCCATGCGCCGCCGCATGCGGCAGGGCACCTCGAGGAACTCGAACGCCTTGCGCTGAAGGACCACCAGCGCCTCAATCTCGGGATACTCCAGCGGGAAGCTCTGGCTGAAGACTTGCAGCGCCTCGCGGTTGACCCCCACAAAGCCCGAGGTGGGGTCGCGCACCGCCTTGCCCAGGATGGGCCGCAGAACCAGGCGGAAGAAGCGTATCCCGAGCCGGCGCAGGAAGCTCGAAGGAGGGTTGTCGTCGCCCACGAAGCGCGAGCCAATCACCATCTGGCAGCCCGAGGCACGCAGCGCATCGAACACAGCCGGTATGGCACGAGGATCGTGCTGGCCGTCGCCGTCCAAGCGGATCACGTAGTCATAGCCCAGCTCGAAGGCGAGCTTGTAGCCGGCCTGGACCGCTCCGCCCAGGCCGAGATGGTGCGGCAAGGACAGGACCTGCGCACCGGCGGCGCGCGCCACCCTGACCGTGCCGTCCCTGGAGCAGTCGTTGATGACCAGCACCGGGACGCCCGGCGCCGTTTCCCGAATCTCGCGCACGACGGTCCCGATCGCGGCCTCCTCGTTGAAGGCCGGAACGATGATCAGCAGCGAACGCGGAGCGGAGGCGCTCATCACAGCGCGGCCACCTCCCGGGAGCGGATGAAGTTCGCC
>JBEKLJ010000244.1:0-4745 GCA_050010255.1 Bryobacteraceae bacterium
GGATGACGAAAATCTTCGGCCTCGCTTCGGCCCTCTGGCTCGCGGCCACGCTCGCCGCCTGGGCTGCCGGAATCCTCTGAGCGGCGGGTCGCGCCGCGCCCGCATGCGGTGCGCGAGGTCTTCGTCCGCCTCTACGAAAAGGGACTCATCTACCGCGGCGAGTACATGGTGAACTGGTGCCCGCGCTGCGGCACGGCGCTCTCGGCCCTGGAGGTGCCGCACGACCCAACGCCCGGCCCACCGACGATCTCACCGTGCTCGCCGTTCAGCGCCCCGAAATCGACAGCGTGGTCACCGACGAATCGGTGCCTTCCTCGACCCGCCTCCTAACGTGAGCGATCCAGCCGGCCACCAACATGGTGATCACGGTCGCCACCCGGTAGACCCCCGGAGCGTCCACACCCATCAGGTTGTTCAGCACGATCGCCCCCAGCGGCCAGGACAGGAACGCGCCGGCGATGCTCCCGCCGACGAAGCCGCGGGTGATTCGTGGCGCGATAATCGCGCACGCAAACACGACGCTCAGCCCGAACGCCGCGGTGCTCATGACGGCGCGTCCCAGCTCCGCCTCGGCGGAAGCGCCGCCCGAGGTGAACCAGCCCAGCGCAAACGCGCCGGCCGCTAAAAACAGGTACGGCAGCCGGTGCTGGGGCAAGCCCGGGGCCTGGACCGCCGAGCCGCACTTCGGGCAGCGGTGGTTGTTGCTGGCGAACACGCTCTGGGCGTCGGAGTAGCCGCAGGCCTGACATTTCACCCCGATGAGCACTACACCGCATCCGGGGCAGCGGTCGAGGGGAGCGCTCATCTCGCAGCCGCAGCTTGAACAGCGATACATGACTGGACTCCAGTGGCCGGCGCGTGCCTGGCCCTCGCCGTCCCCAGGGGACAGTATGTGCTGCGCGCGCCAGAGTGTCAAACCTCCACTCCCGGCGATCCAGCGGAATCTTCTGGACCGGTTCCAGGTTCACGCGGACGTACTTGAGGATCTCGTACCTGGGGATGACGCGCGAGCACATCCGCCGCGCCACCCGGATGATGAAAGTCTTCAGCCTCGCTTCGGCCCTCTGGCTCACGGCCACGCTCGCCGTCTGGGCTGCCGGCATCCTTTGAGCGGCGGGTCGCGCCGCACCCGCATGCTAAAATTGTCACATCCGATGCAGCTTGAGAAAGTCTATGAGCCCCAACGGTTTGAGCCCCGTTGGGCGCAGTGGTGGATCGACTCGGGGATCTTCCGCGCCTCGACGGCGGCCGCCGGCCGCCCCTTCTCGCTGGTCATCCCGCCGCCGAACGTAACCGGCTCGCTGCACATCGGGCACATGCTCGAGCACACCGAGATCGACACCACCGTCCGCTGGCGCCGCATGCGCGGCGACAACACGCTCTGGCTGCCGGGCACCGATCACGCCGGCATAGCCACGCAGATGCTGGTGGAGCGCAAGCTGGCCTCCGAGGGCGCCGACCGCCGCCAGCTCGGCCGTGAGGAGTTCGAGAAGCGCGTCTGGGTCTGGAAGGAGCAATACGGCGGCACCATCAAGGCGCAGATGATCCGCCTGGGCGCGAGCTGCGACTGGTCGCGCGAGCGCTTCACCATGGACCCCGGCCTCTCCCGCGCGGTGCGCGAGGTCTTCGTCCGCCTGTACGAAAAAGGGCTCATCTACCGCGGCGAGTACATGGTGAACTGGTGCCCGCGCTGCGGCACGGCGCTCTCGGACCTGGAGGTGCCGCATGACCCGACGCCCGGCAACCTGTGGCACATCCGTTACCCAGTGAAGGGCCTGGACCGCTCGGTCGTGGTCGCCACCACGCGGCCCGAGACCATGCTCGGCGACACCGCCGTGGCCGTCAACCCCAAGGACGCACGCTACCGCGATCTGCACGGAGGGACGGTCATCCTGCCGCTGATGAACCGCGAGATCCCGATCATCCTGGATGAAATCGCCGACCCCGAGTTCGGCACGGGCGTGGTGAAGGTCACGCCCGCGCATGACCTCAACGACTTCGAAGCCGGCCGCCGCCACAATTTGCCGAAGGTCCAGGTCATCGACGGCACCGCGCACATGACCGCCGCCGCCGGCCCTTACGCCGGTCTGGACCGCATGGAAGCCCGGCAGCGCGTGGTTGAGGACCTGGACAAGTTGAGGCTGCTGGAGAAGGTCGAGCCCTACGAGCTCAGCCTGGGCAAGTGCCAGCGCTGCAAGACGCCGGTCGAGCCGCTCATCTCGACGCAGTGGTTCGTCCGGACCAAGCCGCTGGCGGAGCCCGCCATCCGAGTGGTCGAGGAAGGCCGCATCCAGTTCACACCGGAGAACGTCGTCAAGACCTACTACGAGTGGATGCACAACATCCGCGACTGGTGCATCTCGCGCCAGCTCTGGTGGGGCCACCGCATCCCGGCGTGGCACTGCCGGGACTGCGGCCAGATCCTGGTCTCCCGCGAAGACCCGACCGTCTGCCCGTGCGGCTCCAGGCGCATCGAGCAGGACCCCGACGTGCTCGACACGTGGTTCAGCTCGGCCCTGTGGCCGTTCTCGACGCTGGGCTGGCCGGATGAGACCGACGACCTGAAGGTCTATTACCCGACCTCGCTGATGATCACCGGCTTCGACATCCTCTTTTTCTGGGTGGCGCGGATGATCATGCTGGGGCTGGAGGCGACTGGCAACATTCCCTTCCGCGAGGTCTACATTCACGCCCTGGTGCGCGACGCCGAGCGGCAGAAGATGTCCAAGACCAAGGGCAACGTCGTCGATCCGCTCGAGATCGCGGAGCAGTACGGCACGGATGCGGTGCGGATCGGCCTGCTCCTGGGCGCCGCGCCGGGCACCGACATCGTGCTCACGCCGCAGCGGATGGAGGGCGGCCGCAACTTCGCCAACAAGATCTGGAACGCCGCGCGGCTGATCTTCATGAACATGGAGCGGGCGGGCATTGAGGGCTGGGCGCCGGAGGACCGGCCGCTCCCTTTGGCCGCCGCCGAGGCGCGCTCGCTCGAGGCGCCGCTCGAGGACCGCTGGATCTTCAGCCGGCTGAACCACACCGCCGAGCAGATGGGCCGCGCCATCGAGCGCTATCGCTACCACGAGGCGGCGCAAGTCATCTGGCAGTTCCTCTGGCACGAGTTTTGCGACTGGTACCTGGAGATTAAGAAACTGCGGTTCGAGGAGGGATCCGGCCTCACCGCCGGCTGGCGCAACCTGCTGGCGGTGTTCGAGGCGGCGCTGCGGCTGCTTCACCCGGTGATGCCGTTCATCACCGAGGAGCTGTGGCAACAGCTCACCAAAGATGCGCCCGGGCGGCCCTTGTCGATCGCGCTGGCCAGGTACCCCGAATACCTGCGCCAGGCCGCCGACCACCTCGCCGAGCGCGACATGCAGATCCTCCAGGACATCGTGGTGGCAGCGCGCAACCTGCGGCAGGACCTGGGGCTGGACCCGGGCCTGCAGCTCCAGGCGGCGCTCTACTCGCCGGGGACGGCCTCCGCGGTGGCGCGCGCGCAGGTTGATGCCATACAGAAGCTCGCCGCCATCACGCTCGAGGTACACAGCCAGTCGGCTCCGCCGGAGGCCGCCGGCGTGAAGCGCTCGACGACGGACTTCGACCTGCTGCTGAGCGTTCCCGCCGCCCAGACCGAGCTCCAGCGCCAGCGCCTCGAGAAGGAGATCCAACAGCTCGAGAAAGTGAGCGCGAACTCGGAGCGGCAGTTGTCGAATGAGGAGTTTTTGAGCCGCGCACCGGAAGCGGTGGTGGACACGCTCCGCCAGAAGCTGGCCGACTACCAGGGCCAGCTTTTGAAGAGCCGCGCCGCGCTGGAGGCCCTGGGCCGCTAAATGACATTCAACGCACGACACCCGGAAGTGGTCCAGATTGTCATCCGGGCCTTGGAAGAAGACATCGGCCCGGGCGACGTCACCTCGGAGGCCTGCGTCCCGGCCGGCCGGGAGGCGTCGGGCCGCTTCGTTGCGCGCGAGCCGATGGTGCTCGCCGGCATCGAGCTGCTGCCGCTCATCTATGAGCTGCGCGGCGGAGTCGCGGAACTGAAGCTGCTGAAGAAGAGCGGGGACTCCGCGGTTGCGCGCGAGGTGCTCGCGACGGTCCGCGGCAGGGCGCACACGCTGCTGGAATGCGAGCGCGTCGCCCTCAATTTCCTCCAGCGCCTGAGCGGGATCGCCACGCTGGCGCGCCGCTACGTGCAGGCGGTCGCCGGCACCCACTGCCGCATCCTCGACACGCGCAAGACCACGCCCGGCCTGCGCCAGCTGGAGAAGATGGCCGCCGCCGCGGGCGGAGCGGCGAACCACCGCATGGGCCTCTACGACGCGGTGCTCATCAAGAACAACCACATCGCGGCGGCAGGCGGCGTCCGGGCGGCCCTGGAGCACGCCGCGGCCAGCGGCCTCCCGGTCCAGATCGAGGTCCGCACGCAGAGGGAGCTGGATAAGGCCCTGGCCTGCGGCGCGCGGCGCCTGCTGCTCGACAACCTCACGCCCGAGCGGGCGGCCAAGTGGGTCAGCCGCATCCACCGGCGGGCCACGGTCGAGCTTTCGGGCGGCATCACGCTGGAGAACGTCCGCGCCTACGCCGAGAGCGGAGCCGATTTCATCTCCTGCGGGGCCATTACGCACTCGGCCACCGGCATGAACATCAACTTCCGGCTGGAACTGGCCAGCCCGGATGTTTCGCCACGATCATAGCGAGGCGCGACGAGAGGGCTGCAGATACAAGGCGCGCGAAGGTCGGCGCCCGCA
>JBEKLJ010000245.1:0-4721 GCA_050010255.1 Bryobacteraceae bacterium
CCAGGCCGATGTGAACGCCAAGATGGGCAATGGCGTCACGGCGTTGATAGCGGCGTCGGAGAATGGCCACCAGGAGGTGGTGCGAGCGTTGCTCGCCGCCAAGGCCGATGTGAACGCCAAGATGGGCATTGGCGCCACGGCGTTGATGGTGGCGTCGGAAAATGGCCGCCAGGAGGTGGTGCGAGTGTTGCTCGCCGCCGGCTCTGACGTGAACGCCAAGGCGGGCAATGGCGCCACGGCATTGATAATGGCGTCGCAGAATGGCCACCAGGAGGTGGTGCGAGCGCTGCTCGACGCCAAGGCCGATGTGAACGCCAAGGCGGGCAATGGCGCCACCGCATTGATAATGGCATCGCAGCAGGGCCACCAGGAGGTGGTGCGAGCGCTCCTCGCCGCCAAGGCCGATGTGAACGCCACGTGGGGTGATGGCGGCACGGCGTTGATGGCGGCGTCGTTCGGTGGCCACAAGGAGGTAGTGCGAGCCCTGCTCGACGCCAAGGCCGATGTGAACGCCAAGATGGGCACTGGCGCCACGGCGTTGATGGGAGCGTCGCTGAATGGCCACCAGGAGGTGGTGCGAGCGTTGCTCGCCGCCGGAGGTGATGTGAACGTCAAGATGGGCATTGGCGCCACGGCGTTGATGGCGGCGTCGAAGAATGGCCACCAGGAGGTGGTGCGAGCGTTGCTCGCCGCCGGAGCTGATGTGAACGCCAAGGCGGGCGATGGTGCCACGGCGCTGATAGCGGCGTCGCAGGGTGGCCACCAGGAGGTGGTGCGGGCGCTTCTCGCCGCCAAGGCCGATGTGAACGCCAAGACGAGTAACGGCGACACGGCGTTGAGCCTGGCGTCGAAGAATGGCCACCAGGAAGTAGTGCAACTCCTCCTCAAGGGTCATTAGGTCTGAGGTTGCGGAGCGAGAAACAAAAAGAGAGAGTCGCGAGACCAAACATCGGTAGTCCCTAACATTTACCGAGATATTGCCTCAACATCGAGGTCAAACGCCGCCGCGCCGGCGAGGGGGCGGAGCAGGGCTGAGGGCGCGCTGGGCCACGCGGGGCGGGGAAGGGGCAGAGTCCGGACGCCGCAGGGTTACTCGCCGAGCGCTTCCGCAATTCGCTCCTGGTCGTTGGGGACGATTAGCGGCTGGTTGCCGTACGTTGCCGCGATTTTCGCGCCGCTCGGGGTTGTGAGCTGGCCGGTGTGGTAGCGGTGGATGTAGTCAGGGTCCTTCAGTAGGTTGCCGGTGAGCACGGCGACCACGTCTTCACTTGCGCCGATGACCCCCGCCGCGCGCAGCTTTCGGATGCCGGCCAGCGTGGCCGCCGAGGCCGGCTCGCATCCGATGCCGCACAAACCAATCTGCGCCTTGGCGTCCGCGATCTCCTGCTCCGTAACCTTCTCCACCACGCCGCGCGAGCTGCGCACCTCGTAAAGCGCCTTGGGCCAGGAGACCGGGTCGCCAATGCGGATGGCCGTCGCCAGCGTCTCGGGGTTCTTCACGGCCGCGAGCGGGGTTCCCTCCGCCGCGCGCGCCAGCTCGTAGAACGGCGCCGCGCCCTCGGCCTGAATCACGGCCAGCCGCGGCATCTTCTCGATCAGCCCCAGCTCCCTCATCTCCCGCAGGGCTTTGCCGAACGCCGAGGTGTTGCCCAGATTGCCGCCCGGGAGCACGATCCAGTCCGGCGCGCGCCAGTAGCGCTGGTCCATCAGCTCCACCATGATGGTCTTCTGCCCCTCGATGCGGAAGGGGTTGATCGAGTTCAGCAGGTAGATGCCCAGCCGCTCGGCCAGCGCGCGCACCAGCGCCAGGATCTCGTCGAAGTTGGCCTCCACTTCGAGCGTCTTGGCGCCGTATTCAAGCGCCTGGGCCAGCTTGCCGTAGGAAATGTTGCCGTGCGGGATGAAGATGATCGGCTGCAAGCCGGCCGCGCTGGCGTAAGCCGCCATGGACGCCGAGGTATTCCCCGTCGAGACGCACGCCACGCGCTTCATCCCTAGCCGCAGCGCCTGCGCCGTGCCGCAGGTCATCCCGTTGTCCTTGAACGACCCGGTCGGGTTGAAGCCCTGGTGCTTGAACGCCAGCCTCTCCAGTCCACCCCAGGCCGCCGCGCGCGGGGCCTCGAGCAGCGGCGTGTTCCCTTCGCGCAGCGTGACCACGTGCTCGTAAGAATCCAGGAACGGGATGAACTCCCGGTAGCGCCACACGCCGCTTTGGTCGAGCTTGGCGTTCGAGACCCGCCGCTCGCGCCACAGTTTCTTGAGCTCGGCCGCATTCCCGCCCCAGCTCGAGTAGCGGGCCTCGATCAACCCTCCGCAGCGCGGGCAGTTGTAGATCACGTCGGTGATCGCATACCGCGCCCGGCACTTCGGCTCGAAACACACCAGTTCGGCAACCATGAACCCTAAGTATACTGAGACTGCATGAGGACACTCCTCGATCTGGCTGGCGTCGGGCCTGCCACTGAGAACCACCTCCGTCTCCTGGGAGTCACAACCGTTGCGCAACTGGCGCGCCGCGATGCGCACGAGCTGTACCAGGAGTTCTGCCGGGTTCGGGGCCAGCGCATGGACCCCTGCTGCGAAGACGTCTTTCGCGCCGCCATAGAGCACGCGCGCAACCCCGACCTCCCGCCGCACCAGCGCAAGTGGTGGTACTGGAGCCGCCTGCGGAAACGCGCGGGCGCGCGGGCATGATCGCCGTCCATCTCGAGAACGGCCGCATCAGTGTGCGCGACGCGCCCCGGCCGGACCGGCCGCGCGGCTTCGCGCTCATCCGGCTGCTCTCGGCCGGCATCTGCAACACCGACCTCGAGCTTCAGCGCGGCTACTACGGGTTCTCGGGCACGCCGGGGCACGAGTTCGTGGGCGAAGTCGTCGAGGCCGATGAGGCGGCACTCGCCGGCCGGCGCGTCGTCGGCGAGATCAACCTCGCCTGCGGCGCCTGCGAGTGGTGCCGCCGCGGGCTCGGCCGGCACTGCCCGAATCGCTCCGTCCTCGGCATCCTGAACCACCCCGGCTGCTTCAGCGAGTTCTTCACACTGCCCGAGCGCAACCTGCACGCCGTCCCGGACTCGCTGGCCACCGAGCACGCCGTTTTCACCGAGCCCGTCGCCGCAGCCTGCGAGATTCTCGACCAGGTCGTGATCCCGCGCGGCGGCCAGGTGGCCGTTCTGGGTGATGGCAAGCTCGGCCTGCTCGTGGCTCAAGTGCTGTGCGCGCATGGAGCCGCCGTGCGCCTCTTCGGCCGCCACCCGGAGAAGCTGCGCCTGGCGCGCGCCGCGGGCGCCGAAGTCGAGGTTGTCGCCGGCGCCCTGCCGGCAGCGGTCTATGACTGCGTGATCGAAGCCACCGGCTCGCCCGAGGGCCTCCGGCAAGCGGTTGGCATGACGCGGCCGCGCGGCACGGTGATCATGAAGTCCACCGTGCACGGCTCCGTCACGCTCGACACCGCCGCCGCCGTCGTCAACGAGATCACCCTCATCGGCTCGCGCTGCGGCCGCTTCGAGCCGGCGCTGGAGTTGCTCTACCGTGGCGCCGTCCGCGTCGCCGGAATGATCTCGGACCGTTTCCCGCTCGCTCAAGCGCCGCGCGCCTTCGAGCGCGCCGCCGAGAAGGGTGTCCTCAAAGTGCTCCTACGGCCATGAGGGTGGGAGGAAGACCGGCCCGGTTCCCCGCGTCCGGCCCAAGCGCGGCTCCGAGGGGTCTTGATCGCCGCTCTTACCCCAGCCAGCGCTCCAGTAATCCCGAGTAGGTGTCGATGCGCCGGTCGCGGAGGAACGGCCAGTTCCGGCGCACCTCGTCCACCCGCCGCGTGTCGCACTCGGCGAGGAGGATCTCTTCTTTGTCGGTCGAAGCCCGCGCCACGATCTGACCAAACGGATCGGCTACGAACGACGAGCCCCAGAACTCGATGCCGCGCTCGGCCGGGCCCTCGAACCCGACCCGGTTCACCGCTGCCACGTAGACGCCGTTGGCGATGGCGTGCGCCCGCTGCACGGTTCGCCAGGCGTCAAGCTGCGCCGCGCCGTGCTGTTCTTTCTCCGACGGGTGCCAGCCGATGGCCGTGGGATAGAAGAGCACCAGCGCGCCCTGGAGTGCGGCCAGCCGCGCCGCTTCCGGGTACCACTGGTCCCAGCAGATGAGCACCGCGATCTTGCCGAACCGCGTCTCAAAGCACGGATACCCCAGATCGCCCGGCGTGAAGTAGAACTTCTCGTAGTAGAGCGGATCGTCCGGGATGTGCGTCTTGCGGTACAGGCCGGCGATGGCGCCGTCCGGGCCGATCACGGCCGCCGTGTTGTGATACAGCCCCGGCGCGCGCCGCTCGAACAGCGAGGCAATCACCACAATGCCCAGCTCGCGGGCCAGCCGCCCCAGGCACTCCGTCGTCGGCCCTGGCGCCGGCTCGGCCAGCGCAAACAGCGCGGCGTTCTCTTCGCGGCAGAAATACTGCGTGCGGAACAGCTCCTGGAGGCAGACGATCCCGGCCCCGCGCGCGGCGGCCTCGCGGATGCGCCACTCGGCCTTGGCGAGGTTCTCGTTCGGGTCCGTTGCGCAGGCCATCTGGATCAGCCCGATCTTGAACCGCGAATCCTCGGCCATAAGTGGAATGATAGTACGCTCCGCCCTAGCCCGGATGTTTCACCAGCAATCTGCTGCGGCGCGCGATAGGGCCGCATCTACTCAAGTTGCGCTCGGCCGGCGTCCTCGATCCGTTACGG
>JBEKLJ010000246.1:0-4674 GCA_050010255.1 Bryobacteraceae bacterium
CCATCGAGCTGGGTTCGGGACGCACCATCAACATGAGCTCCAATGGTATGTTGTTCACGACCGAGCGGACTCTCTCACCCGGCGAGCGGCTGGAGGTCGCCGTGAACTGGCCCGCTCATCTCGACAACCGCTGCCCGCTCAAGCTCGTCACCACGGGGCGCATTGTCCGCAGCGACAATGGGCGAGCGGCGCTCTCCATCGAACGCTACGAGTTCCGCACTCAGGGAATCCACCGGCCGTTCTAGCCCGCCCCGGCCGAGCGTCAGTCCCCAGAAGAACCCGGGCTTCACTCCACGCGGAAGGCGTGGCGCGACTCGGCGGTCTGGTTGCCCACCTGGTCCCGCACGGTGAGGACGATTACGTACTCGCCGGGCTTGAAGTCCTGACCGAGGCTCAGGCTTAGCGCTCCGGCGAGGTAGCGCTTCGGGTAGTAGGTCGCGTCATCCTCGACGGCCGCCTGCGGCTGCGAGTACAGCGTCCTGCCCGAGACCGTCACCATCGCGATGCCGTACTCGACGTGGACGTGGTTCTTCTCCCCGTAACGGAAACCGGTGATGTCGAACCGCGCCCAGATGGCATCACCCGCGTGGTACACGGCCGGCGCGAGCGGCTCGGGGTCGTCTTCGGCCCGCAGGAACCGGAAGTTGCGGGTCACCAGCGTGTCGCTGGGCTCGACGTGCCGGCCGCGCACGGGCAGCGCCAGTTCGGCGCTCGTCTTCTGCCCGGACAGCCGGTCCTCCACGGCGATCCGGACGCGGTAGGCGCCGGCCAACGCCAGGGGCGGGATCAGGAAACTGCCGCGCACCACCGGCATCCAGTTCTTGTCTTCGGGCGAGACCTGGGTGGCGAGGTCCTGCCCGATCGGCTCGACGATGAGGATCCCCGCAGGATCGGCGGCTTCGACGCGGTACCGCAGGTCGGTTCTCGATTCGGGTGAGACCTGGTAGCCGGCGATCTGAAAGCTGAAGAAGACCGTCTCGCCGGTCAGGAAGGGATTCTCCGCCGTCGCGGCCGGCCCGTCCTCGTATTCTCGCAAGGCGGGCCTGACGATCGTGAGCTGTTTCGATGTCTGGACCGGAGCGGCGACCGCACCCGAGGCAAACGCTGCCAGGCCGGCCAGGAAAACTCTCAGCAGCATGGATTCTATCGGGCCGGCTCCTCGATGACTGGAAGGTGCGACAGGTCCAGCGGCACATCCACCGTGGCGATCTTCTCGTTCTCGGGATCGCCGTTAGTCAGCTTCAGGTGGTAGGCGGCCGCGGGCACGTCGAACAGCACGCGGCCGTGAATCGTCTCGGCCGGCTTGAGGCTGCGGACGAAGCCCAGCCAGTCTCGCAAGCCCTGCCCGTCGCTGAGCTCGTCGGATGCGGCGCCGCTCACGTCGATCAAGGACATTGACGGCACCTCCAGCGTGGATGCGCCGCTGTTGGTTACGGATACCCTGAGCGCCATGAACCGGTGCCGCGGGAGGCGCACGCTGGGCGGCTCGCCGAGCTGATCCACCCACTCCGCGTCCAGAATCGTATAGATGAGCTGGCCCACCTCGACACGTTCACCCAGGTGGTACATCTTGGAATCCGCACCAGCGCGCGGCGACGAACATCCCGGCGTCAGCAGCAGGCCAAGCGCGGCTAATCCAACCATGGCAGGTTTGGACATAAGGCAATCTCCGGCAGTCCATGGTAGCAGAAAGCCGGGCGCCGTCATCCGCTGCCCGACCCTCCATTGGCACACCGCACCGCGCGCAATCCGTCCGCAGCCTGGGGCGCGGTGCTTTAGCAGGCGGCTGGCTGGGCGCGTCCAGAGCCGCGCCTAGCGGCCGGCGGCGCTGGGCCGGGCGTCGCGCAGAATGGCGCACCAGCCCGGATGGCCGCGAGTCAGGGCGTACTCGTCGCTCTCTAGGGAAAGGGCCACATCCAGGCGGGCGCCGGGCGTGAACTCGCCCGCGCGGTCGGCCGATTGCCAGGCTTTCAGCATCAGCGTCCGGCCGTTTTGGCGGAGGCTCAGCATGAGGTGCCGCTCCCGCCAGACCACCGGGCTGCCCGCGACTTCGACGCCGTAAGCGGCAAATACGGGCGGTGGATTCCCGCAGCCGAAGGGAGCCATAGCGAGCAGATCGGCCACCGACTGATCGGTCACCTCGTCGAACTCCAGCACGGAGTCAACCTCGATCTCCTCGACGAAGTCGGCCGACGTCAGGCGCTCCGCGGCATACTCGAGCATCCGCCGCCGGAACTCCTCGCCACGGTCGGAGGAGAGCGTCAGGCCCGCCGCCTGACGATGCCCTCCGAAGCGGATGAGCAGCTCCGGCATCGACTCCAGCGCCTCCAGCAGGTGAAAGCGGGAAGTGCTGCGCGCCGAGCCTTGCAGGACCCCCTGCTCGGCGTCCTCGCTGAGCACGAAGACGGGCCGGCGGAAACGCTCCACCAGCCGGCTGGCCACGATACCCACCACGCCGCGATGCCACTCCCGGCCCACGAAGATCAGCGCGGGCTGCTCATCGGTGACCGGCGTCTTGAGGCACTCGTCGAGGACGGCGCGCACGATCTCGGTCTGCACGTCCTGGCGCTCGCGGTTGAGGTCGTGCAGCCGCCCGGCGAGCCGCCGCGCCTCCTCATCCTGATCCGTGAGCAAGAGGCTGACAATGGCGTTGGCGTCGGCCATCCTGCCCGCCGCGTTCAGATGCGGGGCGATCCGGAAGGCGACCTGGTTGGCGGTGGGGGCCTCGCCCTCGGCGAAGCCGGCCACGCGCAGGAGCGCGCGCAGGCCGGGACTCCGGACCGACCGCAGCCCCTCCAGGCCGTGCTTGACGATCACGCGGTTCTCCCCGGTGAGCGGCACCACGTCGGCGACGGTCCCGATGGCGACGATCTTCAGGAACGACGCGGTCATGCGGCGGAGCCTGCCAGCGGACCAGCCCAGCGTGCCCAGCAGCGCCTGGACCAGCTTGAAAGTCACACCCGCCGCGCAGAGCTCCTTGTCGGGATAGCCGCAGCCCGGCTGCTTGGGGTTCAGAATGGCGCAGGCGGGCGGAAGCTGTTCCTCTGGCAGGTGGTGATCGGCGATGATGACGTCGACGCCGAGCGAACGCGCGCGGCCGACGGCCTCGGAGGCGCGAATGCCCGTGTCGAGGCTGACGATCAGTTTGACCCCGGCGGAGGCGGCCTGCTCGATGACCTCGATCCGCATGCCGTAACCGTCCTTCAAGCGGTTCGGGATGTGGAACGCGGCCTGGCCGCCGGCGAGCTCGATGGCCTTCTTCATGATGACCACCGCCGTGGTGCCGTCCGCGTCGTAGTCGCCGTAGAGGAGGATCTTCTCGCCCGCGGTGATGGCGCGGCGGAGCCGCTCCAACGCCTCGCGCATGCCCAGCATCAGAAACGGGTCGGCCAAGTCGTCGAGCGACGGGCGAAGGAAGCGGCGGGCCGCCGAGGGGTCGCGGTAGCCTCGTCTTGCCAGAACGCGCGCGGCCGGCGCGCTGATGCCGAGCGCTGCGGCGAGCGCCTCGGCCTGCTCAGAGCCGTCCGGCGGCAGCAACCAGCGGGCCTGGGTCGCCATGCGGAGAGTCAGTTACGCGAATAGAAGCCGCCCATCGGGTCGTCTTCCTCTTGCTGCTCCCCGGTCTCGGTGCCGTCGAGATCCTCGAGCAGGTCCAGGTAGTCGTCGTACCACTCGGCGCGCAGGCTGAACACATATACCCTCCCCTGGTAATCGAATGAAAGCTCGAGCGTGCAGGTGAAGCCCTCGTAAGCCTTCAGACCGCGCAGCCGCCGCTCGGCGCCGTGGCGCTCTTCCAAGCTGAGCTCGCTGGCCTCGAGCCGTTCGGTGGCGTCCTCCAGGTACGCCGCCGAGAATTCGCGGCAGTGGTAGACAATCAGCTTCACGCCGGCGTTCTTGGCCGCGGAGAGAAAAGTATGGTAGTCCGGCCGCAAGTCGGTGTCCCAGGCCACGAAGGAGTCGGCGTCGGCCAGGCGCGAGTATCCGTGGAAGACGACGAAGCCTTCCGCCTCCATGTACTCGAGCACTTCGGTTTTGAGGGTGTTCAGGTCTAGCTTCATTTAGCGCTGCGCCACCACCAGGACGTCGTACTGGTCGCCCAGCTCCCGGGCGGCCGGGGTGACGATGGTCCGGGGACCGGTGTAGATCTTCCTGTGCCTGTCGATGGCCGCCCTGACATCGCTCTCGCAGACGAAGTCGGCGATGATGACTTCGGGCGCGCGCGGCGCGGGCGCCTGTGGCGCGGGCGCCTCCGGGGCGGGCGCCCCCGGCGCGGGTACCGCCTCGGTTGGCGCCAGGCAGGGGCACTGGGCCAGGCACGCCGGCGGTTCCGATGAGGCGCGGGCGCGGCGGGAGGCGATGAAGCGGTCCACGACCTGGGCCGCGACACTGCCCAGCGTGGCGGATGAGACCGCCGCGGGCCGCTCGGCCGCCGCTGCGGCGCCGCCCGCCAGCCGGGAACCGCCGCGCTCGGCCAGATACTGTTCGACGGCTTCCGCGATCATCCGGCGGTCGAGCAGGGCCGGCTGCGCCGCCACCGGCATGGCCGCGCGCGGCCGCGCCGGCTCGTCGCGGAACTCGGCCGGGATGGGCAGCGCCTCTTCGGCCGTCCGCACCGCATAGGCGAGCCGCTTGATGTTGATCAGATGCAGCGGGCCCACGTTGTCGCCGGTGATG
>JBEKLJ010000247.1:0-4594 GCA_050010255.1 Bryobacteraceae bacterium
GAAGGTCGGCGCCCGCAGGCGTACTTGAACAGTACGTCGAGGACGCCGGCCGAGCGCAGCGCAGTAGATGCGGCTCTATCGCGCGCCGCAGCAGATTGCTGGTGAAACATCCGGGCTCGCCCGATCCTCGCGCGGCGCCTGGCTTGGAACGGTGTGAGAAGATCGGGCTAGCGATGCCCCTCAATGTGGAAATGGTGCGCGCCGCCTTCCCCGGCCGTCGGATCGTCTGGCTGGACGTCTGCTCATCGACGATGAGAGAGGCCTCGCGGCTCGCCGCGGAGGGCGCGCCCTCAGGCGCCGCCGTCGTCTGCGAGGAACAGACAGCGGGGCAAGGCCGCCACGGCCGCGTTTGGCGCTCCGAGCGCGCCTCCGGCCTGTACGTCTCGGTGGTGCTGCGGCCGGGCCTCCCGGAGGCCAGCGCGCCCCTGCTCACCCTGGCGCTGGGGCTGGCGGCGGGCGAGGCCATCGCGCGCGCCTCCGGCCTCGGCTGCGACCTGCGCTGGCCCAATGACGTACTGATCGGCGGGAAGAAGTGCGCCGGGATTCTCGTGCAGGCGCAAGGGCCGGCGTTCATCGCCGGCATCGGTATCAACGTGAACCACGCCGCGTTCCCGCCCGAGCTGGCGCCCCTGGCGACCTCGCTGCGGCTGGCCTCGGGCCGCCCGCACTCGCGCGAACTGCTGCTAGTGGGCCTGCTCCGGGCCGTGGACAGTTTCACCAGGATGCTCGCCGAGGGCGGGCCCGGGCCGTTGCTGCGGGCCTTTGCGCAGGCCTCAAGCTACGCCCGCGGAAAGCGCGTAGTGGCCGGGGACGGCGAATCGCTGGTCGAAGGCGTCACCGACGGCCTGGACCCCTCCGGATTCCTGTACATTCGTAAGGACGACGGCACGCGCACTCTGGTGCTGTCGGGCGGGCTCCGTCCCGCGGAGTGAGACCCATGCTCCTGGCCCTTGACGCTGGCAACACCAACATCTCCATCGGAGTTCTCGAAGGCCCGCGGCTGATCGCGCGCTGGCGGCTGCGCACCGTGGATGGGCAGACGGCCGACGAGTGGGGTGTCCTGCTGCGCAATCTTTTCGCACTTTCGTCGCTGGATCTGGCGCGCGTCGACGGCGTCATCATCGCCAGCGTCGTGCCGCCGCTGGATACTTCGCTCGCGCTGATGGCGCGGCGCTATTTCCACACCGAGGCCGTGTTCGTCACGCCGCAGACCGACACCGGCCTGAAGATCTGCTATGACAACCCGCGCGAGGTCGGCGCCGACCGTTTGGTGAACGGCGTGGCAGCGTTCCAGAAATACGGCGGCCCGTGCATCGTGGTGGACCTGGGGACGGCGATCACTTTCGACGCCATCTCGGCCAACGCCGAGTACCTCGGCGGGTTGATCTGCCCTGGCATCGGCATCGCCGTCGAGGCGCTGTTCGCCAAGACGGCGCGGCTGCCGCTGGTGGACGTGCGCGAGCCCGAGAAGTTGATCGGCACCAACACCGTTGCCAGCATGCAGGCCGGGCTGTACTATGGCTCCATCGGCATGATCGACGGCATTCTGGAGCGGCTCATCGCCGAGCTCGGGCCCGAGTCCCGGATCGTGGCCACCGGGGGCCAGGCCTATCTGGTCCAGGCCGGCTCGCGCTATCTGAAGGAAGTGGACGAGGACCTCACGCTGGAGGGCCTCGCGATCATCTGGCAGCGGAACCGCCGGCAGTGACCAACGAACCCGCGGACGCCAGCGAGGACTGGGGCCTCAACTACTTCAATTATTTCACCGAGGTTGAGGAGCACTTCCAGCGCGCCCGGGGCACGGGGCTGTTTCTGCTGTCGCCGCTCGACTGGGCGCTTATCGAGACCTGGAAGGACGCCGGCGTCCCGCTCGAAGCCGTGCTGCGCGGCATCGACGCGGCCTTCGAGAAGTGGCGCGCGCGCAAGTCCAAAGTGCAGATGGTCAACTCCCTGGCCTATTGCGCCCAGGCGGTGCTCGAGCAGGCCCAGGCCATGGCGGGAATCGCACCGCCCCCCGGCGCACGCCCCTCCGTGGCCGCGCCGTTCTCGGCCGAGGAGCTGCGCGACTACTTGCTGGCCAACGCCTCGGCGTTGCGCGCCCGCGAGCAGGCCGCGCTCGGTGAGGTGGCCGCCTCGCTGGAGCGGCTCGCCGCCGAGGCCGAGGCGCACCACGCGCACCTGGAGGATCTGGAGCGGCGCCTCACCGCTTTGGAAGAGAAGATGATCGCCGCGGTCCGGCTGACCCGATCTGACGAGGAGCTGACTGCCGCGCGCCGGGCCTTCGATTTCGAGCTCCGCCCCTACCGCTCCAAAATGAGCGCCGAGCAGATCGCCATGCTCGAGCGGCAGTACCTGGACCGGCGGCTGCTCGAATTGAGCGGCCTGCCGCGGCTGAGCCTGTTCTACTGGCGGTGAGCGGTCTTCGTTACTGTGGACTATTTTGGCCGCGCCACGCCGAGATCCTTGCAGATCTTCACCGCGAGTGGATCGACGATTTCGCTGTGCCGCGGCACAGCGGACGTCTTGCGATTGGCGGGGTTCCAGTAGATGCTGTGCTTGGACCCTTGGCGGTACAGGAGACAGCCCCAACGCTCAATGTATCGCACAAGGTCCGCGCGCTTCACTGGACTTCGACTCGGATCTCCTCGCGGATGACGTTCCCGGCCTGCACACCTCCGCCCGCTATTTCCCGGTTGGCGGCAAGCACAAGCTCAATCGCTTCGCGGAGATTCTCCCGAGCCTCGTCGAGTGTCCTGGCGTGTGTGTTGGCTCCCGGTAGCTCCTCGACATAGGCGATGTACCAGTCATCAACCTTCTCGAAAACGCCAGTGAACGCGCGCAGCATGTCTTCAGTATAGCCCCCGAGCCGCCTCTGCCAATGCCTTGACGGTGGTCTGTCGTACGATAAGGGGGGCCTGGATGCTCCGATGCGACTGACCCGACGCTCACTGCCGCTAGCGCTGTTCTGCGCCCTGGCCTTCGCGGGCGACGACGTCCGCTCGGTCACCATCCTGCACACCAACGATCTGCACGCGCGCCTGATGCCGCTCGAGAACGGCGCGGGCGGCTTCACCTGTCTCGCCGCGGTGATCCGGCACGAGCGGGAAGACTGCATCGGCTGCCTGCTGCTCAACGGTGGGGACCTGGCACAGGGCAGCCCGGTCTCGACCATCTTCCGCGGCCTGCCGGTCTTCGAGATCGCCAACCTCTTCGGCTTCGACGCCGGCACGCTCGGCAACCACGATTTCGACTACGGCTGGCAGCGCGCCCGCCAGTTTGTCGATATCTCGAACTACCCAACGGTAGTCTCCAACCTGGCCGACTCCGAGGGCCGTTTGTTCACCGGGCGACCCTACGTGGTGCTGAACGCAAACGGCGTTCGCATCGCGGTTATCGGCGCCATGACGGACACTTTCCGCGATCTGACGACGCCCGCCCTGCGGGGCCCGTGGCACACCCGGCCGGTGGCCGAGACGCTGCGCCGGTACGCGGAGGAGGCGCGCGGCCGCGCGGATCTCACCGTCGTGCTCGCGCATCTCACCGAAAACGAGGAGCAGACCCTGCTCGATTCCCTGCCCCAGATTCCCGTCCTCATCACCGGGCACACGCACAAGGGGCTGCGCGCTCCGCTCACCCGCGACGGCCGCGTGCTCGTGCGCGTCGAGCCTTTCGGCCAGGAGCTGGGCCGCCTGGAGCTCCGCGTGGACGTCACCCGGAAATCGCTCGAATCCTGGACCTGGAAGCACATTCCGGTCGATTCGCGGTGCCTCCAGCCGGCGCGCGACGTCGCCGCGGCGGTCGCCGTCTGGGAAGGCCAAGTGAGCCGGATCGTGGACCAGCCGCTGGCGATCTCGAAACGCCAGTTCAGCCGGGTCGACGTCAAGCGTTTGATCGAGCGCGCCATGCGGGAAGCCACCGGCGCGGATTTCGCCTTCATGAACGCGGGCGGGGTTCGCGACATCCTGCCCCAGGGCCAACTGCTGGCGCGGCACGTCTGGAACGTGATGCCGTTCGACAACCGCGTGGTGACGGGCAAGTTCAAGGGCCGCCAGTTGCCGCCGGCGGTGAGGGACGGCGCGGTGGTCGACCCGGAGCGCGAGTACACGCTGGCGGTCAGCGACTTCACCGCCACCAACCAGAGCGCGCCGGGCCAGTTGGGGACCGAAGGCCTGCGGTTCGGAACAGACGGGCCACTGCTGAGGGACGTGCTGCTGGAGTGGATCCGCAAGCAGCGCGTCCTCGAGTGATGCTCCGTCCTGTTCCGCGCGGCGAGAAATGGTATGCCACGTGCACTGGCAAAGACGGAAGCCCAACTCTTCAAGACCGTCGAGCTGGGGCAAAGCAGTCCCATCCGACCCAACACCGTGTTGTTGGGTGGGAAGTTGTGTTGGCTAGATTGAGGTTCCAACCGCAGGGACTGCTGACTATGGAAAGAGAGAGAGACTTATGCTTCGCAGACTGTTGACCGGTTTAGTTTTCACGGGTATCCTGACGCTCAGCGCCGTGGCTGCCGATTTCGTAATTCGCATTGCCCCACCGCGGCCCATGCACGAGAACCGGGGTCGAGCACCCAGCCGCAACCATGTGTGGATTT
>JBEKLJ010000248.1:0-4552 GCA_050010255.1 Bryobacteraceae bacterium
TTCCTGGTACTTGCGAACGGCCAGCGCATCGTCGCCCCGCTTCTGCGCCTCCACTGCGTCCCGGAATAGCTGCTCGGGTCCTGAGCCCTGAGTCCAGGCGAGGCCGGCGAAAACGATCAGCACAACGGCAACGCGCATCACCTTACAGAATAGTACCGGCCCGAGGCCAGCCGGGCTGAGCCGCCAGTGTCGGCTACAATGAAAAGTTCGATGCAGCTCTCCCGCCGCGATCTTCTGACCTACCTCGGGGCACTTGGTCTGGCGCGCGTTGTGCGCGCAGGCGGCCCGGCGCCGCCGGGGCCCGTCTTCCAAATCGTTCCGCCGGAGAAGAGCGGCATCACGTGGGTCCACGACAATGGCAGGTCCCCGGCGCACTGGCTGCCGGAATCCATGTGCTCGGGCTGCGCCTTTCTGGATTACGACAACGACGGGTGGATGGATATCCTGCTGATCAATGCGGGGCCCTGCGCTTTCTACCATCCCCAGAAGCCGGGGCGCAACGCTCTGTACCGGAATAACCGCGACGGCACGTTTACCGACGTCACCAAACAGGCCGGCCTGGATGCCGCGCGCTGGGGGGAAGGCGTGGCAGTCGGCGACTACAACGGCGACGGGTATCCTGACATTCTTCTTACCTGCTACGGCGCCAACGTGCTCTACCGCAACAACCGCAACGGCACTTTTACGGACGTGACAAAACAGGCGGGCGTGGGGGGAGACGGGGGCTGGACGACCTCCGCGGTGTGGTTCGATTACGATAATGACGGCAAGCTGGACCTGTTCGTCGGCACCTTCGTGGATTATGGCGGAGACAATCCCAAGACCTGCGGCGACAACCAGGCCAAGAAGCGCTACTACTGCGTTCCGACGATTTTCGACTCGCGCTACAGTTCCCTGTACCACAACAATGGCGACGGCACGTTTACCGAGGTGGGGCACCTGACCGACATCGGAAAGAACGCCGGGAAATGCCACGGCGTGGTCGCCACCGATATCAATAACGACGGCCTGATGGATCTGTTTGTCACCAACGACGCCGTGCCCAATTTTCTCTACGTCAATCGGGGCAACGGGAGGTTCGAGGAGATCGGCCTGTCGGCGGGAGTGGCCTACAACGCCGACGGCCAGGCGCGCTCGGGCATGGGGATCGATTCCGCCGATTACGACAACGACGGCCGGGAGGACCTGTTCGTCGCGAACATCGACCGGGAGCGCTTTTCGCTTTATCACAACGATGGGGGCGAGACCTTCACGGACCGGGCGGACGAGAGCGGGATCGGCCGTGCCACGTATTACCTGAGCGGGTGGGGCCTGAAGTTTTTCGACTACGACAACGACGGCAACGTCGACCTGTTCCTCGCCAACGGCCATCCCAACGACATGATCGAAGAGTTCCTGGACAGCGTGACCACCGCCGAGCCCCTGCTCCTGTTCCACAACGACGGGCGGCGCTGGACCGATGTCAGCAGCCAGGGCGGGCCCGCCTTCGGCCCCAAGTGGACGGCGCGGGGACTGGCGATCGGGGACTTCGACAACGACGGCGGGGTGGACGTGCTGATCAACAACAACGGCGCCGCCCCGTTGCTGCTGCACAACGAGGTGGGGGCGCGCAACAACTGGCTGGGTGTGCGCCTGATCGGGACCACGGCCAACATCGACGCCGTGGGCGCGCGCGTGACCTGGGGATTCGAAGGCACGACGCGGTCGCGGCTCAAAATCGCGGGCGGAAGCTATCTCTCGTCGCACGATCCGCGCATGCTCTTGGGCATCGGGCAGGCGAAGAAGCTTGACTTCCTCGAGATCCGTTGGCCTCTGCCGTCCAGGCGCGTGGACCGCTTCACGTCCTTGCCCCTCAATCGGTACATTACCATCCGGGAGGGGAAGGGAATCCTGAAGTGAGCGCGCCCGTTCTCAGTGGATGTGAGTGGTGGCCTGCGCGCTCAGCTTCTGCGCGATCTCGTGTTCCCGGTCGCCATCGGCTTTGCGTTTCAGACGGTAGTAGAGGTTGGCCAGCACGACGTGCGCTTCGCGGAAATCCGGATAGCGTTTCGTGACTCCCTCGAGGATCTGGCAAGCCTCAGCGCGCCTGTCCTGCGCGGACCGGAGATTGGCCAACTGCAGCAGTGCGCCCGGGTCTCCCGGCCGGATCTCGAGGGCGCGATTGAAATACGCCTCGGCAGAATCGAGCCGGCTGTCATGGAGCGCATAGACGCCGAGGTGGAGATTGGCCGCGAAGTCGTTCGGATTTAACTCCAACTCCTTCTGATATTGGGCGCTCGCCCTGGTATCCATGGTCTCATCGAGCACCAGACCGTACAGGGAGTGAAGTCCGGGAAGGGTGGGGTCGATCTCGAGCGCCCGTTCCAGGTCCGCCTTGGCGCCCTGCCAATCGAGCCTCCGCATCCGGGCCGAGCCCATGAGGACGCGGGCCTGGGCCGAATCGCCGTTTCGCAGGATGCGGTCCATGATCTCCTGGCCGCGCTCGATCTGGTTGTCCCGCATAAGCGCGGTGCCATAGAGGTAGGAGAACGTCAGGTCGTCCCGAACCTGCGGATCGAGAGGTTCGAGCAGAACGATCACCTTGCGGTTTTCGCCCTGCTGCAACCAGCAGTCCGCAAGCAGAAGGGTAATGCGCTTCTCCTGCGGCGCGAGATTGTGCGAAGTCTCGAACTCGGCGGCGGCGCGGTCGATGCGGCCCGCCTTGTAGTATGCCAAGGCCAGATTCAGCCGGATCTGGACGCGGTCGGGAGCGCCCGCCAGAGCGCGTTCGTACTCGGCGATCGCCTCGTCGAAACGGCGCAGGTGAGAGAGCGCGGCGCCGAGATTGGCGTGCGCCTCGACGATGTCCGGACGAAGCTTGATCAGTTCCTGGTACTTGCTGACAGCCAGGGCATCATCGCCGCGCTGTTGCGCCTCGACGGCCTCCCGGAAGAGCCTCTCCGGACTGGCGTCTTGGGCCAGAGCGGCGTCGATGAGGAGAACGCCCAGGAGCGCGACGTGCACTACCATCATCACCAGCATAGCCGCTGGCAGGCTAAAATCAAGCTTACCGTGACCTCTCGCAACAGGATGGCCTTTCGGTTCTTGTGCCTGCTGCTGGCGGCGGCTTGCCTGATGCGCGCGCGGGCGCAGGCCCCCCCCACCTTCGAGGAGCTCGCGCGCCGCGCCCAGGAGGCCGTGGACAGCAATCCCGCCGAAGCCGTGACCCTGTTCAGGCAGGCGCTCGCGCTTCGGCCGTCGTGGGGGGAGGGGTGGTTCTACCTGGGAGGCGATCTGTATCAACTGAACCGCTACCAGGAGGCGCGCGACGCGTTCCGCAAGGGAATCCCCCTGGCTCCGCGCAACGGCACGGCATGGGGTTTTCTGGGGCTCTGCGAATACGAGCTGGGCGATTACGATCAGGCGCTTGCCGACATCAAGAAGGGAGAGGCGCTGGGGCTCGGCGGCAACCACGAGTTCGAGGCCGCGGTGCGGGTTCGCGCCGCCCTCGTTCTGATCCGCGCTACGGCTTTTGACGAGGCGGCGATCGCGCAATTGCGGCCTCTGTTGGTGCAGTTTCAGGTGGACTCTCCGGCCGTGATCGAAGCCCTCGGCCTGTGCGCGCTTGCGATACCGCGTTTGCCCTCGGAACTTCCGGCGTCGAAGCGCCCCGTGGTCAATCTGGCGGGCAAGGCGCTCTGGGCCAACATGAGCAAGCGGCCCGCCGAAGCCGCGTCCGCCTTCCACGAGCTGCTGGAGAAGTACCCCCAGGAGCCTGGGGTTCACTACGCGTACGGAATGTACCTGATGGACAACGATCAGCGCGGAGCTCTCGCCGAGTTCCACAAGGAACTCGAGGCCGATCCTGCTCACTGGCCCTCGCTCCTGTTCACCGCCCTCCTCGAACTCAAGCGGGGCGAACCGGAAGTGTCCATCCAACTGATCGAGCGGGCCGCCAAGCTGGTGCCGGAAAGGCACCGCCCGGTTTGTCACGCTGAATTGGGGAACGCGCTCCTAGCCCTCGGGCGGTTCGGGGAAGCGATCCCGGAACTGGAGACGGCCGCCAGGCTCCAGCCAGGCAACTCGCAACTGCATTTCTACCTTCAGAAGGCCTATCGCCTGGCCGGGAGGCAGGCCGACGCCGACAGAGAAGGGGCCGAATTCCTCCGCCTGAAAGCGCAAGAGGATCCGCTCAGCCTGCCGAGCCCGGTGGGCCGTCCTACTGGCGCGGTTCGGTAATTGGCACCACGCGGTCCGCGGCCACGTCTCGGAGCGTCTGCCGGATGCCGCTCGGCCAGACGATCTCAATCTCCTTGGCCGAGGCGGAAGAGCCCAGACCGAAATGCACGCGCGCGTCGCTCGAGCACGCGTACCCCGTGCTGGTGGTGACGTGGTTATACTGGACGGAACCGTCCGCCGCCGTCAAACGAACTTTCGCGCCGATCCCCATGCGGTTGCTTTTCGTGCCGGTGAGCTTCAGCAGCATCCAATGGTTGGCGTTTCGCGTGATATTGTGAAACACCCGGGCCGGGCCATTGAGCACCGACACCACCGCGTCGATGCGCCCGTCGTT
>JBEKLJ010000249.1:0-4516 GCA_050010255.1 Bryobacteraceae bacterium
GGGGCGCGGTTCAAGCTGCGGTTCGTCCTGGACGTCCTGTGCGAGGGGGACAAGGCGCTGCTGGCGCGGCTCATCGAGGGCCTGCGGTTGCTGGAGGACGACTCTCTGGGCGGCGGCGGCTCGCGCGGCAGCGGCCGCGTGCGGCTGGCGAATTTGAAGCTCACCTGGCGCAGCCGCGGCTTCTACTCGGGCGCGGCGCCGGAAGCGGAGCTGGCCTCCGGCGCCGACCTGGCCGGGTTGCAGCGGCTGGTGACCGAGGGCGGCCTGGCCGAGAGGCTCGCCGAGTAGACGCGATGAACCCGGGGTTCATGGTTCGCTTCCGCCCGCTCGGGCCGTGGCGCATCGGCCCGGAGTCGGGCGCGCGCGACCAGGTCGACCGCATCCTGCACAGCGACACGCTGTTCTCGGCCGTGTCGCAGGCCATGCTGCGGCTGGGGCTGATCGAGGAGTGGATGGCGGCCACGGCGGCCAGCGCGGCGCCGCCGGAGGTGGTCTTCAGCTCGCTGTTTCCTTGCCTGGAGGACCTGCACTTCCTTCCGCCGCCGCAGACGCTGTGGCCGCCTTCGCCATCGCCCAAGGTGCGCTGGCGGAACGCGCGCTTCGTGCCGCTGGAGGCGCTGCGCGGGCTGGTGGCCGAGCAGCCGCTCAACGACAGCCGCTGGTACCTGGACGGCTGGAGCGACTGTCTGCTGCCCGCGGAGTCGAAGCTCCGCTCGGGCCCGTTCCGGACGGCGGTACGCTCGCACGCCGCCGTGGACCGCGTCAGCCGGAGCGCCGCGGAAGCCCACCAGACCGCGTGCCTGGAGTTTGCCGCCGGCGGCGGGTTCTGGGGCGTGGTGGGCTTCGCCGGCGAGGAGGCGCAAGCGCGCTGGTGCGGACCCGTCCAGACGGCGCTGCGGCTGCTGGCCGACACCGGGATGGGCGGGGAGCGGTCGCTCGGCTGGGGCCGTTCGGCCGAGCCAGAGTTCACCGCGGGCGTCCTGCCCAACCTGATTCTTCCCGCTGCCCCGCCCGAGGAGTCGCGCGAATTCGCCAACGGGGATTCCGAGAGCGGCCCAAAGCCGGCGCAGGAGACCGCCTACTTTCTGCTCTCCCTCTACTCGCCGGCGCCGGAGGATGCCATCGACTGGCAGCGCGGCTGCTATTCGCTGGTGACCCGCGGCGGGCGCGTGGAGAGCCCGGTGCGGAGCGGGGAGGCGAAGAAGCTGGTGCGCATGGTCGAGGAGGGGTCGGTCGTGGTGGCGCCGGCGCCGCCGAAGGGCTGCGCGCCGGACGTGGCGCCGGACGGCTTCCCGCACCCGGTGTTCCGCAGCGGCCTGGCCCTGTCGATTCCGCTGCCGCCGCGCCAGCCCGAGCGCGCCGTGGGTGCCTCATGAGATACCGGCTGACCTGTCTGACGCCGCTGCTGGTGGGCGATGGCGAGGCGCTCTCGCCCATCGACTACATGGTCTGGAAGGACCAGGTGAACGTGCTCGACCAGCGGCGCATTTTCCGCTTGCTGGCCAAAGGCCCGCGGCTGGACGGCTACCTGGCGCAGCTCAAGCGGGCCGAGAAGCTGGACTTCGCTTCCTGGGGCGGCTTCGCGCAGAACTTCGCCGGCCGCCGCGTGCCCTTCGAGCACGCCTCTTCATCGGCTTACTGGGAGCGGGCCCACGGCGAGAGCCTGCACATACCCACGTTCGTCTCCGGGACGGGCGGGCCGTACCTGCCGGGCAGCGCCGTCAAGGGCGCGCTGCGGACGGGCATGTTGATGGCGCGCTGGATGAACGGCGCGCCGCCGGACTTCGAGCGGCTGCAAGGCGACTGGCGGCCGGGCGAGGTGGCCGAGGAGCAGGCCCTGGGCGGTGCGGGCACGAGCTTCATGCGCGCCATCGCCGTGGCCGACTCCAAACCCGTGCCGGTCTCCGTGCTGCGCATCTACCTGCTGAGGGTCTCGACCCTCCAAGCGCGCGGCGAGGGGCGGTTCGAGCTGGGCTGGAAGCAGGCGCCGCGCGGCACGGTGCCCGGCAATCGGCCCGAGGAGGGCACGCCGCTGTTCGCGGAGATGGCGGCCCCGGGCACGGTCTTCGAAGGCGTCTGGCGCGAGAATGCGTTTCTGCAGCAGCCGGAGATTGCGCGCCTGCTGCGGTGGCGCGGGCCGGTGGATTCCGCGAGGATTCTGGGCGCGGCCAACGATTACGCGGCGCGCCTGCTCGCCATCCAGAAGCAGTACGCCGCCTGGACACGTTTGGCGGCGCTCGAGCACGGCCTCCGCGAGATTGAGGCCCAGCTCGCCGATGCGCGGGCGCGCGGCAACGCCTGCCTGCTCGCCATGGGATGGGGCAGCGGGTTGCTGGCCAAGACCGGCTGGCTGGATAGCCAAGCGCCGGCCTACCGCCAGATGATGCGCCAGGTGCCGCTATACACCCGCGCCATCGAATCCGGCCTGCCCTTCCCCAAGACCCGCCGCGTCGTGTTCCTCGCCGCCCAGCCTGCCGCCCTGCCCGGATGGGCCGTGCTCGAAGTGGAAAACCTGGGAGAGTAGCAATTTACACCTTTCCTCGGAGAGAAAAGCGGGCTAGCGGCCGCCGAACCGTAATCCGTCCGTAAGCCGACTGCGGCCCATGCGGCGGGCTTGCGTCAGTATGATTTCTGAGTCATACTGAGAAGTATGAAAATCGGCGAGCGGGGTCAAGTGACAATTCCCAAAGAGATCCGCGAGAGATTCGGCCTTGGCCCGGAGACCGAGGTGGAGTTCCGCGTGGTCGGCGGTTCGATCGTGCTGAACAAGGCCCCCCGGAAGCTGGATCTGCGGAAGTGGAAGGGCCGCGCGAAGAGCAGCTTTGCGGAGCTGGGATACGCGTCCGTTGACAAGTTCATCGAGGACGTGCGCGGGCGATGATTACGGCCATCGACACCAACATCTTCCTTGACATTCTGGTGCCAAGCGAGGAGTTCTGCGATGCTTCCGCGCAGGCGCTGGAGGACGCCGCCAATTCGGGCTCCCTGGTGATCTGCGACCTGGTGTACGCCGAACTCTGCGTCCACTTCGCCGCGCAGCGCGAGTGCGATGGTTTTCTTGAAAGCAGCCAGGTCCGTGTCGAACCGTTGCGCAGAGAAGCTCATTTCCTGGCTAGTCGCGTCTGGCGAAGGTATCGCCAGCAAGGCGGTCAGCGAACGCGGATACTGGCGGACTTCCTGATTGGCGCCCACGCGCAAACGCAGGCGACGCGCCTGCTCTCTCGTGATCGTGGCTTCTACAAGAAGCTCTTTCCCTCCCTGGAGCTGATTGACCCGGCGAGCGGCATGGGCTAATCCACACGCGGAAACCGGGAAAGCGCGGAACGGCTCAGAGGCCGTCGCGCGCCTGCGGCTTGCGCTTCATGGGCTGGCCTTGCGCCGCGCCCGTGATGTCCTCGGCGACCTGCTGGGGATCGTCGATATTGGGAATGGCCAAGCGGCTGGTCTCCCCGGCCGTCTCCATCGACAGGTCCCCGATGTGCATCATCCGCTGGAAGACCGTTTGGTCCACGCGCACGTCCTGGATCTTGAGAAGCTGGTCGATGCGCGTGGTCTTCGACAAGATCCCGACCTCGTACCGCAACTTGTCGCCGCCGATGGTGATCTTCGTGAAGTGCTGCCGCAGGTGGGCCCGGATGGGAATGAGAAACAGCAGCGCCGGAAGGACGAGCAGCCAGGCCGGCTGGTCCGAGAACCTGTTGACATACAGGCCCACGGCCAGGCAACACAGGACGAACACGGTCCAGTACCCGATGCGGATGAACTTCTTCGTCGGCCGAATCACCAAGTCGCTCACGGCATCTCCTCGCTGAGGCCATTCTACCTGAACCGGACCGCACCCGCCCGGCGGGCGCACGCGCTATCATGGCACACGAGGCCCCGATCCGCGCGTGCCGGCGCGGTGGGGGACCACGAGGGGAGGAGGCATCCACACATGGTGAGACGAATTGCGGTGGCCGTAGCGGTCGCGCTCTCGATGGCCACGGGCGCGTTCGCCGATTTCAGCTACGAGCAGACCACGAAACTCACGGGCGGAATGATGGTCGACATGATGAAGGTCGCCGGCGCGTTCTCCAGGCAGGCGCGCCAGGCGCGCGAGCCCATCCGGACGTCCGTTCTGGTCAAGGGCGACCGCATGGCTCACGCCAGCCCGACGAGCACCCAGATCATCGACCTGGGCAGGGAAACCATCACCACGATCAACCTCGAGAACAGGACCTACTCGGTGATGACCTTCGCCCAGATGGCCCAGGCCATGGCCCGGATGGAAGCCAAGCTCCGGAAGGAGCGCGGCCAGGGCAGCGGGGAGATTACCGCGAAGCCCTCGATCCAGGAGACCGGCCAGAGGCGGCAGGTGGCGGGCTACGACACGCACCAAGTCATCCTCAAGGTGGAGATGGAGGGCACGGATTCGAGAACGGGCCAGCCGGGCACGTTCATGGTGGTCACCTCCGACATGTGGCTGGCCGAAGTCCCCGGTTATGGAGAGGTGCGCCACTTCTACCGCCGCATGGCG
>JBEKLJ010000250.1:0-4484 GCA_050010255.1 Bryobacteraceae bacterium
GTTCTGACACATCTACCTTCTGCCACGGCATCGTTTTTCACTCCCCAGGGGAATCTTCGCCCCCTCAGAGTGTCAAGGATGTCATGGAACAATGTGTCAAGGATGTCATGGAACTGAACACTTCAGCGTGCAGCGTCGGCTTCGAGCCGACGATCTTTGCCCGCTCGGTGAGGACGCCGGCCGAGCGCAACACGGAAGATGCGGCTCTACCGCCTGCCTCAGCAGATTGCCGGTGAAACCTCCGGGGTAGCCTCGGCCCGCTGAAGCTCCGATCAGACTGCCTCGAAGGTCCCCTTCTCGCGGTTCTTCCGCACGTGGTCCCAGGGGAACCACCGGCCGTTCATCACGATGTAAACGCCCGCCGGCAGGGTCTGCACGAAGGCCAGCGCGCTGCCCAGGTTGAACAATCCGTCCGAGCTGTCGAACTTGTACGGCACCATGGCCCCCGTCAGGACGATGGTCTTGTCGCGGACCGCCTGCGCCAGGTGCGCCGCCGTCTCCACCATGGTGTCGGTGCCGTGCGTGATGACGATGCGCGACTCCGGCGTGCCGGCGCAGTGCTCGGCGATGATCCGCCGGTCATCGGCGGTCATCTCCAGGCTGTCGATCATCATCAGCGTCCGAATCTCGACGTCGAGCAGGCAGCGCCCCAGGCGCAGCATCTCGGGAACGTGCGTGTCGTGGAAGAACAGAGTCCCGCCGAGCTCGTTGTACTCCTTGTCGAACGTGCCGCCAGTGACCAGGATGCGAATCCCGTCGCTCTGCATGTCGTGCTCCCCGCCGCAGCCTGCCGCACCTCCACGTTACGCGGCGGCGCCGTATGCCGTCAATGGAGCCCCGCCGGCGAGGCGAGTGGGCGCGGCGTCAGCGACGACTTTAGGGACGAAACCCCATGTCGTGCGCGTTCAGGAAGTCCACCGGCGCGGCCTGCGCCCCCAATTGCCGCAAAAGGTTTGTCACTTGGCCGCGGTGATAGCTCTGATGGTTAAGCAAGTGGAGAATCATGCGCCACAACGGGTAGGTCCATGTCTGGCCCCTGGTGTTGACGTACGTGAGAGGGCGCTCAAGAGCCTCTTCGCTCAGGCCGGCCAGGTACTCTCTCATCTCGCGCTCCACCGCGCGCCAGCGCTCGGAAACCGCGGCCAGCGTGGGGAACTCCTCCGCGGGCAGCAGCGACCGCGGCCCACGGCCCCGCCAGCGCTCGAGCCATATCCACTCCACCGCGACCAGGTGCGCCAGGGTGTCCCGCAGCGAAGGGAAACTGCCGCCCATCGGACGCACAAACTGCTCCTGTGTGAGGGCCGCGCAGGCTTGTAGCTGCCGGTTCCGCGCCCAATAATTGTGATCAAACAGTTCCTTGAAAACCGCCGGTGGAATCATGAGTCGCTTCTCCTGGGACTACTCACCGCAGGCTATCACTCCCAGGTCGTAGCTGTCCGCCTGCACACCGGCCGGGAAGCACGGCTTCCGGCTGCAAATGCCCGCGTTCGGCCCCGCGCTGCGTGCGGATCGAGGGCGGCCGGGGCCGCGCGCGTGAGCGCATCTGCGTGCGGATCACCGCCAGAATCCGCCTGACGCCCTTGTCCCAGTCGGCGAAGAGATCCACGTACTGAAAATCCCGGGTGATGCGCGCTGGCACGCGGCACTCCTCCAGGCGGACCGGGATGAAGAAGACCTCCTCGAGCGGGAGCATCGAGGCGCAGTCCAGGGCGTAGCGCAACTCGGACTGGAACCGTCCGCGCTTGCCGGTGGAGCGCCCGGAGAAGCACGCCACGAAGAAGTCGGCGACGGCGATGGCCTGCTCAATGGCGCGCGGCCAGTTCTGGCCGGGCAGCAGCTTCTTGCGGTCCAGCCAGGGGTCGAGACCACCGCGCAGCAGGTCCGCGTAGAGGCGCCCGGCCGCGTCGCGGTCTTCGGCCACGTATGCCAGGAAGACCTTGGTGCGCGTCTCGGGCTGGAAGGTGAAGCCTCCGCGGCGGCCGCCGGGCCGGAAGACGCCCAGGCCTTCGATCTCGACGGCGTCGCCACGCTCCAGGCAGCCTCGCACGATGCGCGCGATCTCCCCGGGCGTCGCGCGCCCGTTGGGGCTCACTTCCGCCCCCGCGCGCCGAGGTCCTCGTCAAAGTGAAATGCGGGCTGGCTGCCCGGCACGAACGTGCCCAGGCCCGGCAGCCGCGCTTTCTCGCCGCGGCGCAGCCGGGTGAGTATGTCATTGACCACCCGGTCCACTTCGTCGGCCGCGGCGGCCTTCGAGCTGCCGGTCTGCCGGGCCAGCCGCGCCGCTAGTTCGTCCCTGTTCATGCCGTACCCATGCTACCAGCACCAGCCTGGGTGTCGGCTCCGGCTTCCCCCGGCAGAGCTTACGCAACCGGTTTAATATCAGTAGGTTGCCCGCAAGCTAGACGATCGGGAATGACGCGTGAATCGAGCCGGCTCGTAGGGGTCGATCATGATCGACCCTCACCGCTGCCGGCCTCTGGCAAGCCCGATCTTCTCACACCGTTCGAAGCGAGGCGCCGCGCGAGGCCGGCAGATTCAAGGCGCGCGACGGGGTGAGCCCGCAGGCGTACTTGAACAGTACGTCGAGGACTCACCCCAAGCGCAACGCAGAAGATGCCGGCCTCCCGCAAGCCGCAGCCGAAGGCGTGTGAGAAGATCGGGCTATCTCAGCGCGGCACGGCGTTTCGGATCAGCTCCCAGGCCTGCTCGACGTCCTGGCGCTCAGTGGCCAGGTTGCCGATCGCCACCCGCAGCGCCAGCTTGCCGTCGAGGACGGTGTGAGAGAGGAAGATCCGGCCCGAGGCGTTGACTTCATCCAGGATCGCCTGGTTCTGCTCGTCGCTGCCCCGGTAGCGGAAGCACACCACCGAGAGCGGAACCGGGGCGAGGCGCTCGAAGCGGGGATCGGCATCCACCCAGCCGGCGACCTTCTTGGCCATGGCCACGTGCGAGCGGACCAGCGTCGAGAGGCCCTGGCGGCCGAAGTAGCGCATGACGAACCACAGCTTGAGGGCGCGGAAGCGGCGGCCGAGCGGGATGCCGTATTCCATGTAATTGATGGCGCGCGAGTCCTCGACCGTCCTCAGGTACTCGGGCACCAGCGAGAAAGCGCGGCGCAGGATGTCGGGCCGCCGCGTGAAGAACATGCTCAGGTCCATGGCGGTGAACAGCCACTTGTGCGCGTTCACCACCAGCGAATGCGCCCGCTCGACGCCGGCGAAAATGTGCTGCAACTCCGGCACAACCATGGCGCTGCCGGCGTAGGCTGCGTCCACGTGCAGCCACAGGCCGTGCTGCTCGGCCAGGTCGGCGATCGCCGGGACCGGGTCGATGCTGGTGGTGGACGTCGTGCCCACGGTCGCCACGACGCAGAAGGGCTTCCGGCCGTCCGCCAGGTCCCGAGAGATGGCCTCCGCCAGCGCGTCGGTGCGCATGCGGAACTCCGCATCCACCGGGATCTTCCGCACGTTGCGCCGCCCGATGCCCAGCGCCATGGCGCCCTTCTCGATGGAGGAGTGCGCTTGCTCGGAAGTGTACAGCACCAGGTTCGGCCGGGCGCCCTGCTCGCGCGCCTCCGGGTCGGCCATCTCGCGCGCGGCCGCGATCCCGTGCAAACTGCTGACCGAGGCGGTGTCGAAGATCACGCCGAAGAAGTCCTCCGGCAGGCCCAGCCACTGCCGCATCCAGTCCAGCGTCACCCGCTCCAGCTCGGCCAGCGCCGGGGACGTCTTCCAGTGGATGCCGTTGGTGTTGAGGGCCGCCGTCAGCATCTCGGCGATCACCGAGGGCGTCGAGCCGGTGCTGGGGAAGTAGGCCATGAACCCGGGGTGGTTCCAGTGCGTCACGGCGGGCACGATCACCTCGTCGAAGTCCTTGAGGATGGCCTCGAACGGCTCGCCGGTCTCTGGCGCCGAACGCGGCAGCGCGTCGATCAGGTCGCCGGGCTTGACGTGCGGTAGCACGTCGTACTGGCGGATGCCATTGAGGTAGTCGGCAACCCAATCCACCGCGCGATGCGCGGCCCCGCGGAAATCGTCAACGTACTTGCTCATCGAAGCTGAACCGCTCCTGTCGGGTACTGCGGAACAATCCTGGGGACACGCCTGCGTGCCACCTGAAGTGAAATAGCCGCGCTGGCCCGGAGTGTCCCCGAGTTCTCTAACACTCCTGCTGGCCCGCGGGGCAAGGCGGAACGCCGTGCCGTTCGCGCGCTGCTCTCCTACTTGAATGATACCCGTTCGCGGGCCGCCGGGCGCGCGCACCTGCGGGCGGGGCCGTAATCCGTCCATAACCCGGCGCGGCCGTTGTCGTGGCGCACGTCTTCAGCGTGCAGCGTCGGCTTCAGCCGACGATCTGCCGAAGATCATCGCTGAGGTCTGAAAGCTGGAAGCTGGAAGCTCGTAGCTGTCTCCCCTGTCCCCGCACTGGCTCGCATTCCTCACTAGCAATCTGCTGCGGCGCGCCCCATGTTAGGCTGGTATCTT
>JBEKLJ010000251.1:0-4430 GCA_050010255.1 Bryobacteraceae bacterium
CGCGTCATCAAGACGCTGATTCACGAGTTCGAGTACCCGCGCCGTGGCCCCGGCATGATGTGGGACCGCACCCGGGACATCGTGGCCGAGCGCGGTTCCAAGGTCGTGCTGGAGGCCCCGGTCGAGAGCATCCATTGGCAGAGCGGCCGAGTGCTGGGGGTGCGCGCCGGCGGGCGTCTGTGGCGCGCCGAGCACTTCATCAGCAGCATGCCGATCCGCGAGCTGATTGAGCGGCTCGACCCGGCGCCCCCCGACTACCTGCGCGCCGCCGCCGAGGACTTCCGCTACCGCTCCTTCCTCACCGTGGCCTTGATAGTCCGCGGCAAGAACCTGTTCCCCGACAACTGGATCTACATTCACGACCCCTCCGTCAAGGTCGGCCGGATTCAGAACTACAAGAACTGGAGCCCGGAGATGGTTCCCGACCCGGAGACCACCTGTCTGGGGCTGGAGTACTTCTGCTTCGAGGGCGATGAGCTCTGGCGCACCCCCGACGCCGAGTTGATCGAGCTGGCCAAGAGCGAGCTGGCGCGGCTCGGGCTGGTGGATCCCGCCCTGGTCGCCGACGGCACTGTCGTGCGGGCCGAAAAAGCCTATCCGATCTACGACTCGAATTACCGGAGAGGACTCGAGGCCGTCCGCCGGTTCCTCCCCAGCGTTCCCAACCTTCAGCTCGTCGGCCGGAACGGCATGCACCGCTACAACAACCAGGACCACTCGATGCTCACGGCGATGCTCGCGGCCCGCAACATCCTGGGCGCGCGCTACGACCTCTGGGGGGTCAACGTGGATGCCGACTACCACGAGGAGGGCGTCGAATGCACCGAAGAGGAGCTGAAAGCGCTCGACGCCAGCCGCCCGATTCTGCCCACAACGGCGGCCACCGGCCGCTAGCCGCCTCAGCCCGCCCCAAGCGCCTCGCTTCCGAGGGTTTCCGCGCCGTTCCTATTCAACCGGCAGGAGCCATGCGCCAGCTCCTCGTAGAGCGCTCTCTGCCGGCCCGCGATCGCGTCCCAGTCGTATTCCCGCGCGCTCTGGCGCGCCTGCTCCTCCAGGCTCCGGCGGCGCGCCGGATTCTCCAGCAGGTCCAGGATCGCCGCGGCCATTTCCTCGGGCCCGGAGGTCACCAGCACGTCGTGGCCCGGCGAGAGATCGAGCCCGTTGATCCCCGCGGGCGTGCTGACGATCGCCTTGCCCATCGCCAGAGCCTCGAGGATCTTGATGTTGGTGCCGGCCGAGGCAACCAGCGGCGCGATGACGATGCCGGCGCGCTGGTAGGCCGGGCGCACGTCGGCGACGAAGCCCTCGAGCTCGATTCGAGGATCATCCAGGTCGAGGCGCATCCGCTGGTGGTGCTGCAAGTAATAGTCGTGCCGGCTGCCGGCGATGACGTGGAGCGTCGCCGCCGTGCTGTCGAGGAGTGGCCATACCCGCGCCAGAAAGAACTCCACCGCCAGGATGTTCGGCAGATGGGCGAACGAGCCGATGAAGAGCAGACGGAGCGGGTCGGGTTCCTGGCCGGACGATTGGAAGCGCCCCAGGTCTACGCCGTTGGGGATCGTAACCCCGAGCCCGCCTTCGACGGCGGCTCGGTCCTGCTCCGACATGGCGACCACGCGGTCCACCTGCCGCCAGGCCCCGGTCTCGAACCTGCGCCAGCGCTCCAATTCGCGGCGCGCGTTCCAGTCTCCCTCCTGATGCGCGAGTTGCTCGTACAGGTGGAAAGTAATGTCATGCTCGACGAGAATGGTTCGGGCCGGCGCGCAGTCGGACGCGTACTGGGCCATCTGAGTCATTTCGAGCTGGGCAATCGCGGGCTGCCATTTCCGGACGGTCGCGCGGAGCGCGGCGCGGTAGGCGGGCGAGTCGAAGGCCTCGACTTCGTCCGGGCGGCGCGACGCCGGCCGCGAGTGCCTGCCGACGCGGCGCACCACGACGACCTCGCGGCAGATGTCGAGCAGTTCGGCCGGGGGCGTCTCCAGGCGGTCTGAGAAGGCGACCAGCACCTGGCTGTAATCCCGGGAGGCGCGCCGCATCAAGTTGAACACCCGCACCGCGCCCCCATGCGAGAGCGGGAACGGCACGTACGGGCAGGCGACCAACACGGTCGGGCGGTCGCGCACGCCAGCGGCGCGTCCCGGGAACACCGCCACCGAACCGCTCGTCAGGGCCAGGACGAGCCGTTCATCGCACCGCCGGCCTGCCGGAGCGGCCGGGCGCGCGGCCAGCAAGCGCGGCGCCCGGGAGAGCGCCTCCAGGGCCACGTCCCCGCCGGCCAGGGCCGCCAGGCGCAGCCTCCGGATTGCCTGCCGCCACAGGTCGCCGAACACCCCGGCGCGAATCACCGAGTGCGCCAGGAAACGCAGGTAGTTGATCTCCAGAATCAGCTCGAGCTGCTCGGGCGAGTGATAGCGCGACGTGGTGGCGCGGTGGCGGTGCTCGACTTGAGCGCGCGCGACGAAGACCGTCGGCCAGTCCCTCAACCAGGCGCGGTAGCCGGCGTCCAGGTCCTCCACGTAGGCCGGCGCATAGATCTCGTTGAAGCCCCCGAGAGCGCGGAGCTTCGCGGTGTCGTAGAGCGAGCACCCGCCGCCGCCATAGAGCACGTAGCTTAGGTCTTCTCCCGGCAGCGGCGGTTCGTACCTGATCGGGAACGCCGCCGGCTCGGTCCTCTGCAAGACCGCCTTGCCGGTCTCTTGGCGCCGGGCGCCGGGTGGAAAGAAGATCTGGGCGGTGGCGCAGAAGAGGGCCGGGACGCGGTCGAAGGCCTCCAGCAGCGGAGGGAAAAAGCCCGGCTCGAGCGTCATGTCATTGTTCAGCAGCATCACGCGCGCGTAGCGGGCGCGCCGGATGCCGCGGTTGACGGCGCGGGCGAACGACAGGGGCTCGGGGTTTTCCTCCACCTGCACCTGCCCGTGGCAGGCACGAAGCCAGGCCGCTGTGCCGTCCGTGGAACCGTTGTCCACCACCATCACCTCGGACGGCAGGCCGTTCAGCTCGCGCAACAAGCCCGGGAGCAGCTTCTCGAGCAGGTCACGGCCATTCCGGGAAGGAATTACCACGCTGACGCCGTCATCGAGCCGCGGTTCGGCCGCGGGCGGGCGCTCGCGGCGGGCGGCGATCAACCGTGCGGCCGCCGCCAGCGCTCCACAGAGCCGCGCCCGGCCGTGCAGAAGCGAGACGCGGCGCTGCCGGCTGTCCCGCGCCAGCTCGCGCAAGCGCCAGGCGAAGCCGGCCGGAAGGAACGGCGCGCGGATCGCGTTCCTCACGCGCCACAGGAAGTGGCGGCCGATCGCGGGCAGGGACCGCGGCCGCAGCATGAAATTGTCCAGGTTCTCATTGAAGGCCAGAAACCCGATCGGAGAGAGCAGCAGGGCGATCAGCCGCATCCGGCGGTACGGCACACGGGGAACCAGCAGCACGCTCGAAAGCCGGATGCGCTTACCGCGGAACGCCGCGCGGCAGCGCGCGTAGTTCTCGGCAAAGCTGTGCCGCACGTGATAGGGAACCCACTTCCCGCGATGCGGCGGGAACTCCGCGACCACGTACAGCGGAAACTCGGGGTAGATCTCCGCCATGCGGTCGATGAAACGGCGATTGAGTTCCGCGCTGCCGGAGGCGAATGCGACTTTTATGGTTTCCTTCAAACCAGAATCCGCCAGTCGGAGCGAAACTCGCCGGCCTGGTGCTGGCGCCAGAACTCGAGCGCCTGGAGGCAGAATGCAGTCGAGGCGGGGTTGACGTGCGGCAGCAGCTCGCCGCGCTTGCGGCCGAAGAAGAAACCGCCACGGAGCCGCTGGGCGCAGTCGGGCGCTTGGAATTCCGCGATTCGGCCGGCTTCCTGCGCCGCCGCTCCCGAGTCCAGCGGCACGATTCCGGCTGCCGCCGCGAACAGCCTGAGGCGGAGCAGTTGCGCGCGGACATCGGAGCGCTCGAACAGCGGGCCGCAGGAACGGAGCACGTTCTCCACGCGCTCGAGCCCGCCGGCCAGCGCGCTGGCGCAATCCGCGCGGCTGACCGAGGGCAGCAACCCCTCCAGGAAGTAGCAGTACGCGTGCAAGCGGGACACGACGTCCTCGGCGTCCTGCGCGCCGTCCAGGAAGGAGTCATGCGTTGCGAGCGCGTGCCGGAGCGCCACTTCATAGTGCTCCCGCGCGCCGGGGCATTCGCCGTCCTCGTCCAGTTCATGCCACGCCAGCGCGGCCTTCAGTTGGTAACAGCCCGGGCTCCGCGACCAGCGCTCCCCGTGCGGCAGCGGCTGCTTCGAGGGCAAGAGGAGGATGGGATGGGAACCCGCCTCGGTGGCAAAATCGCGGACCATGGCCTCCGCGCACAGCTTCGCGGTGGCCAGCAGCTCCGGCTCTCCACTGATGCGCCACAACGCCAGCAGGCCGCGCACAATGATGCCGCTGTCGAAGAAGTAGGCCAAG
>JBEKLJ010000252.1:0-4429 GCA_050010255.1 Bryobacteraceae bacterium
CACGATGCTTCAGGCGGCCACCGGCAGTGGCATGACGGGCGCGCTGGGAGCTCCATCGGACAAGATCGTCGTGCTGATGGCATCCAACACCAACGTCTCCGGGCTCGCCGGTCTCTTCCATCTGGATTGGCTGGTCGAGGGTTACCAGCCCGATGTCGCCACTCTTGGCGGCGCCCTGGTGTTCGAGCTTCGCCAATCGCAGCGGACCGGCGAGTTCCTCGTCCGCGCCGTCTATGTCACGCAGACGATGGATCAGCTTCGCAACCGCACTCCCCTCTCACTCGCCGCCCCGCCGGCCAACGTGCCCGTGTTCATCCCCGGTTGCAGCGTCGACAATGCCACCTTCGACTGCCCTCTAGGGACCTTTGTCCGGATGACCGGGCACGAGATCGATTGGAGGTGTGCCGACCTCGGTGACTAATGGCGGCCGCCGTGAAACAACTGCCGGGGACCCGCCTGAGAGCGCGGCAGGGTGCTGATTCCGTCTACGCAGCCCGGAGTGTCGCCGAATTGTTTCACAGCTTCCGGGAAGGAGCTTTTAAGCTACGGGGCAAACACCACGACTACTCCCTCCGGAGCGGTCGCTGGGCTGCCCACAGTCGCCTCTCTCTCGGTGAAAGTATCGCCGTCGAAGAGCTGAGCGTGACGGTCATGGTGGACTGGAGCGTCATCGTTCTCCAGGGCCACTACTTCGTGGAACCTACCACCTGGCCCGCGGCGGGTTCTCAGTGAGCTGTCCAAGTGGGGCTGCCGTCTGCGGCACAGGGCGCCCAGGACGCCCCGGAGAAGGCCTCCCCGAAGAAGGCTGCGAGCACAAAGAAGGGCGCGCCCAAGGGCCGGAAAAGCGCCAAGGGCGGCAAGCCCAAGGCCGCCGCCGCCAAGAGCGCGCCCAAGGACAAGAAGGCCGCCAGGGGGCGGGAGACCGCCGGGCCGCGCGAGGGCAGCAAGACCGCCCAGGTGGTCGCCATGCTCCAGCGCAAGAACGGCGCTACCCTGGCCGAGATCATGGACAAGATGGGCTGGCAGAAGCACACCGTCCGCGGGTTCATGGCCGGCGCGATGAAGAAGGCCGGCTACGAAGTCGAGTCCTTCAAGCCCGAGGGCGGCGAGCGCACCTACCGAATCAACCAGTAGCAACGAACGCCTCCTTCCTGGCCCGCCCGGCTCCGGCCGCGGCGGGTTTTTCTGCTTCTGACTCGATTCCTGCCCGCCCTGCCAAAGTCACGGCAGCTCTGGCCCCATACACCAAGCCGTCGCCGCACAAGCGAACGTGGGCCAAACGTGGCGCAACCGGGGCCAACCCTTGGCTCGCCTTCAGCAGCCGCAACTCCGCCGACCAGTCTGCCAATGCGAGGCAGAGGCCCTGAAGGTCCGGGTGCCCGGCCCTGAGCTGGGCCTCGATGGCCGCGATCTCCCGGCGGCAGCGATCCATTCATGACGCCCCCTTGCGGCGCTCTTCGGCGATCTCCTCGAACATCCGCCCATCGCCGTCGAGCCTGGCCGGCTTGCCACTCAGCCCTTGCCAGCGTTGCACGATAACGTCCACGTACTTCGGATCCAGCTTGAGGCCGCGGCAGACGCGCTCGGTGATCTCGGCGGCAGCGAGGGTCGTTCCACTTCCCAGGAAGGGCTCGTACACCAGCTCCCCGCGCTTGGTGTGGTTCAGGATCGGGCGCCGCATCAACTCCACGGGCTTCTGGGTCGGATGATCGAACTTCTCTTCGTCCGAGCCCCCCATGATGAACTTGGGTGAGGGCGAATCCCAGATCGTCGAGTTCTCGCCGGCCTTTCCAAACCACGGCGCGTTCTTCTTCCGCACGTACCAGCAGGGCTCATGCTGATACCAATAGTGCGTGCGCGTGAGCACCGTCCGGCCTTTGTTCCAGATGATCTGCTGGGGGTACAGAAACCCGATCCGAAGCAGCCCGTTCAGCACCTCGCGGGTGAACACGGAAGCGCGCCAGACGTAAGCGATCTGAAGGCTCGGCACCAGCTCGAAGGCTTCCGACCAGTCCGCCCGCGTGTCTCCCGAGATCGTCGTCTCGGTGTGCCCCTCAGTCCGGTGCTTCATGTAACTCGCCTCGGCAGGCCCGCAGCCGTTCAGGCCGGCGCGGTCGCGCCATTCCGAATCGAGTTCGATCCCATAGGGCGGGTCGGTGACCATCAACAGCGGCTCGCGGTCCCCGAGGAGCCGCGCCACAGCTTCCGGGCTGATCGCATCCCCGCACAGCACGCGGTGCTTGCCGCAGAGCCACAGGTCGCCTGGGCGCGACACCGGGTTCTCGGGAACGGGTGGCACGGCATTCGCTTGATCGTCGTCATCCGGAGTAAGGAGCAAGTCGTCGATTTCTTTCGGGTCAAAACCGGTGAGACTGAGATCGAAGTCTGCCTCGTTGAGTTCCTGCAGTTCGAGCGCGAGCAGCTCATCGTCCCAGTCGGCCCACGCGACGGATCGATTCACCATAAGCCGGAAGGCCTTCACTTGCGCCGGCGTCCATTCGTCACAGAGGATGACAGGGACTTCAGCGATGCGGAGTTTCTTCGCAGCCTTCAGCCTGAGGTGACCATCGACCACTTCGCCGTCGCTGCGCGCCAGCACGGGGATCTTGAATCCGAACTCGCGGATGCTGCTGCACATGCGGTCCACGACCGCGTCGTTCTTCCTGGGGTTGCGAGCGTAGAAGATGAGCCGGTCAATGGACCAAATCTGAATCTGTGGGGTTTGGGCCGCCGTTTCCTGCGAAAGCATGCCTCACCTTCTGGTACATCAAAGTGGAGGTGCCTTTCGGAGGGTGCGCTTTGCGCTGGCCTGTCGAACCGAGCCTCTAATCCAAATATACGCCCAGAACAATTCGATGTACAGGCGTCTTGGACGCCTTGGCCGTGGTACTCGCGAGAACTATGGTCCGGGTGCAGGTGCGTGACGGTTTGCGGCAACGTCGCCGATCCTGGAGCAGTTCGTGGCTGGGCATCCGTGAAGCGCTGGGGGGAAACTGGGGGTACCCTTGGGGGCTAGGATAAGGAAACTTGGGTAAGGATGGGTAAATCGACATGGACGAGCCCAGCCTGGGCGCAGGGCTGCAAACTGCGCGCCGTTTATGGGTTGTGTTGGAAATGAAGAACTTGGTTTGGCTCCTCAGGTAGGACTCGAACCTACAACCCTTCGGTTAACAGCCGAATGCTCTACCATTGAGCTACTGAGGAGCAGCGGGTCGGCAGAACTCATTACATCAGAGGCGAAACCGGACTGTCAACCGCGGTGCGGCGCCCGCCCGCGCGGCTCGCGCTTCGCTAGAATCAAGAAATTGGGGGGAATCGTCATGGCACCCGGGGAAAGCCCGCTCTTTCGCCCGCAGCTTTTGGACCGCCGCCGGCGGCTGGAGACGGCCCGCACGGCGCAGCCGGCTTCCCACGAGCTCGAGCGGCTGCTCGCCGAGGTCGACGCCGCTCTCGATCGCGTCGCCGGGGGCACGTTCGGACTCTGCGAGAGCTGCCATGACCCCATCGAGACCGAGCGGCTCGCCGCCGACCCACTGACCCGCTTCTGTATCGAGCACCTCAACGAAAGCGAGCGCCGCGCCCTGGAGCGCGACCTCGAGCTGGCCATCCAGATCCAGGCTTCCCTGCTCCCGCAGCGCCAGTTCCAGGCCGGCGAATGGGAGACCTGGTATCACTACGACCCGGCCGGCCCCGTCAGCGGCGACTACTGCGACTTGATGCCCGCCGGCGCCGCCGGCCTGTTCTTCTTCGCCGGCGACGTCGCCGGCAAGGGCGTCGCCGCCGCGCTGCTGATGTCCCACCTCCACGCCATTTTCCGCAGTCTGGTGCAGTTCGGCCTCTCGGTCGAGGAAATGATCGGTCGCGCCAACCGTGTCTTCTGCGAAAGCACAGGCTCGGCCGAATACGCCACGCTGCTCTGCGGCCATGCCGGCGCCGCCGGGGCCATCGAGGTGGCCAACGCCGGCCACTGCCCGCCGCTCTGGATCCGCCGCGAAGGCGCCGAAGCTCTCGAAGCCAACGGCGTCCCGCTGGGCATGTTCTGCAGCGTTCAGTATCCGGCCCACCGCGTCGCACTCGAGCCCGGCGACCGCCTCGTCCTCTATACTGACGGCCTCACCGAAGCCCGCGACGGCTCCGACTGCGAGTACGGCCAGGAGCGCCTCTCCAGCGTTCTCGCCCGCTGCCACGGCCTGCCCGCCCAAGCCATCGCCGAGCGCGCTCTCACCGACCTCCGCCAGTTCCTCTCCGGCGCCCGCCCCACCGACGATCTGACCCTCCTGGTCATCGGCCGTGGGGCCGCCGCGTGACACATTCCTACCTGGGAATGTCGTATCTCGGCTGGGCCTTCGTGGTCTGAGTCGGCGTCGCGGGCACCTTCCTGGTCATCCTCATCTACCGCGTCCTGATCTCCCACCGGAAGGAAGACAAG
>JBEKLJ010000253.1:0-4414 GCA_050010255.1 Bryobacteraceae bacterium
CGAAGCGAGGCGCCGCGCGAGGCCGGTAGATTCAAGGCGCGCGACGGGGTGAGCCCGCAGGTCCGTAACGGATCGAGGACTCACGCCGAGCGCAACTTGAGAAGATGCCGGCCTCCCGCAAGGCGCAGCCGAAGGCGTGTGAGAAGATCGGGCTAGGGACAGGCTACGGAGGGAAGTTCATCCGCAGCAGGAGTAGGGAGCCTCGGGGCGATAGCAAGTCCCGCACTCCAAGTGCAGCTTCTGCATCTCTTCCCGAGTACATTCCGTCGTGTCACGCTGGCAGCACCGCCCAGGCGCACTTGGTCCGTCTCGTGCTCTACACACAGAGCGGTCTTCACAGGAAGATGACGGTTACAGGCAACGCAAGCCGCGGGGGCGGCGTGAGAGAGGAACAACCATGTCATTCGCGATTTACATTGTCGGCTTCCTGATTCTAATCGGCGGGTTAATCTGGGGAGCCATGATGCTGCATATCGCCCCGCACTGGATCGCAGTGGGCGCAATTGTACTCGTGGGCCTTGCGATTCTGAAGGGCGTCAAAGCCACGCGGCAAAAGGATCCGTCGTAATAGGACGTGGGTCGCGGCCAGGCCGCTAAGGGTCGTGCTATGGTCACTTGAATCGACGATACCTCGGAGGCGCCGGCACCCGTCAGATCAGCCATGGCACACACCCAAACTTCTTCTGCGCGGCGCTTTCGAGAAACCCGAAATACGAGCGCAGGTGTGCTTCCCGGCACCACAATCGCAAGAACCCGTCGTATCCTTTCTGCCCCAGTTCGGCCCGCAGCGAGGGGGAACGGGCGAGGATGTGAATCGCCGCCAGGAGCTGATCGTCCGTGCGGAAGACAAACCCGCCGCCGCTATCCTGAATGAGCTCCGGCAGCGCGCCCAAGTCTCGCGCAATTACCGGAGTCTTCCTCGCGAAGGCTTCGACGCTGGTCATTCCGAAGGTTTCATAGGTGACGGACGGGACAAGACAGGCGATCGCATGGTAATACAGCCCGCCAAGTTCTCGCTGCGTCAGCGGGCCCAGGAACTTGATCTGGGAGTTGTGGGCCGCCATCGCGCGCAGTTCCCCTTCATAGCTTCCGGCACCCGCCAGCAGCAAATCGCAGCCGGGCACGCGGTCCCACAGGGCAATGAGGGTCTGGGGGCCTTTGACCCGTTCGAGCCGTCCGACAAACAGGAAATACGGCGCCTCCTGCGGGCGGGGCGCGGGGCGTTGCCAGTCATCGTCTGCACGATCGATGAAGTTCGGCAGGCAGGCCACCGGAAAGGGAAACCCTCTCTGGCCGTGCATCTGGCACGTAAAACGGCTCGGCGCCAGAAACTGATCCACGCACGCCGCCATCCGTTCGAGCAATCCCGTATAGCGCCAGATCTGCGGCGGCCGTTTCGCCTGAATGGTGCAGCGCAGGCACTCCGGGCGATCGCAAGGCGCTCGGTTGAATTTCCAGAGCACGTGCGTGGGGCAGATCAGCCAGTGCTCATGGGTCGTGTACATCTTAACGGCCTGGCTCCCCTCGGGCTCGATCGCCAGCACCCCGGGGCCGAGCAGCGAGATGTTGTGGAAATGGATGACGTCGTAAGCCCGCGCCTGGAGCGTTTCGCGGATCTGCCGGCGCTTGAGCCACGGATGACCGGTCTGTTGGCTGAGCAGCGGCGAGAGCCACGCAAAGCCGCTGCGCAGTTCGTGCCGCACCACATTCGGGTGCTCAGCAAAATGCAGGGGCGGATCGCCAGGGTGCAACAGGTGGTAGGAATCCACGCAATGAATCACATCGACGTGATGACCGCTATCCGCCAGGGCATGCGACAGCCGGTATAACTGCATGGCATCGCCCCCAAAGCTGTACGGCGGATAGAAGGTGGTGAGGTGCAGAAAATTGAGCGGACGGTTCATCCTCGAGCCACCTCACGGATGATATCCATCATCTGCCGGGCGGCGGCTTCCCAGGTGAGGCGGCGCGCAGCCTCCAGCCCGAGCTCCCGCATGCGGGCGCGCAGTTCCGAGCTCGAGAGCACGCGCGCCAACGCCTCCCCAATCTCGTGCTGGCCCGGACCGACATAAATGCCGGCGTTGCCGAGCAGCCCTTCAAGCGGGCTTGCCTTGGTGGCCACGACCGGGCAGCCGCAGGCGGCAGCTTCCACGGCGGGCAGACCAAAGCCTTCCATGAGAGAAGGGAGCACCAAGACGGCTGCCAGGTTCAACAGGACGACCAAGTCCTCGTCATCCAGGTAGCCAGTGAAGATGACGCGGTCGCGCAGTCCCAGCGCATTCACCTGCGCGACCAGCGTGCCCAGGCAGGTGTGAAAAGCGTCGTCTGACGTATCGCCAACCATCACGAGCAGCACGTCCGCGAACTCTTTCCGCGCCGCAATCCGGGCAAATGCCGCGATCAACGCCTCCAGGTTCTTGTGCGGGCTGAAGCCCCCCACATAGATGGCCGTGCGGCGCGACGCGTCGATTCCGAAGCGCCGCAGATTGGGCCCCGGTACGGGGTCATCGAGCCTCCGGAAGACGCGGTCTGCGGCTTCTCCCACTACAAATACACGGCGCGGATTCACCTGAAAGCGTCGTAGAATGCCGGCGCGCGAATACTCCGACACGGTGATCAGCGCATCGGCCTGCCAGTAACCCAGCAGGACCTTGATTCTCCAGAACAGCCTTGCGCGCGCCCCGGGAACCGTCAGTTCGGGATAGGTCTCCGCGACGACGTCGTGGGCCATGACCAGCTTGCGGGCGGGCCCGAAGACGGGTACGTAGCTGTAGATGGTCGGGAAGAGCACCAGGTCGAACTCCGGCGCCGACAGTGCGCGGCTCATGCGCCACATGTCGGCAAGCGTCCGGTGACCAGCCGCAGAGGCTGCGCGAAACGTCGGCACCGCCGCCCGCACAATCCGCACTTCGCACTCCGGCGGCGCGGGCTCGGCGTCTTCGGTCGAATCCAGAAAGAGCGTGTAGTGGTTCGCCCGATCGAGTTCAGCCAGCGCGCGGAGCAGCGCACGGGCGTGCCTTCCGTAACCGCGCCGGTTGTGCCAGCATGTTGCATCGACGGCGATCCGCATAGCTATGGCGCCGCCCGCAAGCCGCGCGCGACTGCTTCCGCCATTTGCGCTCCCGCGGCATTTGCCCGACCGGTCCAGTAACCAGTCGGTTCTCCGCACGACCAACTCACAGCCAACGCCGTGGTGAGCTTTTCGCCATCGAGCCGCACCAGCGTGCGCAGCAGCGCTCGCGCATGCCTTCCGTGGCCGCGCCGGTCATGCCAGCAGGCGGCTTCGATGCCGATTCTCATATCTATGAAGGGGCTTGCGAGCCGCGGGCAATTGCCTCCGCCGCCTGCGAACCCGCGGCGTTCGCCCGGCCGGTGACGTAGCCGATCCATTCGCCGCATGCCCAGCTCACCGCCAGCGCGCTGGTGAGTGGAAGAGCCTTCAGGAATGCGGTCATGGTGCGTCGTTTCTGCCAGGCCACCAGGGTCATGCGAGCCATCATCAAGACGGGGAGCGACGGTGCGAAAACCGCCCAGAAGACTCGCTGGGGAAGGTGCGCCAGCCTGGCGCGCGTAGCGGCGTAAGAGCGGCCCCACACAAATCGTTCTCTCAGCGCCGAACTCACCCGGAGCCCCTGGCGGTGCTGATAGAGTACCGCGGCCGGCGCGAGCGACAGTTTTTGACCCCGCGAGCGCAATGCCGCCGTCACAGAAGCTTCATGAAAGATTTCCTGCCAGATGGGCCGGATGGACTCCAAGGCGGTTCGTTTGTAAGCCACATTAGCATCGCTTACGATGGCGGTTTCGCCTTCCGGCAGCGGGTTTTGGTAGCGCAGAAAATCACAAAAGTAGACCGCCCAGTTCAGCGGCCGGTCAACGCCGTTTTCAATGGCGCCGCCCAGCGCGGCAAAAGGTCCGGCGTGAGCCTCCAGCAGGCGAGTGCTCCAGTCTGGCGCCACGATCCCGTGGTCTTCAATCAACGCCACCACCTTGCCCCGCGCCACAGCCAGACCTCGCGCGCGCAACTCGTCGTGGTGCTCGCGGCTCCCACCGCCCCCGGTGTATGTCCGCAAATCCGCCACTTCCAGGAAATGCACGTTCGGAAACCGCCCCTTCAGAGCAGTGATTCCCTGGACCGCGGGATGATACGGAACGACGATCTCCATCGTGGACGCTAAAGGCAGCTGGCCCAGGGCCTCCAGGCAGGGCTCCAGGTGGACCGTATCGGGATGGCCGGTGGTATCGCTGACGATCGCCACCACGACCGAAAGAGGGGGATTCTCCACGGGAGCCATCTACTCCACCTTCAGAAGCGCGTCGCCCGGCCCAGCCAGGTAACCAACGCATTCACCAGCCACATAGACGATCAGGGCTGGGATCAGCAACGGCAGCGACTGGGCGAACTTATCCATACGAC
>JBEKLJ010000254.1:0-4400 GCA_050010255.1 Bryobacteraceae bacterium
ACCCGGCCGGCGCGCTGGCCCGCGAGCTGAAGGAGGAGTTGGCTATCGAGGCCGAGGCCGGTGAGGAGATGTGGCGCTGCCGGCACCAGTACCCCGGTCGCCCGGCGGTGCTCCTGGTGTTCCTCCGCGTGGCGGCGCACCGCGGCACGCCGGTGAACCTGGATTTCGCCGAGATCCGCTGGGAAGAGCGCGAACGCCTGGGCTGCTACGACTTCCTCGAAGGCGACGCCGAATTCGTCCGGCGCTTCACCCGAGGAGAGCTCTGACTACCGTGGGGGCAGACGCAGTCCGCCGTCGCTGCCCGCGTTCAGCCTGGCGGTGCGCTCCCGGTCGACCAAGTCCAGGGACACTTGGTTGTGGTGATCCTGCGGCGTGGTGTAGTAGAGCGTGCCGTCCTCCACCCAGTAGGCAACCGCGGTGTACACCGAGTTGTCCTTGAGTGCGACGAAGAGCAGCGCCCGCTCCTCCTGTGCCGGGGAGGCCTCTGGCTGGTCCTGGCGGTCTGAGCTCGCGGAGGCGTCGGCCGCTCCCGGGCCGTGTTGCATGTCTTTGGAAGATCCCGGCGGGAAGCTCTGGTTGATGGTGAGGGGCGGCGAGGACGGCTGCGGCGGCATCACGATGGTGATGTTTGGCGGCTGCTGATCGGCATAGCTCGGGTCATAGTAGAGACCGCCCACCATGACCGGCCAAGCCAGCGGATAGCCGTAAGCACTCCGGTGAGAGAAGTGGCGCCGAAACCGTCCGGCGTCGCCATCGCGCCAGCCGGCGAACACGTCCAACCAGTCGCCGAAACCCGCCGGCACTGAGCTCGACCAGTCACCTGCCGGCGGGGCCGTCCCGGTCCCCGGAAAGAGGACGTTGCCGAACCCGCTCGGCGAGCCGTAGGTGCTAATCGGAACGCCGTCGCCCTGGAGTGCGGCGCTCCCGCGGGGCGCCTGCGCGGCCCCGCGCGCCGCATGCCACTGCGCAAACGCGCAGCCCGAAACGACCAGCGTCAGACCAAGTGCCAGGAAGGACTTCATAAGCGCCCCCCAATGCGAGCTTACCACTAGCTGTGACGCCGCGGCGCCCCGTGGCGTTGCACCCTCCGGCTTGCCGGCTGCAGGCCAAACGCCGGGAAGAATCCGCGGCAACGGATCTACTGGGCCTTACGTATAATGCAGCATGAAAGGACGGCTAATGCTCAAGCGGAAGTTCGTCTGCGTGGCTGCACTGATGACACTGGCAGTTCCGGCCCTGGCGCAACTCCAGCCCCAGAGCGCGCACGTGAACCTGTATTTCCCGCAACTGGCCGACGGCGGCACACCCGACAACCAGTGGCAGACAACGCTGATGTTCATGAACCCGAACGTCACGACGCCGGCGTCCATCGTCGTCCAGTTTTACAACAACGATGGCAGTCCACTGAGCATCAACTTCGGCTCCGGCGCCTCCGCTCAGCTCTCGCTGACGGTGCCGCCAGGCGGCTTGACGATTGTCAGCAGTCTTGCCGGGACGCAGACGGTGGTCGGTTGGGCGATCGCGTATGCGACCGTCCCGGTGCAGGGCTTGGTCAGCTACCGGCGGTACGAGAACGGCAGGGCGACTCTGGAAGTGGCGGACCAGGCCACTTTGCCCACGTTCTCCTACGTTTCGTATGCGAACCGCAACCTGGGCGTGGCGGTTGCCAACCCGTACAATACGGCCAGCACGCTGCTGGTCACGGTGTACGACAGCAACGGGAACCAGGTGGGTTCCGCGGTCTCCATCGACCTGCCCGCCTGGGGGCACACGTCGTTCAACCTCAATGAGCGTTTCCCCGGCCTGAGCAGCACGTTCCAGGGCACGATCTCGATTGATGCCACCACCACCGGCCCGCGGTACTTGGTCGCCTGGACGCTGAACGTGAGTGATGCCGGGCTGCTCTCGGCGCTGCCCTCCGGCCGGTACGCCTGGCCGGAAGACCAGTGGGACCGCGGCTACAAGGTGTTCTACACCATGCTGAATCAGGTGGAAGCGGACTACTTGGTGGGAACCGTGAACCTGGACATGGTCGCAACCGGGCTAGTCAGCGCCTCCACGACGATCAGTGGCCCTACCAGCAAGATCCAGCTCGATTACGCGACGGCCCAGCTCACCGCCGATTCGGAAGCGGAGCTGGCATTCATCATCGGGCACGAGCTGGGCCACGTCATCCAGGCTTGGTACGGCCTACAGGGCTTCTCGACGAACCGGGAACTCGATGCGGACGGCATCTCCCTCCGCCTGATGATCCTGGCCGGTTACGACCCCTACGCGGCGGCCGGTGTGTTTGGCAGGATGCAGATGCTGAGTACGGTGCCGAATGTCCTTGGAGACATCCTCACCGATCCGTCCGTCTCCGCGCACACTTCTTTCAGCACGCGCATCGACAACGTCATGACGACGCTCCAGGTGCTTTGCAGTGGAAGCTCGGCCAGCACCTGCCAGGGCTATAAGGCCCTGATTCATCCGGACGCGCCCGGCGCGCTGCCCCTGCGCGCGCCGCGCCCCAGCGTCAGGAAGTAGGCCACGGATCGGGGCCGCGTGCAGGGATCGATGCTGATTGATCGCGCCCCGCCACGGTCGTGGTGATAAGAGCGTCCTAGTCGCTGTACCGCCTGAAGATCAGGCTGCCGTTGGTGCCGCCGAAGCCGAAGGAGTTCGAGAGCGCGTAGTCGATCTTCAACGGCCGGGGGTGGTTGGGCACGTAGTCGAGGTCGCAGTCGGGGTCGGGGACCTCGTAGTTGATGGTCGGGGGCGCGATCTGGTCGCGGATGGCAAGCACGGTGAGGCCGGCCTCCAGGCCGCCGGAGCCGCCGAGCAGGTGGCCGGTCATGGACTTGGTCGAGCTGACGGCCAGCTTCCAGGCGTGATCGCCGAAGCAGCGCTTGAGGGCGACGGTCTCGACGCGGTCGCCCACGTCGGTCGAGGTGCCGTGCGCGTTGATGTAATCGATCTGGCTCGGCTCGAGGCCGGCGTCGCGTAGCGCGATGCGCATCACGCGGAAGGCCCCGTCGCCGTCTCCCGAGGGCGCGGTGATATGGTAGGCGTCGCCGCTCATGCCGTAGCCGACTATCTCGGCCAGGATCGGCGCGCCGCGCCGCCGCGCGGTTTCCAGTTCCTCCAGCACCAGGATGCCGGCTCCCTCGCCTACCACGAACCCGTCGCGGCCCTTGTCCCACGGCCGGCTGGCCCGCTGCGGCTCGTCGTTGCGGGTCGAAAGCGCGCGCATGGCGGCGAACCCGCCGATGCCCATGCGGCAGATGGGGGCCTCCGCGCCGCCGCAGATCATTCCGTCGGCGTCGCCGTGCTGGATCATCCGGAAGGAGTCGCCGATGGCGTGAGCGCTGGTCGTGCAGGCCGTGGCGGTGGCCGAGTTGGGCCCCTTGGCGCCAAGGCGGATGGACACGTAGCCGGAGGCCAGGTTCACGATGGTGGCCGGGATGAAGAACGGGGAGATGCGGCTCGGCCCTTTGCTCAGCAGGTTCTCGAACTCGCGCTCGATCACCTCGAATCCGCCGATGCCGCTTCCGATGTACACGCCGATGCGCTCGGCGTTCTCCGCGGTGACCTTCAAGCACGAGGCGGACAGGGCGTAGTCTGCGGCCGCAATGGCGAACTGGATGAACCGCCCCATCTTCTTCAGCTCTTTGCGCTCAATGTACTTCTCGGGCTCGAACCCTTTCACCTCGCCGGCGATCCGGGTGGTGAAAGCGGAGGCGTCAAAGGCCGTGATGGGACCGATTCCGCTCTGGGAGGCGCGGATCGCCCCCCAGGTCTCCTCGGTGCCTATGCCCAACGGCGACACCAGCCCGATACCGGTGACTACAACCCTGCGTGACAAAGCTCCGCTCCTTGTGCTGGGAAATCGGCGCGGCGAGGCCGCTACTTCTTGGCCATCTTGCCTTCGATGTAGTCGATGGCATCCTTGACAGTAGCGATCTTTTCGGCCTCCTCGTCGGGTATGTCCAAATCGAAGGCCTCTTCAAACGCCATGATCAGTTCCACGATGTCCAGGGAATCGGCGCCCAGGTCGTCCACGAACGAGGCGCCGCTGTCCACCTGCGCCTCATCCACCCCGAGCTGCTCGACGATGATCTGCTTCACCTTCTGCTCAACCGACATGAATCCTCCGCAACGGATGCAAACTCAATGATTCTAGCGACGAATCCAACGCGCCGCAACTAGACACCTGCCACCCGGCCGGCTCCTGCCAACCTGCTCCCCGGAGGTCTGCCCCGGTCCCTGGCAGGGCGCCGGCCGACGTGGGGAGACGCTTAGCCCGATCTTCTCACACGCCTTCGGCTGCGGCTTGCGGGAGGCCGGCATCTTCTGCGTTGCGCTCGGGGTGAGTCCTCGATCCGTAACGGACCTGCGGGCTCACCCCGTCGCGCGCCTTG
>JBEKLJ010000255.1:0-4388 GCA_050010255.1 Bryobacteraceae bacterium
GGAGGAAACCATGGGCGCGCCCAGCGGCCGCTCCGGCGTGCAGGCCTGCCCGAACGCCGGGCACTCGTGGGGCTTCTTCAAACCCTGCAACACCAGGCCACTGATGCAGTCCGGCGACTCCTCGGCGCCCGCTCCGACGAGCGCGAACCTCACCTCGGCATCGAACTCGCGGTACGGTTGGCGCAGCCGGAGCCCGCTCGAAGGGATCTCGCCGATGCCGCGCCAGCGGCGGTCCGAGACTTCGAACACCTCGGCGACGAGCTGCTGTGCGGCGCGGTTGCCCTCGCGCAGTACCGCGCGGCTGTACTGGTTCTCGACTTCGGCCCGGCCGCTTTCAAGCTGCGCCACGGCCATGGCGATACCCTCCAGCAGGTCCACCGGCTCGAAGCCGGTCACCACGATGGGCACGCGGTAGCGCCGCGCGATCGGCTCGTACTGCTCGTAGCCCACCACCGTGCAGACGTGGCCGGGCGCCAGGAACGCCTGCACACGGCAGCTAGAGCCGTTCAAAATGGCCTCGATGGCCGGCGGCACCAGCACCTGCGCTACCAGCACGGAGAAATTCCGCAAGCCCTCGCGGGCCGCCTGCCAGACCGCCATCGCATTCGCCGGGGCGGTGGTCTCGAAGCCCACCGCGAAGAAGACGATCTCGCGCCCGGGGTTCTGCCGGGCCAGCTTCACCGCGTCCAAGGGCGAGTAGACCACTCGCACGTCCCCGCCCTCGGCCTTCGCGTGGAAGAGGCTCCTCGAGGAGCCCGGCACGCGCAGCATGTCGCCGAACGAGCACAGCACGGCCTCCGGCCGCAGCGCGATCTCGACCGCCTTGTCGATCAGCTCTACTGGCGTCACGCACACGGGACAGCCCGGGCCGTGCACCAGCGTGATCTCGCGCGGCAGCAGGTCCTCCATCCCGCTCTTCAAGATCGTGTGGGTTTGCCCGCCGCAGATCTCCATGATGGTCCATGGGCGCGTCACGGCGCGGCGGATGCCATGCGCAAGCTGCTCAGCCGGGGCGCGGTCGCGGTACTCGTCGAGGTACTTCACGGCGCTCCCTCGGCCTCGCCCAACGCCTCCATCTCCGCAAGGCTCTCGAAGATCTTGTGCGCCTCGGCCTCATCCACCACGTTGAGCGCAAATCCCACGTGGACCAGCACGTAATCGCCGGGTTGCGCCTCGGGCGTGAACGCCAGTGAAACCTCCTTGCGCACGCCGCCGAAATCGACCTTGCCCCACCGCAGCGCGGGCTCGCCGGCTTCGATGATCTCGACGATCTTCCCAGGTATGGCTAGACACATAAAACAGAACCTCCGCTCCCTTACGGCCCTGTGAAAGAATTCTGGGGACACGCCTGCGTGCCGCCGAAAACGCGGCAGTCACGTGACCAGTCCGGAGTGTCCCCGAATTCTTTCACCGTCCCTTACGGTCGCGGCTCGGCCCCGCCTGCCAGCACCGCCTGTCCCAGCGCAATCCCTCCATCGTTGGCAGGCACGCGCTGGTGCGTGTAGACGGCGATGCCGCGCGCCTCCAGAAGCGCCGCGGTGCGCTCGGTCAGATACCCGTTCTGGAACACCCCGCCGCTGAGCGTGACCTGCCGCGCCGCCATCCGCCGCGCCACGCGCACAATCCAGTCCGCCAGCGCGTTGTGAAACTTCGCCGCAATCATCCCGCGTGGCGCACGCTTCTTCAAATCCTCGCGGAGGGCCTCGATGAGCGGACGCCAGTCCGCCGCACCGTCGCTTTCCGGGAGCGGATAGGCGTCGTCGGTGATGAGGCCGTCTATCGCCCGCTCCAGCAGCATCGCGGCCTGACCCTCGAAGAGGTTCTCGCGCGCGATCCCGGCCATGGACGACACCGCGTCGAACAGCCGCCCCACGCTGGTCGTGAGCGGCGCGTTAACGCCGCGCTCGAGCATGCGGCGGATCACCGGATCGGCGACCGCCTCCGGTCCGAAAGTCTCAAACGCCAGGCTCGCCTCCGCGCGCCAGCCTTGCCGGATGGCGGCCTCGCCGCCCGGCAGACGAAACGGCCGAGGGTGCGCGACGCGTTCGAAGCGCCCGTCTTCGACCCAGAAGAATTCCCCGCCCCAGACCGTGCCGTCCAGGCCGTAGCCGGTTCCGTCCCACGAGACGGCCAGGTAAGGCCCGTGCACGTCGTTCTCCGCGGCGCAGGCGGCCGCGTGCGCCTGGTGGTGCTGCACGCGCGCGATCGGCAGGCCGGATGCCAGCGCCCACTGGGTGGAGGCGTAGTCCGGGTGCAGGTCGCAGGCCACGAGCTCGGGCTCGAAGCGGTAGAGCCGGCAGAGGTCGTCGATGGCGCGCTCGAGGGCGCGCCGCGCCTCCGGCGTGTCTAAGTCGCCCACGTGCTGGCTCAGAAACACCTGCCGGCCGACCGCGATCGCCACCGCATTCTTCAAGTGGCCCCCGACGGCCAGGACGCGCGGGAGCTCGTGCGGCACGCGGACCGGCAGCGGTGCGTAGCCGCGGGCGCGGCGGACCACGCTCTCGCGCCCGCGCACCACGCGCACCACAGAATCGTCGCAGGGCCGCGCGACCGGCCGGTCGTGCATCAGAAACGCATCGGCCGTGCCGCCCAGGCGCTGCCGCGCCTCTTCGTTCTCGATGGCAATCGGCTCGTCGCTCAGGTTGCCGCTGGTGGCCACCACCGGGAACCCAAGCTCGCGCATCAGCAGGTGGTGCAGCGGCGAGTACGGCAGCATCACGCCCAGGTAAGCCGAGTTGTGCGCCACGTTCGGCGCCAGGAGGCTCGCCTCCTTCCCTGGTCTCAGCAAAACGATTGGTGCGGCGGCGGACTGAAGCAGGCGTTCCTCCTCCGCCGAAACCTCGCAGCACCCGCGGACCGCTTCAAGCGACGGCAGCATGAGCGCGAACGGCTTCTCTTCGCGGCGCTTGAGCCGCCGCAGGCGCGCCACGGCCTCCTGGTTGCGGGCGTCCACGAGCAACTGAAACCCGCCGATGCCCTTGAGCGCCAGTATCCGGCCGGCGCAGATCTCCCGCGCCGCCTCCTGGATGCCCAGGGTGAGCCGCGGGCCGCAGGCCGGGCAGGCGTTCGGCTGGGCATGGAAGCGCCGGTCGGCGGGATCGGTGTACTCGCGCAGGCAGTCCGCGCACAGAGTGAAGCCCCGCATGGTGGTGCGCGGGCGGTCGTAGGGGATGTCCAGGACGATGGTGTAGCGCGGGCCGCACTGCGTGCAGTTGGTGAAGGGGTAGAGGTAACGCCGGTTGGCCGGGTCGAAAAGCTCGGCCAGGCATTGCGGGCAGGTGGCTAGGTCGGGCAGAACGCTCGCGGTCTTCTCCTCCGTCGCGCTGCTGGCGAGGATCTCAAAGCCGGCGAAGCCGGCAGGGGGAAGGATGCTGGTCTCGCGCGTCAGCACGACGGCTGCGGGGGGACGCTCCGCCTCGAGCCGCTCCAGGAACCGCTCGAGCTGTTCCCGCGCGCCCTCCACCTCCACCACCAGCCCGGCGCCCGAGTTGAGCACCGTCCCGCTCAGGCCCATCTCCCTGGCGAGCCAGTAGACGAAGGGACGAAAACCCACTCCTTGCACGGCGCCGTAGAGCGCCACGCGCAGCCGCTCCAGGTTGGGTGAGGCTACGTTCATTGCCCAGTGCCTTTCGCGCCCCGGATCTCGTCCGCGATCCGGCCGGCCAGCCGTTCCACAGCCCCTAGCACCTCGGCGCCCGGCCCAGCGCCGGCCTCGAAACTGGCGCCCTCAATCCCATAGATCTTCATCTCGGGCGGGAGCCGGCCCAGCACCCGCGCCAGCTCGATGGCCTCCGCGACACCGAAGGCGTGCGAGGAGGCGCGCAGGGCGTCGCGCAACACCGCTGCGGTGCGCGCGTCCCATTCGCCAATGGTGCCGGGAGGATACCCAGTGACAACGCTATCTATTAGTATGACACGCTCGGCGCCGGCCCAAGATTCGATGAGCGCCAGCCCGTCGCGGGAGTGCGAGAGGGCCTCGATGCCGAACTCGCGCAGGCGGCGTGCCACCAGCAGTCCGGCCGCGTCGTCGCCGCGGTCGTCGTTGCCGCAGCCGATTATCAGCAGCCGCACACCAGCCCGCCTTTCTTGCCAGCGACCTGCCGCGGCCCTCTCATCGCGCCTCGCTGCGGCCGTGGTGAGAAATGCAGGCTATTCCCGAATGACCTCCACCCGCAGAAAGTGCGTGGCGCAGGAGATGCAGGGGTCGTAGTTCCGCATCGCCTGCTCGCACAGCAGCGTTACTTCCTCGAGCGGGCGCGTGTGGATGGCGGGCACGAAGTTCCACAGGTCCTCTTCCATCCGCTTGAGGTTCTGCGAAGTCGGCGGGACGATCTTCGCCGACAGGATTCGGCCCTCGGAGTCGATCTTGTAGCGGTGGTAGAGGATGC
>JBEKLJ010000256.1:0-4336 GCA_050010255.1 Bryobacteraceae bacterium
GCCCCGGCCGGCACGCGCTCCAGCGTCCTGGGGTTGGCCTGCGAGGTGATCCGGTCGATGGCGTTCTCGCTCTTGACCTCGGTCAGCTCGTCGTCGAGGTTCTCCCGCATCTGCGCGGTGATGCTGTCCTGGTCCAGCGGCGCGTCGTAGACCGTCAGCCGCGCCGGCGTCGCCACCGAGCTCTCCAGGGCCTCGCCGCTAACCCGCTCCATCCGCCCCGGGTTGCGCCCGAACAGCAGGCAGATCTCGTCGTCCGGCCGGTCGCTCTGGTGGATGCGGACCTCCTGCCCCTTGCGCTTCGACAGGTAGACCAGTTCGGCCGGAGCCACCGCCCCGAGCGCCTGCTCGAGCAGCGAGCGCAGCTTGCCCCTCAGCGAGCTGCCCGGCACGTACGGCCTCCCGAAGGCGTCCTTGATCACCGGGTTGTCGGCCCCGCCGATCTCCAGCGAGCCCTTGCCCGCTCCGATGTGCAGGCCAGTCTCGCAGTAGAGGTCTCCTTCCAGGACCAGCTTCCCAATCAGTCTCAATTGCGTATCGGCAGTGTGCGCGCTCATGCTCCCTCGCTATTCGTTGTAGGCCACGATGGCCTCAAACAGGTCCCGGAACCGCTCGTAGCCGCGCGCGTCGTTCTTGCGCGTCACCTGGAGCAGCAGTCTCTCGAGCATGTCCAGGCTGCGCAGCGAATGGCGCGCGATGGTATAGGCCAGCCGCGCCCGCAGCATGACGAACTGCTGCTGCCGCTCGCCCTCGGGGGTCCGGCAGGCCCGCCGCACGGCGTTGTAGAGCCGGCGTAACTGGCTCTTGGTGCCGGAGTCCATGTCGCGCATCCGGCTGACCACGCCGTGCGCCTGGTTGTCCAGGTACAACGGGTCGCTGATCAGCTTCTCCAGGTCGATTTCCGGCGGCCCCTCGAAGCGGCGATCGATGCGCCGATCGTCGCGCTCGCGGCCCTCGCCCCTGCCGCCCTCGCGGCCACCGCCTTCGCGGCTACCGCCCTCGCGGCTACCGCCTTCGCGCGGGCCGCGGCCCTCGCGGGGCGGGCGGCCTTCCCGGTTCCGTGGTTCCTGCTGCAGTTCCGCCATCGTATTACACCTCGGTCAGTAGTCTTGCCCACTCCAGGGCAACCAGGCCGGCCGGCCGCAGCTTCACCTGCGCCGCTCCGCGCCCCATCATCTCGTTGGCCAGGTGCGCGCGGAGCTTCTGAAGCTCGCGGTCCTTGGCGCCGGCCAGCACGCGATTCAAACGCCGCTGAAACCGCCACGGCCGGTCGAAGCGCTGCTCGCCACCTCGCGACCAGATCTGGCCGCCCTTATGGTAGAACGATGTCAACTCGCGGAGGAACTGGTCCGCAGAGTCTACCTCCGGGACCATCCGCGCCAGCGTGTCCTTGAGATCGGCGGCGTCGGCTGCGTGCCGCCATTCGAGCACCCGGCCCAGCACCGAGATGCAGTCCTTGCCCATGTCCTTGGCCTGCTCCAGACGCCGCGCGGCTTCCGCGTGGACCCAGGCCAGCGACACCGCCTCGGCATCGGGCGCGAGCGCCGCCGCCGCCGAGATGGTCTTGCCCTCGGGCCCCGGAAAATCCTTCAGGTTCTCTTCGGTGAAACGGTGAAACAGCCGCTGCATCTCGCGGGCCAGCGGGATCAAGGCGTCCCAGGCGCCGTACACCGCGAAATCGTCCCCGCCCGAGTACAGGATGGTGATCTTTCGCCAGTACTCCGGCTGCGAGCACAGCACCTCCAGCTCGCCGGCGAAGAACTGCTTGTAGAGCACCGAGAGCCGTACGTGCTCCTCGATGGTCTGCGCTCGCCGCAAGCGGATGCGGAAGCTGTCCACGTCCCCCCGCAGCACGCCCCAGGTGCGGCGCCCCTGGGCGCGCGAGGCCAGCGTCGCCAGGTCGGCCGGGGCGCCGCCGTCATCGCTCGGAGCAGCGTGCCGCGCCAGCGGGATCTCCTCCCCACCCCGGTTCGCGCTCAGGCTCCAGGTATGCTTTCCCGCGGCCAGCAGGATCCGCGCCGGCTCCTCGGGATTCCAGCCGGCGTTTTCCGCCTGCCACAGCCCGGAGGCCAATTCAAGAAAGTACGCGCTGTCGGGGGGCGGGCCAGGCGCCGCGAAAGGAACAAAGGCCTCCGGCCCCGGCGGTGCGGCGCCGACGCGCCGCTGCGACGCCTCTCCCAACCGCTTGCGCACCACGCTCCAGTCGCCCAGGTTCTCCGTGACGGCCCAGACCAGCTTCAGCCACCCGCCGCTCAACTCCTCCACCTGGCGGCCCGCCGCGGCCAGGAACTCCTCGGCCGGCTCCCGCGCCTCACCGGGGAGCACCAGCAGGAACTGCCCGCCGCCGCTCGAGCCCAGCAGCACGCTCGGCAGTCCGAACTCGGCGAGCAGCGCCCGCGGCAAGACCTCCATTAGCAGCGCGACCCAGTGCGACCGGCCGACGAGCAGGTCCGCGGTTTCCCGCTCACGGGCGGTCACGCCGGGCGAAGACAGCAGGAAGTCTTCAATGCCCAGCAGTTTGCCGTGCAGAAGAACCTGGACTGACATGCTCTTTCCCTCTCACCGGTCCGCGGAAGCGGCAGGGGCGCACTCCGCCCCCCAGGGACAACCTCACCTTCTAAGCGCTAAGACCCTTCGAAAGCGGTTAGTCTAGCACAGGACGGGGGCCGAACAGCAGTCCCCCCGGGCCGGGGGGTGCGGCACAGAAGTGGCAGGTCGTACAGACCGGGCACATGGTAAACACTTTGTACCGGGCACATGGTATACACTCGGCCGGCACTTGAGAGCCCCTCTGCCCTGCAGCCTCGACAATCAAGTCGAGGCTATTCGTTTCCCCGGTCCACAGGGTTCCAGCCGTCGTCGCCGCGGAGGAAGGCCGTGGGACGGAAGGCGGCCGCCTCCGCGGCGGACAGCGAATGCGCCCAGCCGACCCGCTCCCCGGCCCTCGCGCCGGGCCCGGTGGAGCCGAATTCGGCATACCACGCGGTCTTCTCATTCTCGGCCTTGCCCCAGTTGTTCCAGCCCTCGGGGCGGATGTGGTCGCCCATCCAGCAATCCAGGTAAACGACGCGCGAGCAGGCGCGCCACGGCCGGCCAAGATAGACACCGTCCCCGGTGTTTTCGCCGGTCAGCTTGCAGTGATCGAAGACGAATCCGGTGGGCGCATCCGGCGTGGTCCGGCTGTGGGCGGTGACGTAACCCTGGCCGCGGCTGTGGATTTCACAGTGATCGAAGACGGCCGTGGCGTTGCCGAAGATGAAGTCCACGTGGCCTTCGATGTAGCAGTCCCTGTAATACTGGCGGCCGGAGGCCGCGTAGAGCGTGTCCTGCCAGCCGCTGAAGCGGCAGTTGCGGAAGACGGCGCGATCCGAATGGATCGAAAGGGCGACGGCCTGCGAGCCGGTCCCGAAGGAGTTCTCGAAGGTGAGGTTCTCGGCTTCGAACTCCGCGCCGTTCACGGTGACGGTCGCGCTCAGAAAGGTGCCACCGGCCGCCGCCGCGCTCATGTTGTGAGTGATCACGGTGGCCGCAGCGTCCCTGCCGAGAAACGTCACGCGAGGCCTGTCCTGCGGGACGATGACTCGCTCATGATACGTGCCCGGCCGGATCTCGATGATGAGGCGCTGAGAGGCCCGCAGCGGGCCGCGATCGAGGGCATGATCGACGGCCGATTGGATGGTTTTGTAATCCCCGCTGCCGTCCGAGGCCACCACGACGCGTACGGCGGCCGGGGCCGAACCCGGCTTCGAGGGCTGAGCTTCGAGACCCGCCGCAAGCAAGGCGATCCCGATGACGATTCTCGGCAATGTCATAGCAGCTACTCCAATGGAAACTCCCCATGATAGCGGGACGACGGGTTGGCCGGGCGGCGGCCGGCAAGGCGGCAATCCTTCGCACCATCACCGCAAACAGCCGCCGCGTCAGATGACTCTCGGCCAGCAGCAGCCAGTAGTACCGCCGGAGTAGCTCGGGATGGAAAGGATGAAAACAACGCTCCAACGGAGGCGGTTGGATGTGCAATCGATGTTCGCCAGGATGGCAAAACGGAAATCCTAATAGAATGGAAATCGCCGGGTTCCGCTCTTAAAGGAATGGGCGTAGTTCCGTGGCCGAGAACTCGGGGACAGGCGTGGCAAGAAGGAACTCGATAGCGAGGCGCCCGGTTGTATCCTGGTTGGTAGCCGGGAGCCGGAAAGGGTAATCCCGGACCGGGGGACTTCAGATATGGGCAAGAGTCACTCCAGCCACCGCAGACGCGACTTTCTCAGAATCGGCGGAATAGCCGCAGCCGGGCTGCTCGGCCGGTCCGCTCCGGCTCAGACCCCGGGCGCACCGAGCA
>JBEKLJ010000257.1:0-4293 GCA_050010255.1 Bryobacteraceae bacterium
CTGCGAGCCAGTGCGCTCCAGGTGCGCTTCGATAGCGCGGCGCGCGGCGCTGACCGCGCCGGGCTTCCGGCCGATGCCCGCCGCCGCGGACTCCTCGGTGGCCCGCCAGTGATACAGCACCTTGGGGATGTGAATGATCTTCCCGGTCACTTCGCTGAGCCGCAGAACCAGGTCGTAATCCTGGCTGCCGTCGTACTCGCTTCGGAAGCCGCCCAGGGTCTCGACCAGCGTGCGCCGCGCCACCAGCATATGGCAGACGTAGTTCTCGGCAAGCAGCAGGTCGGGCGACCAGTCCGGCTTGAAGAACGGGTCAAAGCGTCTGTCGTGCGCGTCGATCTTGTCCTCATCGGAGTAGAGCAGGTCGGTCGCCGGCGCCCGGTTCAGCCTTCCGGCCACGTGCAGCAGGGCGTCCGGCGCCAGCTCGTCGTCGTGATCGAGCACTGCCACGAACTCTCCGCTCGCCAGCGCGAGCGCGGCGTTCAGGGCCGCCGAGATGCCGCCATGCTGGCCGAGCGTGGTCACCCGGATGCGCGGTTCGTCCGCCTGGCGCCGCTGGAGAACCGCGTCCACATCGGCGGCGCGCGAGCAGTCGTCCGCAATACACAGCTCCCAGTGCGGATAAATCTGCTTCGAGACCGAGGCGATCGCGCGCTCCAGGTGTTCGGCAGCGGGCTGGAACACCGCCATGATCACGCTGATGGTCGGCTGCCGATTGTAGCAACGCAGCTTGAACCGAGCCAACGCCCGGTCGGGGCGCTCGAACTGGTCGATCCACCGCAGGTAGGATGCCCCGTCGGGCGAGGTGGTTCCGCTGCCTCCGCTGGTACTGATGGGAGGCAGACGCAGCAGCTTCAGCAGAATGCCGCCCGCGGCGCAGAGCCACCGCCAGGTCCGGCTCGTGAGGACGTCCTGGATCTGGTACTGCGCGCTCTCGATCGCAACCCGTTGTTGCTCGAGCATGTCCGAAATGGCGAGGATCGCGGCGGCGATCTCCTCATTGAAGGGAGCCTCGCCCGTCTGCTCGTCCTCTTCGTGCGCCATGGGGGGCCCTGTCGCGCGCCCGGTATCATCCCTCATACTTCACCGCTTCCAGGATCTCGCCCGTCCCTGGACGCGCTCCGCCTTGAAAACAACCCAATGTGTATGCGGCGTCCTCCGCGACACCGTCCTCGAGCCCGAACTCCACCGTCTGCACTTCCCCGGTGGGACGGAACACGCGCTCCCGCACGCGGCGGCCGAAGATGGGCAGGCCACCCCGCTGGGCAAGCCGGAACCGGCAACCCGTGTCCCCGCGTACCACCAGCCGCAGCCGCGCCGTCTTCCCGGCCGCCGGCGCCAGCACCCGCCCGGGCACCACAAAGTAGAAATCCTCGCCCCTCACCTCAACGCGCAGCCCGGAGGAAGAGAAGGCGACCTTCCCGGCCGCCTGGTTCCAGGAGCATCGCGCCAGCTCGGCCAGGAACGACCCCTGCGCCCGCAGGCCCGCGCCCCGCCAGGGCAGCTCGAGCCACAGCGCCGAGAGGTCCTCGAAGTGTCCCAGCAGTGTTGTATCGAGGAGCCGCTGGTTGTCCGCCGAGAGCGCCTCCGCCGAACGGCCGTTCACTCCCCGGTTGAACCGCATCCCGGGCAGCTTCGTCGCCAGAATGCCCCGCAACCGGGCCTCATCCACCTCGCTGCCGAGAGCGCGAATCAGGCGCGCGAAATAGCCGTGCTGGTCCTCCGCCAGATCCTCGTAGTGAGTCTCGATGAAGGGGAGCTCCCCCCGCGCGCGCCGCCAGGAAAGGTAGAAGCCGATGTACCACGGGACGGCTTGCTCGATCAGGTAGCGGTAGCGGTGCTGAACCGGCAGCGCCAGGTAGCGCTCGCGGTCATCGACGTAGCAGACCGGATTGCGGTAGTCCTCCTGGGCGATGTGGTCATCGAAAGAGACGATGACGTCGCCTAGGTTCCGCCACACCCAGACCACCTGCATGCCCAGCCGCCGGATCAGCTCGGCATTCGGCACGTGCGGCTTCACGTGCATCTGGATCACGAGGCCGCTACCCAGGTGCGGCGCGATGAGGTGTTCGTGCAGGTTCTGCTCCAGCCGGCCCCAGTAAGGCACCGGTTCGATGCGCTCGGCGCCGAAATACAGAGCCAGCACCTTGGCGATGAAGGTCGAGCCGCTCTTCATCGAGCAGGCCACCAGAATGCGCGTCTGCTGTGCCGGGTCTGCCAAGTCTGAGGGGGTAGTCTAACACACGGCGGCCCGCCCGCCCGCGCCCGGCGCCGCGGAGTCCTCTCGCTAGCGCCGCCTCTACCGCCTCACCGGGAGATACACTGCCGCTGGCGTGGACCGGCCGCCGACGCTGGCGGTCACCGCGTAGTCGCCGTCGGGCAGGTCCGGCACCTTGACGTTGATCTGGTACACGCCGGCCACTGTCATCCCGGCATACTCGATCGCCGCCGGCTGGCCGTTGATCGTCACCCGCAGGCCGCCGGGATCGGCCAGCGGCAGCGGCGCGGCGAGCACCAGCCCCGGCGTGAACGGCGGCCAGGTCTGGCCGAATCCGGAGCCCCACAGCAGGATGGATTCACCCGGCCGAACGGCCGCAGCCGGCGGCGGGCCCGGCAGCAGCTCCGGCAGGCCCACCACCGAATAATCCGCGTGCTGCGCCACAATCCAGTTCTGCCCGCCCAGCGCGCGGAAGAAGAACGCCGGCTGAGCTTCTCCGATGAGGACCTGCACCGGCCGGCTCGCTCCCGCCGGCGTAATCACCTGCACCACCCCGGCGCCCAGATTCACGCGGACCGGCACCTGGAAGTTCACCTGCACCGGGCTCACGTAAGAGACCGGTGCATCCACACCATTCACCTGCACGCGCGTTCCATCGAGCGACAGGGGCATCGCACTCCCCTGGAAATCGGAAGCATCCCACAGCCGCGTCGTCGAGGCCAGGTTCGTGCCGAACACCGAGGCCCAGGAGCCGCGCAGCAGCGGCTGCGTGAACCCGGCCGCGTCCACCGCGCCGCCTTCGTTCGCCGAGGGGCCATCCGCGCTCGTCCGCACGAAGCGGAACCAGTTCAGGTTCATCAGCCCCACTGCCGCGCCTCGAAACACCAGGAACAGGTCGTGCACGCCGCTAGCCTGCATGTTCGGGCAAGTGACGGTGGTCCATGTGTACCAGTCCCCGGTGCCGGGCACGGAGCAGACGCCCGCCGTTGGACCACCGAGGCTGTCCAAATGAACTTCGATGGTCCCGCCTTGACTGCCGCTCGAAACGCGCGCCTCCATTTGGGTGGCCCCGGCGCCGAAGTCCACTTCGTGATAGGCCAGCCAGTCGCCGTTCTCGATGTATCCGGCCACCTGCGTGCCGTCTCCGGGGTCTGTCATCTGCGTCAGCAGAATGCCCGAGTAGTCGTCGTAGTTCTCGGCCCGCTGGACCTGGAAGGCGTTGCGCGGCGGCAGGACCTCGCCGTTGATCTCGACCACCCCTTGCAGACGGATGTCGCGCGACGAGCTGCCCACCAGAATATCGAGGGCGCCCTGTTCGACCTTGAAGGCGCTGCTCCGAACGTCCCAAAAGGCCGCCTCGGAGACGGGCAGCGTGAAGGTCACGGCACGCGCCTCCCCTGGCTGGAGCGTGATGCGCTGGAAGCGTTTCAGCTCCTGGATGGGCCGCTTCACCTTGGAATCGCGCGCGTGAACGTAAAGCTGCACGACCTCGTCGCCCGCCCTCTGTCCGCTGTTCTCGACCTCCAAACTGACCTGGATCGTATCCTGCGGGCCGGCCGCCCCGGGCGTCACCGCCAGGTTGCGGTATTCGAACGTCGTGTAGCTCAGCCCGTGACCGAACGGATACAGCGGCTCACCCTCGAAATACCAATACGTACGGCCCCTGCGGATGTCGAAGTCCTCGATCGGCGGAAGGTCGGCAGCCGATTTGAACCAAGTCATCGTCAGCCGGCCGGCCGGGTTGTAGTCGCCGAAGAGCACGTCGGCGAGGAAGTTGCCGAGTTCCTGCCCGCCGTGCGACGTGTAGAGGATCGCCGGCACGTTCTCCTGGGCCCAGTTGATGGCGAACGGATAGCTGGAGACGACCACAACCACCGTGTTGGGATTGGCCTGATGCACCGCCTGGATGAGCTCCTCCTGAGAGGGCGGCAGAACGATGTCGGGCCGGTCCGCGGCCTCCTTGCCGTTGATCGTGGTGTTATTGCCGACGACCACGATCGCAACGTCGGCCTGCGCCGCGAGCGCGGCCGCTCTCTGGGTGCCGCTTGAGAGCACCTGGACATCGAACTTCTCCCACG
>JBEKLJ010000258.1:0-4261 GCA_050010255.1 Bryobacteraceae bacterium
GCGCGCCACGCCCGCGGCCCACGAGTCGAACCTTGCCGGTCTTCTTCATCTCCGCGAGCACCTTCTTAACGAGCTGGGGGCTGGCCGCCGGCAACAGAGCCGCCACGTCGGCTAAGGTGAACTGATCCACCTGCGCGAGCACGGTCTGCCGAGCCAGATCGCTCTTGGCGGGGCGGGCCTCAACCGATTCCACCTGGCGCTGGAACTCCTTGTAGGCATTCCGCAACAGGCCCAGGTAGTAGTTCCACCACGGAATGATCTCGTTCTTGCCTTCGTGCCACCGCTGGGAGCACAGCTCGAGAACCCGGTAATACTCCTCCTTGCTCTCTTCGACCAACCGTTCCAGACTGATGTACCGGGCGACTTCAAAGCCGTGCGATTGAAGCAGCAACGATGTCGCAAGCCGTGAGACACGGCCATTCCCGTCGCGAAACGGATGGATCGAGAGGAGGTCGAAGACGAAGGTCGCCACGATCAGGAGCGGCGGAACACGTTCCTCATCGCAGGCGGCGCGATAGTTGCGGCACAGCATCTCCACGGCTCTTGGGGTGTCCTTGGCGGAGGTTGGGACGAAGCGGACACTGCGCTCGCCGTTCGGCAGGATCTCGATGATCTCGTTGTCGCGCTTCTTCCATTCGCCGGCGTCTCCGGAAGATCGGCCCTGGGCAAGGGCATGCAGCCGTCTGAGGACATCCGGAGCGATCGGGACCGCGCGCTTTCGCGAGAAGATCCAATCCAGCGCCGCTCGGTATCCAGCGACCTCTTCCTCCGAGCGGTCTCGTGGCCTGGCTCGTCCGATCACCAGTGGCCGCAGCCGGTCCGCTGGCACGGTCACGCCCTCGATACGATTCGACGATTCCGCGCTCTGGATGATGGCCTGCTCGCGCAGAACGTCCAGGACCTCCGGTTTCTGCCTGATCCAGAGGTCCTGTTTGCCTCGGGCCTCCATGCATGCGCCGAGCAGCCAACCAGTTCCGACTGGGACCGTTGCTTGGGCCAATCTGCGCGGGTCAAGTGTCAGCAAGTCGAGTCTCCTTTTCGTCCCGGTAGCCTAATAATAGCCTATTGTGCGTACGGTAGCCAATTCCTCCTGCCGAGGGCGCGACGGGGCAACCGTTCAGGCAGGGAGGAATGCTGTCCGGCGGTGAGGGCCCGTGTCTCCGCCCTCGCTGGGGCCAGCCATTTTTCAAAGAGATACAGTTGCGCTAAAGAGGGACGCAGATGGCTTCTGCTAGATTAACGCTAATTGTATCAATTAGATGGCGGTGAGGGTGGGATTCGAACCCACGGAGGAGTCACCCCCTCAACGGTTTTCGAGACCGCCCGATTCAACCGCTCTCGCACCTCACCGCGTCGGAAGGACGGCTCAACTCCAATATACCCGACCTGGGCGGGTAGGGGTCGATCATGATCGACCCCTACAAGAAACCGGTGTCAGCCAGGTTTCGTTACCGCGTGATCTTGCCCAGCACCACCGAATGACGGGCGCCGGTCGCCGAAGGCAGGCTGGAGGGCCGGTGGCGCCAGGTCTGGTAAGCCAGCACGGCGAAGGCGATGGCCTCCTTGGCGTCCACGTCGATGCCGAACTCCGAGGAGGTCGCGATCGCCACATCCGGCAGCAGCGCCGCCAGGTACCCCATGATCTGCGGGTTGTGCACTCCGCCGCCGGAGACAATCAGATCGTCCACCCGCATCTTGGGCCGGACGAAGCGCTCGATGCTCTCGACCACGGAGGCGGCGGTAAGCACCGTCGCCGTTGCGATCAGGTCGGGCAGCGGAATCCCGGTCGCCAGCAGGCAGCCGGCGTACTCCTTGCCGTACTGCTCGCGCCCGGCCGACTTGGGCGGAGCCTCGAGGTAGTAGTCGTCATCCAGCAGCCCGGCCAGCAGCGGGTCGCTCACCCTGCCCCGGCGCGCGATCCTGCCGCCCTGATCGTAGTTTCGCCGGCCGCGCGTGTGCAAACCCACGAGCGTGTCGATCACCATATTGCCCGGCCCGGCGTCGAAGGCGATCACGCGCTCCGGCGCGGCGCCGGGCGGTATCGCCGTGACGTTGGCGATGCCGCCGATGTTCAGTGCCACCCGGCCGCGCCGGGGGTGGCGGAACAGCAAGTAGTCGACATAGGGCACCAGCGGCGCCCCGCGGCCGCCGGCGGCGATGTCGCGCTGCCGGAAGTCGGAGATCACCGGGATGCCCAGGCGCTCGGCCACGACCGCCGCCTCGCCGATCTGCAGCGTGCTCGAGATCCGGTGCCCCAAGAACTTGATGCGCGCGCCCTCATGAAAGACGGTCTGCCCGTGGCAGCCCACTAACTCGACGGAGCTGAGCTTCACGCCCGCGCGCTGACACGTCCGCCGCACCGCCGCGGCGTACAGCTCGCCCAGCAGGAAGTGCAGGCGCGCGACCTCGCCCGTCTGCGCGCTGGTGTTGGAGATGCCGAGCAGGGCCTGGCGGACGGGCTCCGGATACGGCGTGGTGCGGAAGGCTACGGTCCGGAACCGCCGCGGTCCGGAGAAATCGACGATGGCAACGTCGATGCCGTCCAGCGACGTCCCGCTCATGACGCCGGCGACTCTCATTTTCGGCCCAGCTCCTCCTGCAGCTCCGCCAACAGCCGCAGCGCCTCGATCGGCCGCAGCTCGTCGAGATTCAGTTTTCGGATGCGCCCGGCAATCTCATAGTTTACAGGTTCGAACAGGGAGATTTGAAGGGGGGCGGGCGGACGCACGCCCGGCGAGAGTTCTTCGGTCATCTGGTGCTCGGTCTTCTCGTGCAGCGCCAGGACCTGCCGCGCGCGCTCCAGCACCTCCGGCGGCAGCCCCGCCAGCCGCGCCACCTCGATCCCGTAGCTGCGGTCGGCCGCGCCCGGCTCCACCTTCCGCAGGAAAATGATCTGGTCGCCGGCTTCCTTCACCGAGACCCGCAAGTTCCCGACGCCGTCGAGCTGCTCGGCCAGCTCGGTCAGCTCGTGGTAGTGCGTGGCAAAGAGCGTCTTGGCGCGGATGCGGTCGTGGATGTGCTCGATCACCGCCCAGGCCAGCGCCAGCCCGTCGTAGGTCGCGGTGCCCCGCCCGATCTCGTCCAGCACGATCAGGCTCCGCGGCGTGGCCGTGTTGAGGATCACCGCGGTCTCGGTCATTTCCACCATGAAGGTCGAGCGGCCCCGCGCCAGGTTGTCCGAGGCACCTATGCGCGTGAACACGCGGTCGATCACCGGCAGCAGCGCCTCCTCGGCCGGAACAAACGATCCCATCTGCGCCAGAATCGCCACGAGCGCCGCCTGCCGCAGGTAGGTGGACTTGCCGCCCATGTTCGGCCCCGTGATGACGGCGATGAACTCCCGCTCGCTCAGGTAGAGATCGTTCGGAATGAAGCGCTGGGCCTCGCGCTCGGTGAGCTTCTCGATCACCGGGTGCCGCCCGGCGACGATTCTCATTTCCCCGGAGTCGGAGAACCTCGGCCGTACGTAGCGGTCCTGAACGGCGACTTCGGCCAGCGCCGCCGTAACGTCGAGCTCGGCCACGGCCGCCGCGGTGGCGCGGATGCGCGCGGCGTGCGAGGCCGCAAACGCCCGCACCTGGGCGAAGATCTCCCGCTCCAGCTCGAGGATGCGCTCCTCGGCCTGGAGGATCTTGCGCTCCAGCTCCTTCAGCTCCGGTGTGGTGAAGCGCTCGGCGTTCACCAGCGTCTGTTTGCGCTCGTAGTCGGCGGGCGCCAGGTGCAGATTCGGCTTGGAGATCTCGATGTAGAAGCCGAAGACGTTGTTGAAGCGGACCTTGAGCGAAGAGATGCCCGTGCGCTCGCGCTCCCGCGCCTCGATCCGCGCGATGTGCTGCCGGCTGTTCCGGCTCAGGTCGCGCAGCTCATCCAGCTCGGCGTGGCACCCGTCGCGAATCGTGCCCCCGTCGGCCAGGCTCGCCGGCGGATCGTCCGCGATCGTGCTGAGAATGCGCTCCCGAACCTCTGCGACGTCGTCGAGATTCTCCGCAATCCCCTGCGTCCGGCGCTTACCGGCGCCGGGCGTCTCTCGGGTGAGAACAAGCTGTTTGAGCCGGGGCGTCTTCCCCAGCGAGCGTCCGAGCGCCAGCACCTCGCGCGGCCCCGCCGTGCCGAGCGTGATCTTGGCCAGCAGCCGCTCCAGATCGAGCACCTCCGCGAGCGTCTTACGGACCTCGGCCCTCAGAATCGCCGCGCGGCAGAAATCCTCCACGGCATCCAGCCGCGCCTCGATCTCGCCGCGGTCGAGCGACGGCCGCAGCAT
>JBEKLJ010000259.1:0-4200 GCA_050010255.1 Bryobacteraceae bacterium
CCAAGGAGTCAGACCGCACCCCCGGCAGGCAGGAGTGAGTGAAGGCCATAGTGGGAGAAAGGGCACGTCTGAATGACTCAAGATGAGTTTCTGAAGTACCTCGGTCATCAGGTTCAGCAGTACCGAAAGCGCTACACCCTTACCGAAGGGAAGGCCTTCGGGTTATGGTATGCGGTGGACAGTCTGGAGCTGGAGGAGGACGAAGCCTACGAGGCAGTCTCCTACGACGGCGGCAACGACAAAGACGTTGATTTCTTCTACCTCGATGAAGAGGCGGCGCGGGTTTTGATCGGCCAGCTCAAGTTCAACGCGAAGGGCCAGTACAAGGGCAAGAAGGGCGAGCTACTGGGGCTGATTCATACCACCGATTGGCTCAAGGATCCCGAGTCGCTGGAGCGCGACGGAAGAAACGATATTGCAGCGGCGGCCCGCGAGTATCGCGAGGTGATTGGCCGTGGGTTCTCGATCGAGTACCTCTATGTCTACTGTGGGCCGCCGCATAAAGACGTGGACGATGCGGCGAGGCAGTTCAACGTTACTGAGGCAGGGAATGTCCCGTCACGTTCCTGCCGAGTTGTCCACCTCCCGAATCTGATCGCTGAGCACAGCGAGCGAATCGATCAGGCCACGCGTATCGGAACTGCAACGTTGACTTGTGACGCGAGCCGCTGGTTTGAAGAAAAGGGAGGCTTCGGCAAGGCCTTGGTGACGACTATCAGCGGCGGTCAGCTGCGCGAGCTGTACTCGAACCATCACGATCGTTTGTTCGACCGCGATGTGCGGCTTTTTCTTGGTGCCCGAAAGGGCGGAGTGAATGCCGGCATCCGGGACACGATCGACTCTGAAAGTGAGAGGCCAAACTTTTGGGCGTACAACAACGGCGTTACATTTGTCTGCGACAGCTACAACCTCGATAGCGGGAAGCTCGATCTTACGAATTTCAGCATCGCCAATGGCTGCCAGACCACCGTGTCGATTGCCAACTCCTCCGCGTCAGCCGCTCGCAGGGTGCAAGTGTTGGCTAGATTCATCGCCGCACCAGAGCGCGCTATCGATTCCATCATCCGATACACGAATTCGCAGAACCCAATCCGGCTTTGGGATCTGAGCGCACAGGACAAATTGCAGAAGCGACTCAAGAAGGAACTCGCCGCGTTGCCTCAACCCTTTTTCTACATCCTTCGAAAGGGTGAGACAAGGCAACTTTCCCCGTCGGAACGCAAGAAATTCAGGCGATCTGGCTGCGGGCCGTTGTGCGCAATTTCGCTTGATCTCGTGGCACAGTACCTTGCCGCGTTCCGGGGCCTGCCCTCCATTGCATACAAGGACAAGGGCCGCATTTTTTCGGCCCACTACGGCGAAGTGTTTCCAGACCAGATCCGTCCTGAGGAGGTCATTTTGGTTTGGCAGGCGGCCTCCGTCGCGGCTGACGTGGTTAAGAGTGAACTGGAGCAAGCCGTCCAGAAGCAGTCGCATGAGCGCGTCGCGATCCTGAAGCGCGGAGCTAAGTTCTTTGTGCTCGCTGCAATGGCCATAATCCTCCATGAGCGTAACGGCAAGACCTTTCTGAACAAGCTTCGGGGAGATGTCGCCGTGAGTAGGACAACAGGACAGCGCTTGAAGAACTACGCGACGATGGCGCTTGAATGGTATGTCGAGGCGATGCAGGAGGTGACCGGTGCCGGATCAGAAGTGTCCACCGTGGTGCGGAGCCAAGACTACTGGGCGAAGATCCGCCAGAGGCTTGAAGCGAAGTGGAAGGTGTACAGCTTAGCCAAGAACGTTGTGGAGGACGCCCTCCCGAAACTGTGAGGAGGGCGCGAAAGGCGCCGTCAGGTATCCCTGATCGATTGGGCCAGACAGCCACTTGATACGGGCCTGTTGCCAACTGCCAACACAACTCTGCCCGCATCGTCGGCAACCCGGAAACTGACCCGCTGCCAGGCATTCACTAGCCTCGAGCGCGCTGAATCGGCGGGCGGCTCTGTTATAATTGCGCCTCTCGCGGGAGACTCGGATTATGCGCGTTGCCGCCACCTTGCTGCTTCTGTCATGCGCCTGCCAGGCCGATGTCGTCGTCTTCTGGCAGGACGGCTTTCCCACCGTCGATAGCCAGCCGCTTCGACGGCAAACCTTGGAAGAGGCGCTGCCGAGCCCCGTCTTCAAGAGCTTGGATGAGCTGCGGCAGCCGGATTCGCTGAAGGGCGCCGATTTGCTGGTGTTACCCTACGGCTCGGCGTTTCCCGTCGAAGCCTGGACCGAGATCGAGAAGCACCTGACATCCGGCGGCAACCTGCTGGTGCTCGGCGGCCGGCCGCTATTCGTGCCGGTCCGCCGCGAACAGGGCCAGTTCGCCGCCGGCCGGCCGCAGAACAGCTACGCCCGCCGTCTCGGTCTCTGGCATTTCTACGAGGCCCCGCAGAGGGACTTCGCGCGCTTCGCCTGGGATGAAGGGGTGGCGTATCTGCCCGCCGTGGATGTCGGTGCCGCGCGTGTGTTCGTCGGGACGGCGTCGGGTTTGGGCTATCTCCTGGACTCGAGCGGCCAGCGGACGGCTGCGCCGGTGACGAAGCTCGACCACTTCCGAACGGACAGCACGATGTTCGGCGCGCGCTGCGTCTTCCTCAACTTCGAGCCGGCTCCCGACTACTGGTCTTCGCCGGGCGGGATCGCGCTGATTCGCAGCGCCGCGCGGTATGCATCGCTGGGAACAGAATGGCTGCGGCTGGAGATCGCGAGCGCGACGCTTAGCGAGGGTGAGATTCCGCGGGTGATCGCGCAGCTTGGCAACGCTCGGAAGCAGCGGCGCGGCGAGCCATTGAGGGGAACCATCCGGCTGGAGCTGCTGGCGGGATCGCGGCCGCTGGGAACGGCCGAGGTCCCCTGCTCGGGCGACCTGGTGGCGGAGAGCGTCACGTTCGATAGGAAGCTGGGGCCAGGATTGTACACCGTGCGCGGCACGTACATGGAGGGGGACCAGCCACGCGAGGTTTACACCACCGGCTTCTGGGTGCGGGACCGGACGCTGCTCGCGAGCGGGAAGAGGTTGGGCGTCGCGGGCGACTACTTCTCACTGGACGGCGCACCCTACCTGCCCGTCGGCACCAACTACTTCACCACCGATCCTTACAGCGGCTGGTTCGAGGGCAGCGGCAACGCCTACGGCTGGGATCGCGATTTCGCCGAGATGGAACGAGCTGGCGTGACTTTCGTCCGCACGGGAATCTGGCTCGGCAACGCCGATTACGCGGAGCGGATGACCGGCGCCGCCACCGAGCGCTTCTTGCGCACTGTCGAAGCCTACCTTCTCTCGGCCGCGCGGCACCACATGCAGGTCCAGTTCACGTTCTTCTCCTTCGACCCGCAAACCATCCGGCGCGAGCCGGGCCAGGAGCTGGTCCAGCTCGGCCCGGGTTCGAACCCTTACACCGACCCGGTGGCGCTTCGCGCTCAGCAGAACTGGGTCGTTTCGATCGTGCGGCGCTTCCGCGACGTGCCGTTCCTGAGCTGGGATCTCATCAACGAGCCCAGCTTCTCGAACCCTCGGCGCCTATGGCGCACAGCGCCGAACGGCGACCCCACCGAGGTGGCGGCCTGGAACCGCTGGCTGGAGCAGCGCTATGGCTCGATCGAAAAGCTGGCCGACGCCTGGAGCGCGCCAGCCGATCAGCTCCGATTGGGCTCGGTCCCACTGCCCTCGGATGAGCAGCTCGAGTTTCGCCGTTACGGTGCGCCGAACCAAGTGCAGGCGCTCGACTACAACCTTTTTGCGCAGGACGCCTTCAACCACTGGGTCGGGGAGATGATCGCGGCGATCCGAGCAACCGGCAGCCGGCAACTCGTCACCGTCGGCCAGGACGAAGGCGGTGTCACGGCCCGTACGCTGACCCAGTTTTACGGCGGCGCGGGCGTGGACTTCACGGTCAACCATAGCTGGTGGCAGGACGATGCGTTGCTTTGGGACTCACTGGCCGCCAAGCGGCCGGGCAGGCCGAACCTGATCGGCGAGACGGGCGTGCAGCCGGTGTGGCGGCTGGATTCGACCTGGCGCTGGGACGAAGTAGCCGCTGCCGGCCTGGTCGAGCGCAAGCTCGCGCTGGGCTTCGCCGCCGCCAACAGCGGCTCGCTCCACTGGGACTGGTCGCGCGGCGAGACCGTTTTCGGCATCCTGCGCGAGGACGGCTCCAACAAGGTTTGGAT
>JBEKLJ010000260.1:0-4186 GCA_050010255.1 Bryobacteraceae bacterium
GCCGCTACCTGGGCGCGCACGGCTTCTATCACGTCAGCAGCAGCATGTACTCGTACCTCTCGCAGGGGACCGAGCTGCTGTACCTGTTCGCGTTCGCTTTCGGGGAACACTCCTCCGCGGCGCTGGTGCACTTCGCCTTCCTGGTGGCGCTGCCGTTCGGGATGATGCTCTACGCCAGGCGTTTCGGCTTCGCGGCGGCGGGCGTCGCGGGCGCGCTGCTGGTGTATCTGAGCCCGATGGTGGGCTACGACGGCACGACGGCGTACATCGACGTCGCCGTCGCCTGCGTGCTCTTCGCGTTGTTCTACGCGCTCCAGATTTGGGACGAGGAACGGCGGCCGGGGCTGCTGGTCGTCATCGGCCTGCTCGCCGGCTTCGCCTACGCGATGAAGTACACGGCCTTCCTCGCCATCCCCTACGCGGTGGCATTCGTGGGGTGGAAGACCTACCGCGCGCGGCGGAATCCCGCGCGCCCGCTGGCGCTGGTGGCACTGTGCGCCCTGGCGTTGGTCGCGCCCTGGGTGCTCAAGAACTGGATCCAGACCGGCAACCCGTTCGCCCCGTTTTACAACCAGTGGTTTCCCAATCCCTGGGTCCACATCGGGCTGGAGCAGGCGTACCGGAATCAGCTCGCGCACTGGGGCGGCTTCGCCCATTTCTGGCAGACCCCGCTGGAAGTGACCGTGCGCGGGGACAGACTCCAGGGCTTCCTGGGCGTGGTGTTCCTGCTTGCGCCCGTCGCGCTGTTGGCGCTGCGCTTCCGGCAGGGGCGGCAGTTGCTGCTGGCGGCTGCTTTGTTCCTTTCCACCTATCCCTGGAACATCGGCGCGCGCTTCCTGATTTCGCCTCTGCCATTCGTGGCGCTCGCCATGGGCCTGGTGCTGGTGAGATGGAAGGCCATGGCGCCGTTGGTGGTCGCCATGCACGTGCTCACGTCGTGGCCGCCGATCACCAAGGCGTACTGCGATCGGAACGCCGTGCGGTTGGATCAGTTCCCGATCGCAGCCGCGCTGCGCATCGAACCCGAGCAGCGGTACCTGGAGCGCCGCAAGCCCGATTACGCCGTCGCGCGCATGGTGGAGCAGGAGGTGCCGCCGCAGGCCCGGGTGTTCGCGCTGTCGGCGCCGCCGGCGGCGTATTGCTCGCGCCAGGTGCTTGGCAGCTACGAGTGCGCCTGGAGCAACAACCTCTTCGACATGGTGCGAATGGTGGAGTTCGGCGACTGGCGGCCCACCCGGCGGCTGATGTTCCGCTTCCCGCCGCAGACCATGCGGCGCGTGCGCGTGGTCGAGACCGCCGCGAGGTCCGAGAACCAGTGGAGCATCACCGAGTTCCGGGTGTTTGACGGCCGCCGGGAGCTGCCGCGCGAGCCGCAGTGGCGGCTGCGCGCGCATCCGAACTCGTGGGAAGTCCAGATGGCCTTCGATAACAGCCTGGTGACGCGCTGGCGGAGCTGGCAGCCGTTGTTCAAGGGCGAGTGGGTCGAGGTGGATTTCGGCCGGAGCGAGCGAATCGACGCCGTGGTCCTGGATGCGCCCCCGAACCAGTCGGACGTGAGGCTGCAGTTGGAGGGGCAGGGCGAGGAGGGTCCGTGGCGGTTGCTGGCCGGCGAGCCCCATGCCATCGACGTTCCCGAGCCGGCTGCGCTGCGAAGACTGATTACGCGCGAGCTGCGCTGGGAGGGCATCGAGTACCTGCTGGCCTTCGATTCGGACCCGGTCGCTCCGGACATGCGCGCCAGGACGGCCGAATGGGGCCTTGTGCTCATCGCCGAGCGCAACGGCGCGCGGCTGTATCGCGTGGAGTGACATGCGGTTTTTCCTCGGAGTGGACGGCGGGCAATCGAGCACCACGGCGCTCATCGGCGACCCCGGCGGCCGCGTGCTGGGCGCCGGCGCCGCCGGGCCGTCGAACCACGTCGGCACCGCGGAAGGCCGGGAGAAGTTCACTGCCGCGGTCAGCGGAGCGCTTGCCGCGGCGTGCGGCGCGGCGGGCCTCGAGCCTACAGGCGTGCGCTTCGAGGCGGCCTGCCTGGGCTTCAGCGGCGGGCCGGAGGACAAGCGGGGAATCCTGGCCGAGATCCTCCGTGCGGAGCGGCTGATCGTGACCACCGATGCGCTCATCGCGCTCACCGGCGCCACCGGCGGCGAGCCGGGCATCGTCACCATCGCGGGAACCGGCTCCATCGCCTTCGGGCGCAACGGGGCGGGGAAGACGGCGCGCGCCGGCGGCTGGGGCTTCCTCTTCGGCGACGAGGGCGGCGGCTTCGACCTGGCGCGGCAGGGCCTGCGCGCGGCCCTGCGCCACGAGGAGGGCTGGGGGCCCGCCACCAAACTGCGGCAGGCCTTCCTGGAGGCCGGCGGCGCCAAGACGGCCAACGAGCTCCTCCACCGCTTCTACACCCGGGAGTTCCCGCGCCCGCGCATCGCGGAGTTTGCGCGGCTCATCGAGCGCGCCTCGGACGAGGGCGACCAGGTCGCGCGCGGCTTGCTGCTTAAGGCGGCCGCGGAGCTGGCGCTGCTGGCCTCCGCGGTTCGGCGCCAGCTCTTCGAGCCGGGCGAGCCGGCCCGTGTCTCTTACGCCGGAGGCGTTTTCGCGAGCACGCTGATCCGCGATCGCTACCGGCTTTTGGTCGAGCAGGAGCCCGGCAGCCGGTGCGTCCCGCCGCTCCATCCGCCCGCCGCCGGCGCGCTCCTGGACGCTTACCGCGCCGCGGGCCTCAAGGTCGAGCTGAAGGACGTCCCCGACCTGACGCAGCTCGGATCCGCTACCGAACCCCGCGCGTAAGCACGTGGTTGCTCCGGCTCCACGCCTTAGACCATCGCGCCTCCGATTCGGGCCGCTGTCGCCGGGGCGCCGTGGGATGTAGAATCGTTGGTCACCATGGAAGCGCTAATCGGGCTCCTGTTGGGCATCCTTGTGGGGGCGGCGGCCGTCTGGCTGTGGGCCCGCTCGGACCGCGCCGTGCTGGCCGAGCGCCTGCGCGCCCGCGAGGCCGAGCTCAGTGGCGCGCTCGAGCAGGAGCGCAGGTCCGCGCAGGAGAAGCTGGCGGCGTTCGAAGACGCGCGGCAACGCCTGGCGGACGCATTCAGCGCGCTAGCCGCCGACGCGCTGAGGAGCAACAACCAGGCCTTCCTGGCGCTGGCCAAGGAGACGCTCGAGAAGCACCAGCAAACCGCGAAGAGCGAGCTCGAAAGCCGCGAGCAGGCCATCCAGCATCTCGTCAAGCCCATCGGCGAGTCGCTCGAGAAGGTGGACCGGCAGATTCAGGAGCTGGAGAAGACGCGCGCCGGGGCCTACGCCGGGCTGAGCGAGCAGGTCAAGCTCATGTCGGAGGCCCAGGTGCGGCTGCAATCCGAGACCGTGAACCTGGTGCAGGCGCTGCGCCAGCCCAAGGCGCGCGGCCGCTGGGGCGAGCTGCAGTTGCAGCGCGTGGTCGAGCTTTCGGGCATGGCCGAGCATTTTGACTTCACGCAGCAGGAGTACCTGGCCACCGAGGACGGCCCGCTCCGGCCCGACATGACGGTCTATCTGCCCAACGGCAAGTGCGTAGTCGTCGACGCTAAGGTGCCGCTCAAGGCCTACCTGGAGGCGCTCGAAGCCCCCGACGACGCCGGGCGCGCGCAGAAGCTCAAGGAGCACGCCGCGCAGGTGCGGGCGCACATCGGCCGGCTCGGCGCCAAGGCCTACTGGCAGCAGTTCACCGAGACGCCGGAATTCGTGGTCATGTTCGTGCCGGGCGAGGTCTTCTTCAGCGCGGCGCTGGAGCAGGAGCCGGACCTGATCGAGTGCGGCATCGGCGCGGGGGTGGTGATGGCCACGCCCACCACTCTGATCGCGCTCCTAAAGGCGGTGGCTTACGGCTGGAAGCAGGAGAAGCTGGCCGAGAATGCGCAACGGATCTCCGACCTCGGCAAGGAGCTCTACGACCGGTTGTGTACGCTGGGCGGCCACTTCGAAGAGCTACGGAAAGGCCTTGACCGTGCGGTCGCGGCTTATAACAACGCCGTGGGATCGCTCGAGGCCCGCGTGTTGGTGAGCGCGCGCCGGTTTAAGGATCTCGAGGCCGCCTCGCCGCAGGAGCTGGAGCGCCTCGAGAGCCTCGATCACACCACGCGCGCCTTGCAGGCCCCGGACGTCCCGGCGGAGCCCGGCGCGATCACACCGGACTGAGGCCCAGGCCGGG
>JBEKLJ010000261.1:0-4159 GCA_050010255.1 Bryobacteraceae bacterium
ACATCTCCGACACAAACAACTGCGTCATTCGCAAGTTGGATGCGGGGCTACGTATGACTACCGTCGCCGGTACCGGAAGCTGCGGCTACGACACCAACGCCGCGGCGGCCAGCGCGATGCTCAACCTGCCGGCCGGTATTGCCAACAATCCGTTGACCGGGACCTTGTATTTCGCCGATACGGGCAATAACCGGATACGCTCGGTCACGACAACCGACGGCCTCATCCACGACATCGCGGGCACCGGCGCCGCCGGCTTCAACGGCGACGGTCATCCCGCTGCAAGCACCCAGATCTCCAACCCGACCGCCATCTCGGGTATCGCCAATGGCTCCTCGTTCACGACCTACTTCGCCGACACCGGCAACAACCGCATCCGCAAGGTCGACCCCAGCACCGGAATCGTCACCACCGTGGCCGGCACGGGCGTGTGCGGGTACAATGGCGACGGTGTCGCTGCGACGGTCCAGCTATGTTCTCCCCAAGGGGTCTACGTCGACTTAAGCGGCAATGTCTTCTTCGCCGACACTGGTAACAATCTGATTCGGGAGATCCCTGCCGGCACAACCAACCTCGTCACGATCGCCGGCAACCATGCTCTGGGACCGGGCTATTCGGGAGACAACGGAGACGCGCTGGCGGCCCAGTTCAATTCGCCCAGCGCAATCGCGGGGGATTTTTGGGGGAATCTCTATATCTCCGACCAGGGAAACTTCGCAATCCGCGCGCTCCTTCCCAGACGCCTGATCACCACCGCGGCGAGTCCACCCGCGGGAGGCGTGGTCACCCCGCCGAGCGGCTACTACTACAACAACGATTCGATCACCTTCACCGCCACCGCGAATCCAGGCTATGTCTTCAACGGATTCTCCGGCTTCTATTTCAACGAAAACCCCGTGCCTAATATAACTGTCAGACAAGACATGCACATGGTCGCCAACTTCTACGCGCTCCAGCCCTCCATGCAGGGCGCGGTGGTCGCGACCACAAGCGGGCAGACGATGAACGAACGGGACTACACGCTGAGGCTCACGGACCTCGGCCCTGGGAACTGCACGGTTCCACAGATCCAATGGGTTTCAGCCACGCCGCTAGTCGGCTCCGGCACGTTCAAGCTGCTGTCGGCCCTGCCACTCTTCTACGGCCCGATTAACGCCGGCGCGAATTCGAGTCAGGTCCTCAAGGCCACTGTGGCGCCGACACTGGGGCGTTTCAATTTGGCGGTTTCCGGGTTGTGCGCGGTCCCGTCCGGCCAGGGACAACAATATTTTTCGTTCAGTTTCACCGTCACGGTCTTCCGGTAAGAGGAGAGGCAGATGAGAGCCAGGTTCGGATTACTTGCCGCATTGATTCTGAGCACTGCGCTGCAGCTCAGCGCCGGGACGTTGGCGGTGGACTGGACGCTTTACCCGCTCGCCGATATCGATGGGCTGCCCGGGCAGACCGTCGGGTGGGGCTACCAAATTACGAATCCGAATGCCGGCGTGTGGTTGGACGTCCAGAGCCTCGGCTATCCGATTTTCAACGTCGGCGCTCCAACTCAGCTCATCAACATGTCGGTAGACGACGCGCCGGTTCTGGGACCCGGAGATGTGTTCACGCAGGGCTTCGACCCGGTTCTGGGGCTGGGCCTGCTGAGCCTGGCCATCGATCCGGCGGCCGTGGTATACGCGATGGACTCGGGGAAGTTCACACTGACCTTCGAGTTCTGGGATGCCAACCCGCTGGACCCGACATCCGGAGCGAATTTTCTGGGCACCCTCGACGTGAGCGAGCCGTACTCAGTGACGGTGGACAATCCAGTCCCGGAGCCGGCGGCTTGGCCACTCATGGCCGGTGGCTTGCTTCTCCTGGCGGCCGTCGATCGCCGAACCAACGGGAGGCGCATGTGGCGGGCGTCTCAAGCAGTCTCTGCCCTGCGGAAGCTGTCGAAGAGCTTGCGTTTGGCGCGCTGCATGTCCAGCACGGCTTCGGTATCGGATTGGGTCTGGGCGAAGCGCTCCAACTCGGACAGCGTGACCCCTGGCCGCAGGCAACTCTCGCAACGTGGCGATTCCCGTTAGATTCAAAAGCTCAGGACATGAGCCTGTTGAACCCTGTGGGTTCCTTGCACGCAAAATCATATACAGCATCTCGCTGGCCCCCCTTGGGACGGCGTAGGGCCTTTGAAAACAAAGCAGAGCTTGAGGCGGCGTCGCGCGTGGACCCTCTGGGTATGCACCAGGGAGTCTGGCCTGGTCCCCCTGGCGGTGATCCGTCAGCCCCTCGAGGCATTCTCCGATTGCCGGTCGAGCTGGTCGAGCGCGCGTTGCGGAACAGCAGCAAGGCGCGCCGTACAGTCCTCGATCCTTTCGGCGGCAGCAGAACGACGCTGATCGCGTGCGAGAGGGCGGGCTGGCAGGAGCGCGTGTTCGAACTGGTGCCGAAGTACTGCGATGTGATCGTCCGGCGAAAACTTCACGAAACGGCCTGTAACGCCAGACCGTCGCAAGTCATTTGCGGAGCTTGAGATCGAGAGGCTCGTGGCTTGGCGATGTAAGAGGCGCTCGCGGTTGATGCAGTGCCCGCAGTGTCGGGAACTTGACCATAGGGGGTATGGTCCGGATGCATGATTTGTGAGGACCCCGCGAAACGCCGGTCTGGCTTGTTCCTAGCTCGCGGCGCAAGACGTCTCGGACACGCCCACGCTCCCGTAGGCCAGCGTTCCAGGCCCGGCCCGACGTTGTGCGTGGTGTAGACGATTCTGTAGCGGCGAGAGCACCCGAGCTCCACAGGCCGCAATCGATTTCAGCAAGCAGCACGCAATTGCTTCGTCGTCAGAGACTTGGAAGCACCCGATTTCTTACCATTTCTGGAAGGACCTCGCTCAGGTTCGGGACCAGGAGGTCGGCGGTTCGAATCCACTCGCCCCGACCAATCACAGTCCTTTCACATCTGATCATTGCCATGCCGTGGCGAGGGCCAGTGCGAGGATGTGCTGGTCCGCTGACGAACCGCTCGTAGCAGCATCGCGGGTGGGCGGGGCCACAGGCATTTCCAGTACCCTAAGAAAGGGAGCGCCTGATGGACCGACGAGACTTTCTGAAACAGGGAACGGCCACCGCGGCACTGCTTGCTCCATCCCGTGAGCTGGGCGCCGCCGCGAAGTCGCCGGCGAACCCGATCGCCAGGCGGCCGCTGGGCAAGACGGGTGAGCGCCTTTCCATGTTCGGCTTCGGCGGCACCGCGGTGATGTCCGTCGAACAGTCGTTCGCCAACAACCTGGTGGCCGAGGCCTTTGACCGCGGCATTAACTATTTCGACGTGGCTCCGACGTATGGCAACGCTCAAGAGCGCCTGGGGCCGGCGCTCGAACCCTATCGAGACCGCTGCTTCCTCGCCTGCAAAACCAACCGCCGCGACAAGGCCGGCGTCGAGGCCGAGCTCGACAATTCGCTCAAGCTGCTTCGCACCGACCACCTGGATCTCTACCAGCACCACGCTCTCACCAAGACCGAGGATCTCGACAAGGTCTTCGGCCCGAACGGCGCCATGGAGGCCTTCCTGGCCGCGCAGAGGGCGGGCAAGGTGCGTTTCCTCGGCTTTTCTGCCCATTCGGTGGAGACGGCGTTGGCCGCCATGGATCGCGCCCGCTTCGACACCATCCTCTTCCCCGCGAACTACGTGCTGTTCTCCAAGGCCAACTTCGGGCCGCAGGTGCTCGAGCACGCGCGCGGCAAGGGAATGGGCTTTCTCGCCATCAAGGCCATGGCCCGGGGCAAGTATCCTGCGAACCTGCCGGAGGGTCAGCGTACGCCGAAGTGCTGGTACGAGCCGTGCACGCTGCCCGAGGAAGCCTCGCTGGCCTGGCGTTGGACGCTCTCGCAACCTATCACCGCGGCGGTTCCACCGGGGAATCCCGCTTGGTTCCGCCTGGCGATGGACCTGGCCCAGAGCTTTCAGCCCGTCACCGAGGCCGAGACCAAGCGCCTGCTCGCTCACGCCGGCGGCGCCGAACCTCTCTTCCAACTGGGCAACAACGCCTAAGTCCGAAATCCGGGCCAGGAAGCTGTGAAACAATCGAACATTTCTCTTCCGTTCTGTTGCGGCGCCCGTAAACTGGAACGTGGAACCAAACGACTCCGCTCCTCGCTTTGAGCCCATCGACCGCCGACAGGTG
>JBEKLJ010000262.1:0-4114 GCA_050010255.1 Bryobacteraceae bacterium
CGATCTTCTCACACCGTTCGAAGCGAGGCGCCGCGCGAGGCCGGTAGATTCAAGGCGCGCGAAGGGGTGAGCCCGCAGGCGTACTTGAACAGTACGTCGAGGACTCACCCCGAGCGCAACGCAGAAGATACCGGCCTCCCGCAAGCCGCAGCCGAAGGCGTGTGAGAAGATCGGGCTAACCCCGGCGCCCCCGGCCGGCCACGGTTCTCCGCGCTCAGTTCAGAAACAGCGTCCGGTACAGCGTGTCCCGCTGCTTGGGAACGAACCCCGCGTCCCGGATGATGCGCCGCAGCTCCTCCTCCGAAGCCCGATGGTGCGTGCCGGCCGAGGACACCACGTTCTCCTCGATCATGACGCTGCCCACGTCGTTGGCTCCGAAGCGCAGCGCCAACTGGCACGTTTTCAGCCCTTGCGTCACCCAGGAGGCCTGCAGGTTGTCGATGTTCTTCAGGTAGAGCCGCGAAATGGCGAGCGTCTTCAGGTACTCCACCCCCGTAGTCTCTTCCTTGACCGACCGCGCCAGCGCGGTGTTCTCGCGCTGGAACGTCCAGGGGATGAACGCCGTGAAGCCGCCGGTTTCCTCCTGAATCCGCCGGACCACGTCAAGGTGATTCAGCCGCTCCTGGTCGGTCTCGCCGCAGCCGAACATCATGGTCGCCGTGGTCCGCATGCCCAGCCGGTGCGCCTCCAGGTGCACGCCGGCCCACTCCTCGGTCGAGCACTTCAGCCGGCTGACGCGCTGCCGCACCGCGTCGTCGAGTATCTCCGCCCCGCCGCCCGGAATCGAATCCAGGCCGGCGTCCCTCAGCCGCGCGATCGTCTCGCGCACTGAAAGTCCGCTCACCTCGGCGATGTTGACGATCTCCGGCGAGGAGAAGCAGTGCAGGTGGATGCTGAACCGCTGCTTGATCGACCGCAGCAGGTCTTCGTACCACTCGATCTTCAGCTCCGGGTGCAGCCCGCCTTGCATGAGGATGCCGGTGCCGCCCAGCTCGATGGTCTCCCGAATCTTCTCGAAAATCGTCTCCTTCGCCAGGATGTAGCCCTCCGGATGACCCAGCGGCCGGTAGAACGCGCAGAAGGTGCAGTACTCGGTGCAGAAGTTTGTGTAGTTGATGTTGCGGTCGATGATGTAGGTGACCACGCCCTCGGAGTGCAGTTTGCGGCGCACCGCGTCGGCGGCCATGCCGGTCGCGATGAGGTCCGGGCTGCGGAACAGGTCCAGGGCCTCCTCGCGTCTCATCACCGCGTCGCCCCTCGGCCGGGCGCGGACCGTCCGTACTCCCGCGCGTACCGCTGGAACAGCCGCATCCCCTCGTACTCGCGCTCGCCCAGCTCCAGCACGATGCGCCGCGTCAGGTAGTCGCGCGCCACCGCTTCCTCGATGTTACGCTTGGCCGCCTCGCCTCGGATGATCTCCTCCAGGTGTTCCACGCCGAAGCGGCACGAGCCCGCCAGCGCCTCAGCCAGCCCTTCGGCGGGCGCCTCCGGGCGGCGTGCCCAGACGGCAAACACCATCGGCAGCCCGGTCATCGCTACCCACTCGCCCCCTAGATCGAGCGTCCCATACGGCAGCGCCTCGAGGTTCAGCCGCAGCGCCGGGTCGCCGATTATCACCGCGGCGTCGGCGGCTTCGAGCATCGCCGTCGCCTCCGGCGGCATCCAGATCAGCCGCGGCTGGCTCCCATAGCGCCGCGCCAGCACGATCCGCGCCAGCATCACCGAGGACCGCGAGCTCGAGTCCGCCGCCAGCGTCGCGATCCGCTCCGGCGCCCGTTTGGTGATCAGCAGGATGCTCCGCACCGGGCCGCGGCAAGCGATTCCGGCGCCGGGGATGACTTCCAGACCGAGCCGCTCCACCTCCACCGACGGCACCAGCCCGACATCGGCCTCGCCCCTCTCCAGCCGATCCGCGCACTCCGAGGGCAGGCGGAACACGATGTCAAAGAGGCCCTGCTGCGCCCCGTGCAGCATCCCCCACACCAGCGGCACCGTATTCAGGTAGCTGACGGCGCACACGCGAGGCCGCTGGTATGCCGTATCGGGGTTCAATCCATGAGTTTAGCGCAGGGCTTGTGCGGCTACACGGGGCCGGCGTGTGGGGCGGGCAGCCTTGCCCGCGCGGGGCGGCCACGTCACGCAGCAGTGGGGCCGTCCAGGTGGTCGGCCGCGGAGCTGCCGCTCCGCCCCACCAAGCTGCCCCCGCGCGCCGCCTAACGATGTACACTGTGCCTTGGCACGCGGCTCTGGGAGGTGCTATCTTAGAGCCAAGTCGCGCCCGCGTCCCGATTTCACGTACACGCCTATGAGATACGCAAAAGCTCTGTTGCTCGGTGGTCTCTTGATGCTGTTCGAGTCCGGCCTCCATGGGCAGACGAACGTTGACATGGTCCTGGCCCGCGTTATCGGACAGACATCCCTTGCGCTCAAGTCCACGGAACCGAACCTGGTCGAGGGCCGCGAGCTGAACGGCCCGCAGGGTGTCGCCATCGACACCTCGGCCCCTACGCCCATCGTTTACGTGAGCGACACGTTCAACAACCGCGTCCTGGCCTGGCGCGACGCCTCCGCGTTCCAGAACGGCGCCCCCGCCGATGCCGTCATCGGCCAGGTCGACATGTTCTCCACCGATCCGCAGGGCCCTGCCAACGCCGTCCAGTTCGGCCTGTGGCGTCCCACCGGCCTGGCGGTCGATGCGCAGGGCAACCTGTACGTCATCGACGCCCGGAATAACCGCATTCTCCGCTACCCCAAGCCGTTTGCGCAGGCCGATCCCGTCAAGGTTGCCGATCAGGTGATCGGTCAGCCCAGCTTCGGTACCTTCGCGGCGGGTACTAGCGCCACCTCCCTGCGGCTCTCCTTCAGCAGCGCCGCTCTGTGTACCGCCGAGCCGGACCACGTGTGCCCGCAGCGCGCCGCCATGGCCTTCGACGGCGCCGGCAACCTGTGGGTCACTGACGCCGGCAACCACCGCGTGCTCCGCTTCCCCGCAGACGCCAGTGGCCGCATACAGGGCACCGCTGACATGGTTCTGGGCCAGGGCGACTTCACGACCGCCACCACCACCGCTGACCCGACCCACCTCAACCAGATGAACACGCCCGCGGGGCTGGCCTTCGACCGGGGCGGCCGGATGCTGGTCGCCGACGCCATGCACCGCGTCCTCGTCTTCACGCCCAACTTCTTCAGCGGACAAAGCGCCACCCGGGTCATTGGAGGGGTCTACGGTACGCAGGGGCGAGCCTTGAATCCCCCGACCGCCCAAAGTCTCAACACGCCGGGGGCCCTCAGAGCGCTCGCCAACGGCGAGATTCTTGTGGTTGACATAGGGAACAACCGCATTCTGCGGTTCCCGGCTTACGAGTTCTGGCCCTCGGACAACTCCTCGCCCCCGGCCACCGCCGTCATTGGCCAGCCGGACCTGATATCGAATGCCTCCGCCGCCGGCGCCAGCGGGCTGTCACTTCCCGTCGACGTGGCCGTCGCGGGCAACGATTTCCTGGTCGTGGACTCGTTGAACAATCGGGTGATCGTCTTCCCGCAGGGCTCCACCAGCGCCAGCCGTGTGCTGGGCCAGACGGGATTCGATTACACCGCCCTGAATCTGATCGAAGGGCGTGAGTTGTTTATGGCTGTCTACCGGCTCAGCCCGGCCGAGACCGGCGACCCGCGCAAGCTCCTGAACTTGGGCGGCGCGCTGGCTGTGGACACGCGGTCGGTGCCCCGCCTCTACATCGCCGACACCTTCAACAACCGCGTCCTGGGCTACTGTGATGCCAGGAAAGCCAAGGCTGGCGACACCGCCGACCTGGTTATCGGCCAGCCGGACTTCTTCCGCGCTCAGGCCAACGGCGGCGCAACCACGCCCAACGACCAGACCCTGTATGCGCCCACCGCCTTGGCCCTCGATGCCAACGGCAACCTCTTGGTGGCCGACACGGCCAACGCCCGCGTCCTCCGCTTTGCCGCGCCCTGCGATCAGCCCTCCGGCCAGCAGTCCTTCCCGCATGCCAACCTGGTTCTTGGGCAGGCGGACTTCACCTCCCCCCCCGTCACCTTCGCCAGCCCGCGCAACATGCTCCGGCCCTCCGGCCTGGCGCTGACGCCCGAGGGC
>JBEKLJ010000263.1:0-3970 GCA_050010255.1 Bryobacteraceae bacterium
GCGGGCCGGAGATGATCTGGCCGGGCCGCGGCGTGGAGGGCAGCGTCCTGCCCGCTACCACCGGACGCGCAGCCAGGCCGGGCGCAGTCACCGCGGAGGGCGGCGCCATTCCCGCCGGCGCCGCGCCGGCCGTAGGTTGAACGAACGCGGGTCTTGGGCCTCCGCCCAGCAGCGGCGGGCGAAGCGGATGCGCTGCCGGGCGCGCGCTAAAGCGCTCTTCCAGAGTCCACCCCAGCGGGAACAACTCCGGCGCCGCGGTCGCGGCCGGCGGCTGCTCTCCGCCTGGCGCCAGTTCGGACAGTGAGGGCTCGCCGGACGGTCCCGGAGCGAACGGAGCCGCCTCGGGCGCCCCCTCGGCTGGCTGCGCCAGCGCCCCGGCTGATTCCGCTTCCGGTGTCTCTACGTGAATCCCGAAGCGCCGCCGGATCTTGTCGGCGACGTCTGCGTCGATCGAGCTGGAATGCGTCTTCTTCTCGGTGACGCCGAACTCGGCCAGCAACGCCAGGACGGCGCTGTTGGGCTGCTCGCATTCCCGCGCCAGCTCGTTTATGCGGACCTTACTCATACGTTCACCAGCGCGCCCGGCCGGGCAGACACAACTCGCTCGCTCGATGCCTGAGCCTTGGATACTTCGGCCCCAGCCGGCGCTTTCCCGCTGCTAACCTCCGGGCCCTTGAATCCGAGTCCTTCATCGTAGCAGGTTTCTCCAGGCGCCAAGTTCGACTACCCTTTGCTTTCTTCCGGATTCGCCGGCTGCTCGGGCTCGCCGCCGCTTTCCTGCGGTCCGGCTGCGGCCTGCGAAGGCTCGGCCGCCTCTGGCGGCGCCTCTGCTTCGGCAGCCCCGGCCGGCTCCAGCGGAGCCGTGGCTTCAACCGGGTATTCCTCCGGGGTCAGGGCGCCGTCCGGCTCCGGGCCGGTCTCGGGCGCTGCTTCCGGCTCGAGGGAGGCTTCCGCGGCCGCAGGCTCCCCGGCGGGCGGCTCCACGGCAAAGGCCTCTGCGGCCGGCTCCTCGAATTGAGCGTAATAAGCGTTGACGGCCACCTGGATGGCCTCGACCGTCAGCGGCTCGATGCCCGAGATTTCCTCGAGCTGCTCCGGTGTCATTGCGCCGAGCTTCTCGACGGTGCCCACGCCGGCCGCGATCAGCTCTTCGATCAGCTTGTCGCTCAAGCCCTGATCGGCGAGCACCGAGACCGGAGCGCCAGAGACCACCAGCGCCGCCATCTGCGACTCGACCTCCTGCCGCTTCTCCTCCTCGCTCTTGATGTCGATCCGCCAGCCGAGCAGCTTGGCGGCCAGCCGAACGTTCTGCCCTTTCTTGCCGATGGCGAGGGAGAGCTGGGTGTCGTCGACGATCACCTCCATGTGCTTCTCGTCGGCGTCGAGGATGGTGACGCGGCTGATCTTGGCGGGGCTCAGCGCGTGGGTGGCGAAGGCGATGGAGTCCTCTGAGTACTCTATGATGTCGATCTTCTCGCCGCGCAGCTCGCGGATGATCGATTGCACCCGCATCCCCTTCATGCCGACGCAGGCGCCGACGCTGTCCACGTCGCGATCCCGGCTTTGGACGGCGATCTTGGTGCGCTCGCCGGCCTCGCGCGCGCAGCCCTTGATGACCACTGTGCCGTCGTAGATCTCCGGCACTTCCTGCTCGAACAGGCGCGCAACCAGCTCCGGGGCGGCGCGCGAGACCAAAACGCCGGGGCTCTTGCCGGCCTTCTCGACGCTCCGGATCACGCAGCGCGCGCGGTCTCCGACGCTGAAGCTCTCCAGCTTGGACTGCTCCTTCTTGGGCAGGCGGGCCTCGGTCTTGCCGATGTCCACCACCAGGTCCGGGCCCTCCACGCGCTTCACGGAGCAGTTGACCATCTCGCCCACGCGGCCGGAGAACTCGTTGTAGATGGTCTCGCGCTCCGCTTCGCGGACCTTCTGGAGGATGACCTGCTTGGCGGTCTGCGCGGAGATGCGCCCCAGTATGTCCGTGGGTTTCGGGATTCGGATCTCGGCGCCGATTTCGGCGGCCGGGTCGATACCCCGGGCCTCGTCGAGCGTGAGCTGGTTGATGGGGTCCTCGACGGTCTCGACCACCTTCTTCACGGCAAAGATCTGGACAGCGCCGCTGTGCTCGTCGAACTCCGCCACCAGGTCCTCGGTGGTGTGGTAATGCTTGCGGGCGGCGACGAGCATGGCGTCCTTGACCGCGTCGATGATGATCTGAGGGTCGATGCCCTTCTCCTTGCTCAGGATCTCGATGGATTGATAGATCGTGCTCAAGTTTCTTTCCTCTGCTTTCGGGATCACCAGTCGAACTTCAGGTTCGCGCGCTGGACCTGCTGGAGGCTGAAGCGAACGCTCTGGCCCGGTGATGGCTCCAGCGTGACGATATCTCCGGAGAAGCCGGCCAGGGTTCCCTCCCACAAGCGCCGGTCCTGGACCGGCTCGCGCAGCACCACCTTGGCCTTCCGGCCGAGGAACCGCTCAAAATCGCGCGCCGCCCGGAGCTTCCGCTCCAGACCCGGGGAGCTGACCTCCAGCGTGTAGCGGCCGCCCGGGATGACGTCCTCGACGTCGAGAATGGTGCCGACCTCCTGGGAGACCAGCTCACAGTCGGCGTGAGTGACGCCGCCGGGCTTGTCGATGGTGATGCGCAGCATCCTCCGCGCGCCCTCGCCGAGCAACTCCACCTCGACCAACTCCAGTTCCCCGGACTCGGCGACACGTTGGGCGATCTCGGTCACCCTGGCGACAATCGCTTCTTTCATTCTCTTCGCTGCTCTGATGGCCCGTGAGTCTGGCCCCGTCACCGCCGCACTGATGCTGCGCCGGAGGCGCTATGCCCCGCGGCTAGCGGCAACAAAAAAGTGGGCTTTCGCCCACTATCGCGATTCGACACCTCGAATGATCATTATAGCAGCCAAAACCCGTCTGGGGGGGAACTTAACCCGCATTTCTCACCACGACCGCGGCCGCCAGCCCTGGAGTGGAACGGCCTTTCCAGGCTGTCATGCCGGCTTTTCCGTTTTTCGGATCCGTTCCGGACGTGCCGGCATCGGTGTTTCGCGGCGGCAAGGACGCCGCCGTTGCAGGCTGAAAGCCCGCTCCACCTCGTCCCGGCTGGTATCCCAGCCCGATCTTCTCACACCGTTCGAAGCGAGGCGCCGCGCGAGGCCGGTAGATTCAAGGCGCGCGACGGGGTGAGCCCGCAGGTCCGCAACGGATCGAAGACTCACCCCGAGCGCAACGCAGAAGATGCCGGCCTCCCGCAAGCCGCAGCCGAAGGCGTGTGAGAAGATCGGACCGGGGGGTCACGCCGGCCGGGCAGGGCGGCGTTTCGGCTTCCCCGCAGTCCTCTTGAGGAGGTGTTCGATGGACGAATCCTCTCGCCGCAGCTTTCTGAAGAGCGCGGCGCTGGCCGTGGCCGGTCCCTCGGTGCTGCCGGCGCTGGGCGCCAACGGCAGGCTCAACGCCGGCTGGATCGGCACGGGCAGCCGCGGCATCTACGTCATGAACATGATGTACGAGGCGGTGCCGCGCTCGGTCATCGTCACCGCCGTCTGCGACACGTTCCAGGCCGCGCTCGCCCAGGGCAGGGACAACGTGCAGTCCAAGGGCGGCAACACGCCGCGGACGTACGTCGATTACCGCGAGGTGCTCGCCGACCCCTCGATCGACGCGGTATTCATCGCCACGCCCGAGCACCTGCACCACCAGATGGCGCTGGCGGCGCTGGCCGCCGGCAAGCACATCTACCTGGAGAAGCCCTTGGCCCACACCATCGAGGAGGGATGGGATATCGTCAATGCCGCCGAGAAGGCGGGCAAGGTCGTGCAGGTGGGCACGCAGAACCGCTCCAATTCGCTCTACCTCATGGCGCGGGACATGGTCCAGAGCGGGCTCATCGGCGAGGTGCACTACGTGCGCGCGTTCTGGTATCGCAACTCGCTCGAGAGCGAACCCGCCTGGCGCTACG
>JBEKLJ010000264.1:0-3959 GCA_050010255.1 Bryobacteraceae bacterium
AGCGGCGCGGCGCAGGTAGGGCAGTAGAGCGCCCACACCAGCGGCTGCGGCGGTTGTGGCGGCTGCGGCGGTTGCGGCGGGGCTCCCATCTACCAACCCTCGAACTGGCGCAGGTTCTTCAACCGCAAGTCCTCGAACGCGACCGGCTCGCCCACGAACAGCAGCGGCTCGGGATCGCTGTAATCGAGCGTGGCGAAGCGCGCATCGTGCGTCTCCAGGTCGGCGAAGACCACGTCGCTCTTGTCCCAGTACTCGAACGGCAGCTCGCCCTCCACGCCGCGGTAGCGGGCCCGCGTGATGCAGGTCACTTCGTAGACCACGCCCTGGAAATTGTACTGCTGGCCGCGCGCCACCTGCTCGGCCCGCGGCAGCCCGGTGAGCGGCGCCAGGAACGAGACGGCGTACTCGGCCTGCGCGTCCGAGAGCCAGCCGCTCGCGCCGTCATTCAACACGATGTGCCACTCGTTCCATCCGCCCTGCTCGTATTCATACAGGATGCGCCCCAGGACCACGAACGGCCGGGCGCGGTAGACGCCCTCGGTGGCGATCTGGATGGGCGAAGCGTCCGCCGGCAGATCGGCCACCACGCCCACGCGCTCCAGGTTGACGTCCCGGCGCACCAGGATCGAGTGGCAGAACTCGCAGACCGTCTGGACCGCGCTAGACCAGCGGAACCGGATCGGCGCGCCGCAGTTGGGGCAGTTCGCTGTCGGACTCATCGGTTTGGTAGGGCCGCTCGATTCGCCGCACGCGCACGGCCCGGGCGCCGAACTCGCGCCGCAGGTTGCTCTGGAAGTCCCACTCCGGGCGCGGCTTGCAGCAGAACAGATTCAGGCACAGCGATCCGTATTCAGGGAAAGTATGGCAGGCCAGGTGCGACTCGGCAAGCAGGCAGAACCCCGTCAGCCCGCCCGGGCCGGGGAAGCTGTGCCAGAGGGGCTCGGCCACTGGCCGCAGGCCGAGCTCGTCAATCAGCCGGGCGAAGAGCGCCCGCAGCCGCCCCGCGTCGCCGAGCGCAGCGGGATCGCACCCCTGCGCCTCCACCACCCACTCAACCCCGCTCATTGCCTAACGTTCCATTTTGAGCCGTGAATGCACGTCACTGAACATGAACATGAAACCCAGGCCCGGATTCACGTCCACTCGTCTTCGCTTCCGGCTCGAACCTTTCTCAGCTACCTAACTACACTCGGCTTAGCACCGCGAACGGACGCGATCGAAGCGGGCCAACTTATTCGCGTTCATTCACGTCCATTTACGGCCACAGAATGAAGCTCTCAGCTCTGCGCCTGCCCGCACTCCGGGCAGAACTTGGCCGGCTTCGGCATCGGCTTTCCGCAGCCCATGCAGAACTTCGTCTCGGGCGAATCGGCCGCGCCGCCCACGGCGGGCGCGCCTGCCTGAGCGCCACCGCTTCCGGGTTTCATGGCGCTCATCATCTGCTGGGCCATGACGAGGCCCGCGCCCAGGCCCACGCCAACGCCCGCGGCGCCGCCGCTCTCGTTCGCCGCCGCGATCGGCAGCGACTGCGCCACCTGGAACTGCGTGTACCGGCCCATGTCTCCGACCATGCCCATCGAGATCCGCTGGTCGAGGATCTTCTGCAACTCATCCGGCAGCGACAGGTTTTCCACCACGAACGTGTCGAGTGCCAGGCCCAACTCGGTGAAGGAGGGCTTCAACTGCTCGGCGATCTTCTGGCCGAGGCCGATCTGGTTCGCGGCCATGTCCAGGAACGGGATCTGGCTCGATGCGAACGTGTCGGAGATGCGGCCAATGATGGTGTTGCGGAGCTGGCCCTCGATCTCGGCCACGGTGTAGATCTCGCGCGTTCCGCTCACCTTCGTGTAGAACGTGCGCGGATCGGCCACCCGGTAGGCGTAGATGCCGTAGGCCCGCAGCCGCACCGCGCCGAACTCCTTGTCCCGAATCGTGATCGGCGTGGCCGTGCCCCAGCGCTGGTTCACCTGCAACCGCGCCGCGAAGAAGTACACGTCGCTCTTGAACGGGCTCTTGAACTGCTTGTCCCAGTTCATCAGGTTGGTCAGCACCGGCAGCGTGCGCGTGTTTATGGTGTACAGGCCGGGCGCGAAAACGTCCGCGATCCGGCCCTCGTTGACGAACATGGCCATCTGCGACTCGCGCACGGTGAGCTTGCCGCCGTTCTGAATCTCCATGTCCTGCATCGGGAACCGCCAGGCGAGCGTTCCCTCCTCGCTCTCGGTCCACTGGATGACGTCGATGAACTGCTTAACGATGAAATCTCGAAGCGACACGGCTTTCCCTCCACTCCCGGCCATTGTAGCGCCAACCGCCGCCCTTCGACGGCCCCCAGCCGCTGCGGCTTGTGTGATCTGTCAGGTTGGGACGGCAAAGGGTGCAACCTGGCAAGCGGGTTTATTCGTGCCCGGAGGAGGCAGAGCTGGCCCCTTCCTGGCGCGCTGGCGTGGCTCGGGGGAAACAATGGGAAAAACGGCTCCCACGGAGGCGGTGGGGTGCACAATCGCTGGTACCAGGAGGCTAAAACGGAAACCCTGGCTCAGAGGTCCAGGCGAAAGGGGACATTTCTATTCTGCTCGGGGGGACATTCCTGCCTTGCCAACCATCTCGGATTGCGCTAGAATTCCATTGCAGTGGAGGCGTCATTCACGGGAGGTGGTCATGAAGATTGCATGCTCTGAGAGTGTCGTTCGTGCCGCCTATCGCGGCCCGGAAATCATCACTGTCGGTTCGGTCACTGCTCTTACCGGTGCCGGGGGTAACAAGGTAGTCGATGCCTGGGGTCCAGACGGAAAGACCGCGACTGACTGGAACAAACGCAATTCCGCAGGGTATGACGTAATCGACACTGCTGCGCTCGACTAGCCTGCAGCCAGGCGCAGGGTAGATGCAGCCGGTCTTCCCGGAAGAGCAGAAGCTACAACCATCCGGATCCGTTCGTCACGCCGATGTTGGGGGCTGCCGCGTCATTCTGGACCTGCGACTGCAGAGCTACCGTGTGCTCGATTCCGTGGCCAGCAGGATGTGGGAGATTCTGACTGGAGATGCTGACAGGACTGCCTCGCTGAACCTGCTTTCCTCTCGCTGTGACGTCCCACTGGCTCGCCTGGAGCAAGACCTGATGGATTTTGCGCGTGTCTGCGTCGCGGAGCGCTTGCTTGAGCCGGCCGGGACCGCGGCGCGCATCGGCACCGCGACGACGCCAGTGCCTGGTGCCGATCACTCCGCCGAGGCCTCAGCGCGACGGACTCTCCGCAGTTCGAATCCCGCCCGGCCAGGGCTGCTGCTGGCGCTGCACAGTATGATCGTCACCGCGTGGTCGATTGCGCGGCACGGGTTCACGGCGACCTATCTGCGCTACGCGGAACTTCCGCGCGGCGATTCGATCAAGGATGTTCACCGGTCTCTGGCTATCTTCTCGCGTGCCGAGAACTTTTTCCTGGCCTCGCGGGCTTCGGACGACTGCCTTGCCCGCTCTCTGTCGCTCTACCATTTCCTCAACCGGGTCAACGTATCCGCTGAACATGTGATCGGGGTGTGCCGCTTCCCTTTCCGGGCACATGCGTGGGTGGAAACGGGGGGAAAGGTGGCGCTGCAGGGCTCAGTCAAGGACTACACACCGATCGCACGTCTATGAGGGGCCTGAACGAGGAACAACATACCTTGCCGACCTGCGAAGGGTCCGGCTACCAGGAGAGCCGGTTCCGCGGCCGGTTCACCGGGGACGGCGTACTCGAGATTGGCACAGGCTTCAACTCTTGCCTGCCGGAAGAGCATCTGGGCTGTCTCGTTTTCCTGCGCGGTTACCTGTCGGAACGATCGAATCTGCTGCGAGCGCTGGGGCTGCATGCGGCGGACTGCGCGAGCGATGCGAAGCTGGTGGCGCATGCCTATCGCCGCTGGGGCGCCGAGCTCCAGGTGCACGTGCTTGGAGAGTATGCGGTCGCGGTTCTGGACCA
>JBEKLJ010000265.1:0-3942 GCA_050010255.1 Bryobacteraceae bacterium
ATATGGTCTTCAGCGACCGGTCCGCGGGAGAGAACGGAAGGAGTGTAGGGGTCGATCATGAGCGACCCCTACCGCCAGCGGCGGCGCCATCACCGCTTCAGCTACCGGTCCGCCTGAGAGAACGGAAGGAGGCGAATCCGGACGCCGCTCGCCTCGCCGCGCTGGCGGCGACGGCCAGGTTTCAGGCGGCCGACTCCTCGCCGCCGGGGGGGAGAAAGCGCGCCCGCAGCAGCGCCAAGCCCTCTTCCCGGCTGTGGATCTGCCCTTCGAGCTGGGCATCCTCGAGGGCGCGCAGGATTCGCCCAAAGGGCGGCCCCGGCGTGTATCCCGCCGCGATCAGGTCGGCGCCGGTGAGGAGCGGTTTCGGCTTCAGCTCCTCTTTCGGGACTTCCTCCAACTTCTTCTTGAGAAACTCGTAGTTCGCGAGCATCCCGTGGCTCATCACGCAATCCAGGCGGTGTAGCTCGAGGTGCTCCTCAAAGCGCTCGGCCCGCAGGAAGCGCTTGAGCGTGCTCTGGCGCATGCGGGTGACATCCTTGAAGCGCAGGTGATTGACCACCAGCGCCTCGACCTGGCGGATCACTTCGCCAGAGAACCGCAGCCGCGTCAGGATCCGGGCTGCCATCCACGCCCCCGTCTCGGCGTGCTCGTCGAAGCGGATGCGGTCCGCGACGCGGAACGTGCCGGGCTTGCCGACGTCGTGGAGGAGCACGCCCAAGGCCAGCGTGAGCGTTGGCGAGCGCATTCCGTTGAGCATCATGAGCGTGTGCGTCCAGACGTCGCCCTCGGGGTGGAACTCGGGGGGCTGTTCAACGCCTTTCATCGCCGCGACCTCCGGCAGGATCTCCACCAGCAGCCCGGAAGCATCCAGCAGCTCGAAGCCGCGCCGGGCCGAGCCTTCGGTGAGGATTCTTACGATCTCGTCCCGGATGCGCTCGGAGGAAATGCGCCGGATGCTGGCATGGAGCAGCCGGATGGCGGCCCAGGTCCGCTCCTCGATCTCAAACCCGAACCGCGCCGCGAACCGCACCGCGCGCAGCATCCGCAGGTGATCCTCTTGAAACCGCGCCTCGGGATCGCCGATGGCGCGGACGAGGCCGGCCTCGAGGTCCTGGCGCCCCCCCACGTAATCCAGCACTTCGCCCGACTCGGGATCGAGCAGCAGACCGTTGATGGTGAAATCGCGCCGCAGGACGTCCTGCCGGGGATCGGTCTGGAATTCGACGGCCTCGGGCCGGCGTCCGTCCGAGTAGGCGTGATCGGTGCGAAACGTTGCCACCTGGACCTCGGCCCCGCCGTCGCGCACCAGCGCCACCCCGAAGTGCGCGCCCACGAGCTGCGCCTCGGGGAAGAGGCACACCACCTCCTCCGGCCGGGCTTCGGTGGCCACGTCGTAATCCTGCGGTTCCTGGCCGAGCAGCAGATCCCGAACGCAGCCGCCCACCAGGTAGGCCTGGTGGCCGGCCGCCTTGAGCCGCCCGATGATCCGCCGCGCCAGCCCGGCTGCCACTGTAGTATCCACCACTAATATGATCGTAAAATAGCCGGGTGGCCGCGTAGCCAACTATGTCCTCCGTCAGCCGCCCTGGAGCAGTCCCGAAAGTCGTGGTGGCGACGACCGTCGCGCTGGCGTTCATCTCCTTCTGGCGCGGCGCGGCCATCGTTCTGGGCGATCTGGCGTCCTCCTCGTTCTATGCCGGAGGCATCGCCGAGCAGGCCGTCGGGCGTTCAGCGCCGTGGCTGGTGCTGGCCGTCATGCTCTTCGCCTTTGCGGTGCGCTCGCTCTACCTGGAAAGCTCCAGCATGTTCGTGCGCGGCGGCGTGTACGTTGTCGTGCGGGACAGCATGGGACCCTTCATGGCCCGGCTCTCCGTGTCCGCGCTGGTGTTCGACTACATCCTTACCGGGCCGATCAGTGCGGTCAGCGCCGGCCAGTACCTGGGCCGCCTCCTCAAAGAGCTGGCCAAGATGGCGCGCTTCAACCTCCCTCTGGATCCAAACCTTTTCGCGACGCTCTTTGGCGTGGTCGTGGTCGGATACTTCTGGCGGGAGAACGTCAAAGGCATTCACGAATCGAGCGGGAAGGCGCTGCGGATCATCCAGATCACCACCGTCATGCTGGTGATCCTGCTCATCTGGGCTCCCCTCACGCTGCTCCTCCGCGGCAACGCGCACCTGCCGCCGCTGCCCACGCCCCAGAATCTCAACGTGAACACATTCAGCAGCGAGGCGCTCGGCTGGTGGCAGGGCACACGCTTTCTCGAGATTCCGTTCTTCTTGGTGCTGATCGCGTTCGGCCACTCGGTGCTGTCGATGAGCGGCTTCGAGACGCTGGCGCAGGTGTATCGCGAGATCGCCTCGCCCAAGCTGAAGAACCTCAAAATCACGGCGAACATCGTATGCATCTATGCGCTGATCTCGACCGGCGTGGTGACGCTGTTCGCCGGGATGATCATTCCGGATGCCCAGCGCAGCAAGTACTTTGACAACCTCATCGGCGGGCTGGCGATGAACCTGGCCGGGCCGGAGCTGTTCCGGCTGGGGTTCCATACCTTCGTGGTGGTGGTCGGGGTGCTCATCCTCTCCAGCGCGGTGAACACCGCCATCATCGGCTCCAATGCGGTGCTCAACCGCGTCGCCGAGGACGGCGTGCTCCTGGATTGGTTCCGCAAGCCGCACCGGAAATTCGGCACCACCTACCGTCTGCTGAACGTCATCGTCGGGCTGCAACTGCTGACCATCCTTCTCAGCCGGGGCGACGTCTATCTGCTCGGCGAAGCTTACGCATTCGGCGTCGTCTGGAGCTTCCTGCTCAAGTCCATCGGCGTACTGGTGCTCCGCTATCAGCGTCACGACCAGGAGTACAAGTTCCCGCTGAACATCCGTATTCGCGGGGTCGAGATCCCGATCGGGCTGGGATTTACCACGCTCGTGCTCGGACTGGTGGCGATCGCGAACCTGTTCTCCAAGCAGGTGGCGACGATCTCGGGGTTCTCATTCACCATCGTGCTGTTCTTTGTATTCACGATTTCCGAACGCATCAACGCCCGGAAACACACCCACGTCAAGGGCAGCTTGCTCGAGTACTTCAATCTCGAGAGCCACCCGCAGGCCGGTTCCGAGGCCATCCACGCCCGGCCCGGCTGCATCCTGGTGTCCGTGCGCGACTACAGCCGCCTGAAGCCGTTGCAGCAGATTCTGGACAAGACCGACTTGCGCCGCCACGACATCGTGGTGATGACGGTGCGGCTGGTGGAGCCGCGCGGCGGCGAGTACGAGTTGGCCGACGCTCAGTATTTCGGCAGCTACGAGCAGGAGCTGTTCACCCGCGTGGTGCAGGTGGCCGAGAAGGCGGGCAAACCGGTCGAGCTGCTGGTGGTGCCGGGCGTGGATCCGTTCGACGCCATGGTGCAGACCGCCACGCGCCTGAAAATCTCCCGCCTGGTGACGGGTGTTTCCTCGCGCATGGATTCCGAGGAGCTGGCGCGCCGCATCGGCCTGGCTTGGGAGAGGCTGCCTGAGCCGCGGCACCCCTTCTCGCTCGAGGTCGTCAGCCCGGACCGGCCCACGATCTACGTGAACCTGGGGCCGCACCCGCCGCGCCTGTGGCCGGAGGACCTGGACCGGCTCCACGAGCTGTGGCTCGAGCTGTCCGAGCGCGAGGGCTTCGGCTCGAAGCTGCACCACCGCGACGTGGTCGGCATGGCGCTGCGCCGCCTGGTGCGCGATCTCCGGGGCGAGCATCGCGGGGAAGTCGTCGACGACCTGCGGCGCGACCTGCGCGGCTAGCGGGACGCGCCGAAACCTGAGCTTTTGTGGCGCACGTCTTCAGCGTGCAGCGTCGGCTTCAGCCGACGGCGAGCGGGACGAGCCGAGACCTGAGCGGAGGCGCCCTGCTGCGCTACAATCGCTCTCGATGCTACCTGCCCGGCGCGTGCCTGC
>JBEKLJ010000266.1:0-3906 GCA_050010255.1 Bryobacteraceae bacterium
GCCTTCACCATCACCTTCCATTACGTCTTCGCCCAGCTCAGCATGGGGCTGGCGCTGCTCATCTTCGTGCTGAAGACCGCTTCGCGCCGCACGGGCAATGAGCGCTACGACCACGCCGCCCGGTTCTGGATCCGCCTCTTTGCGATCACCTTCGCCGTGGGCGTGGTCACCGGCATCCCCATGGAGTTCCAGTTCGGGACCAACTGGGCGCGGTTCTCCGAGCTGGCCGGCGGAGTGATTGGCCAGACCCTGGCCATGGAAGGCGTTTTCGCGTTCTTCCTCGAGTCCAGCTTCCTCGGCCTGCTGCTGTTCGGCGAGAAGCGGCTGGGGGCGCGCGGGCACTGGGTGGTGTCGCTTCTGCTGCTTGTGGGCACGTGGCTCTCGGGGTTCTTCATCATCGTCACCGACGCCTGGATGCAACACCCGGTGGCCTACCGGGTCGGTCCCAAGGGCGAAGCCGTGCTGGAGAGCATCTGGGGCCTGCTGCTTAACCCCTGGGTGGGCTGGATGTACTTGCACAACATGATCGGAACGGTGGTGACGGCAAGCTTCGTGATGGCCTCCGTGGGAGCGTTCTACCTGCTGTCGCACCGGCACGAGGACTACGGCCGCATCTTCGTCCGGGTGGGCGTCATCGCCGGCTCGATCGCCTGCGTGCTGATGCTGTTCCCCACCGGCGAGGGCCAGGGCAGAATGATCGCCCGGCACCAGCCCGCGACGCTGGCCGCGATGGAGGGACTGTTCAAGACCACGCAAGGAGCGCCGCTGGCCATCCTGGGGCAGCCGGACGTCGAGAAGCGCCGGCTCGACAACCCGGCCGTCGTCCCCCGGATGCTGAGCTTTCTGACCTACCGCCACTGGATGGCCGAGGTGAAGGGACTGGATGCTTTCCGCCCGGAGGATCGGCCGGACAACATCCCCGTGCTGTATTACAGCTACCACATCATGGTCGGGCTGGGGACCATTTTCATTGCGGTCATGCTCATCTCGGTCTGGCAGCTCTGGAGGCGGCGGCTGTATCGATCCCGCGCCTGCCTGTGGGTACTGATGCTGACGCTGCCGTTCCCCTTCATCGCCAACACGGCCGGGTGGCTGACCGCCGAAGTGGGCCGCCAGCCCTGGCTGATCTACGGTCTCATGCGCACCAGCGAGGGGTCCTCCGCCCAGGTCTCCTCCGGCAACACGCTCTTCACGCTGCTGGGATTCATGGGCCTGTATGCGCTGCTGGGGATCCTGTTCCTGTTCGTGGCGCACCGTGAGATCGACCACGGGCCGGCGCCGGCCGGAGCGCCGGAGAGGGCCCCGGGCGGACAGAAGGGTTGGCTGTAGCCCGAACTTCTCACACGCCTTCGGCTGCGGCTTGCGGGAGGCCGGCATCTTCTGCGTTGCGCTCGGGGTGAGTCCTCGCCGTACTGTTCAAGTACGCCTGCGAACTCACCCCGTCGCGCGCCTTGAATCTGCCGGCCTCGCGCGGCGCCTCGCTTCGAACGGTGTGAGAAGATCGGGCTAGGAGGCCCCGCATGGCAACGCTGTGGTTCTGTCTGGTCGCGATCATGATCGCCGGCTACGTTGTCCTGGACGGATTCGACATCGGCGCCGGCATCGTCCACTTCTGCGTGGGCCGCGCGGAGGCGGAGCGGCGGGTCGTGCTGAAGTCCATCGGCCCCGTTTGGGACGGCAACGAGGTCTGGCTGCTGGCCGGAGGCGGCACGCTCTACTTTGCTTTCCCGGCTCTTTATGCCTCCAGCTTCAGCGGGTTCTACCTGCCGCTGATGATCGTGCTGTGGCTGCTGATCCTGCGCGGCGTGGCGATCGAGTTCCGCAATCATTTGGAGAACCCCGTCTGGCGGCCATTCTTCGACGGGGTTTTCACCCTGGCGAGCGCCCTGCTGGCGATCTTCCTGGGGGCGGCCCTCGGCAACGTCCTCCGCGGCGTGCCGCTGGATGCGAGCGGCTACTTCTTCCTGCCGCTGTGGACAGACTTCCAGCCGGGCAGCGACGCCGGCATTCTGGACTGGTACACCATCCTGACCGGGCTGCTGGCCTTCTTCACGCTGACCCAGCACGGGGCGCTGTGGGTGGCTCACAAGACCGAGGAGATCCTGCAAGAGCGCGCGCGGCGGGTGGCCGGGGCGGCCTGGTACGCCGTGGTGGTGCTGACGGCGCTGGTGACCCTGGCGACGTTCCGCATCCAGCCCCAGGTCTCCGACAATCTGAGCGCGTACCCGTGGGGCTACGTCTTTCCGGCCCTGGCGGTTGCCGGCCTGATCGGCGCGCCCCTGGCCCGCGCCCGCTTCGACGATGGGAAGGCGTTCTTTGCCTCCTGCACTTACATCGTTGGGATGCTTGCCAGCGCGGCCTTCGGCCTCTATCCGTCGGTGCTGCCGTCGAACACCAACCCGGCGCTCGCTTTGACGATCGAAAGCACCGCGGCAGCCCCCCACGGCCTGCGTGTCGGCCTGGTTTGGTGGATCCCCGGCATGCTCCTGGTGCTGGGCTACTCGATCTTCATCTACCGCCACTTTGCGGGGAAGGTGCGGCTGGAGGAAGAGGGGTACTGAGTCGGGTGGAGCGAACCCTCTGGTTCGCCAGCCGGCCCTCCGGACGGCCTCGCCCGGGCTTGAGAGCCCGGCGGCGAGTTCGAGAACTCGCCCTACGGCGCCGCTTCCCCGCGGCCCGAAAGGTGCACCATAATAGTCGAGCAGCGAGGGAACCATGAACATCGGTGTGCTCCGAGAAAAGGACCCGCTCGACCGCAGGGTGGCGCTGACGCCGCCGGTGGTCCGGCAACTGACCGAGCATGGGAACCATGTCTGGGTCGAGAGCAAGGCCGGCGATGGCGCCAAGTACCGCGATGACGAGTTCATCCGCGCCGGAGCCAGCATCGGCTACACCAAGGCCGACGTGATCGGCCGCTCGGAGCTGATCGTGATGATCTCCACCCCGACCACCGAGGAGCTCGACTTGTGCCGCGCCGGCATGGCGTTCATGGCCTTCTACCACATGGCGGTGGCGGGCCAGGGGGTCTTCCAGCGCCTGCTGGAGCGCCAGATCACCGCTATCGGCTGCGAGATCATCGAGACGCCGGACGGGCGCCACCCGGTGCTGGCGGCGGCCAGCGAGCTCTGCGGCCGGATGGCGGTCCCGCTGGCGGCGCACCTGCTGCGTTCCAGCTCCGGCGGCCGGGGGATTCTGCTGGGGGGCACGCCGGGCGTCCCACCGGCGGACGTCGTGGTGCTCGGGGCGGGCGTCGTGGGCACGCGCGCCGCCCGGGCCGCCGCAGCCGCCGGCGCCCACGTCACGGTCCTGGACCTCGACAGCGAGAAGCTGCGCGACCTGGTGGACCACGTCTCCAACGTCTCCACCGCGCTGGCCGACCCCGAGTCGGTGGCGGCGGCGGTGGCATCGGCCGACGTGCTCATCGGCGCGGTGCTGGTGGCCGGCGCCCGGACCCCCCACGTCGTCAGCAAGACGATGGTCGAAGCCATGCGCCCCGGCTCGGTCATCATCGACATCGCCATCGACCAGGGCGGCTGCATCGAAACCAGCCGCCCCACCACCATCGCCGAGCCGACCTTCATCCATCACGGCGTGGTCCATTACTGCGTCCCCAACCTCACCGGCGACATCGGCCGCAGCGCCAGCGTCGCGCTGGCGCAGGCCCTGCTGCCGTATCTGGTGCGGCTCGGGGAGCTGGGCGTGGAGGGCGCCTTGCTGAAATGCCCGCAGCTAGCCCGGGGCGTTTACACGCACCGCGGCGAGTGCGTCCACCGCCGGCTCGCCTCCGCCTGGAAGGCGCCCTACCGGCCCATCGCGGAGCTGCTGACCGAGCCGCCCGCGAAGCCCGCCGCTTTGGAAAGCTGAGGCCGCCATGCAGCAATGGATCGAGAGTTACCGCTCCAAGAT
>JBEKLJ010000267.1:0-3876 GCA_050010255.1 Bryobacteraceae bacterium
ACTGGACTTCGCAGACGCCGCAACCCATGCAGCGCTCCCAATCGCGCACCACGCCCTCGCCGTTCTTCGACAGAGCTTCGAAGGGGCAGGCTTCGATGCAGTCGTCGCAGTTGGCGCACAGCTCGCGGTCGATCTCGGCGACGTATCCGGAGCTGGTCATGATCGGCACGCCCTGCCGCATCATGGTCACGCCGCCGCAACAGCACTTGCAGCAGTTGCAGATGGCGTAGAAGCGGTCGAGCGTGGCGTCCTTGAACCAGGCCGAGTGCACGTGCCCGCGCTCGTGCTCGGCTTTGAGGAGCTCCAGCGCCTCGGCTTGCGAGAGCCGCCGCGTGAGCCCCGGCTGGTGCTCCAGCGCGAAGTCGGTCATCGGCTTACCGATGATCATGCACACTTGCGTGGGTTCGCAGTGCGTCGCGCGCGCGTGGCGGCACGGGCATTCGTAGACCACCACGTCCGGCGGGCCGTGTAGAACGATGTTCCTGACCACCGGGTAGGGAATGATCTGCTCGAGGTCCTGCAGCGGGATGTCTCGTTCCGAGCCGACGATGGCCCGCGCGTGGTCATGCCTGAGCACCTTGGCATGATAGTGATCGGCCAGCCATCCAGCGGCTTTGCGGCCCTGCGGCGACGAGGCGGGAGGCGGCAGACTGAGCAGCGCCTTTACGTAACGCGGCGTCCAGCGGAGGTAAATGTAGCCGTGCAGCGTCCTCAACCGGAAACCGGACTGCCGGAAGAACTCCCGCGTCGAGGCGAGCCAGCGGCCTCGCTCGCCCACCAGCCAGAAGAACAGCAGGGCGCCGGTGACAACCAGCGCCAGCACGATGAGAGCGGCAGCCCACATATTCGCCATTACTTTAGCCCACTATCGTACCCGTTCGCGCGAAGGGCCGCGCAAGTGGCTCAACGCCGCCGGGCCTCCAGGCCCGGCCTCCGAAAGCCCCTCGCGCGGCGCCTCGCTTCGAACCGTGTACTACTATCCTGCGGTTTCTTGTTCCGGCGCGACGATTTTCAGGCGGTTTGGTTGCGGCTATGCCGCGCTGTGAGAAGATCGGGCTAACAGCTCGGGCTGCGGGCCAGCATCGCGATCCGGAACCGGTTCGAGTTCATCGTCCAGCGGTCGGACGGGTGCACCGCCCAGTCCGGCATCAGTGCTGGCTTCCTGGAGGAGGTTCTAGGCCCCGGCCCGCGGGTTGTAGCACCATACCAGCGCATCCACCGGCCCGACTCGGGAGGGCTCCCTGGCCCAAGCCGCGGCTCACAAAAATGACGTTCACCCTGTGAAACCGAGCGGCGTGACAGGCAAACAGACCACGCTTTCGCAGTCCAGCTATTGTCGTCTCTGTTTGAGCCTCCAGGTCGTATTTCTTGAACTCGGTGTACCGGGCCACAACTGGGTTCTCGTTGGCCAGTGATAGGAGTACTATCCAAACCGCCCTGTCGGGCGGCCCCGGCCCAGCCAGGAGCCCGGAGACGAGGTCGTCTGGATGCTGTTCTCTGACGCTGACGAAGCGCGCTGGGCCGTTGTAGTAGTAACTGAGACAAGGAACGCCATAGCGCCCGGAAAGCGCGATCAGGTCGCTGCCGGTTGCATGGTTCCTTAAATACTGCGCGGTTCCCTTCCAATCCTGATACTCGAAGGCGCGCGCGTCTGCAGTGGCGAGAAACGCCGCCCCGGCAATGCAGTAGCTGGCGATCAGCGTGATCCCACAGACTTTTGCCGCAAGAGGCCACGAAAGCTTCAGCCCACGCGCTCCGGCGCCCGGCAGCCTCAGCGAATATGCCGCCAAGATACAGGCCAGTGGAAAAACCCCTAATCCGTATTTGTAGGCTACGTAGGACAACGTCGCTCTAAAGAACAGAGTGATCGCAGCCAGAGAAAGAGTCGCAAAGATCGCGATGAACCAAAAGACTTTCCGGCGTTGAACGAACATCGCGATCCCGCCGAGCAATTGAAGTGGCACCCAAAAAGCCAGTTGGATGGGGCTCCCGAACGAGAGCGGCCCCGCGTACATGCCAGCCGTCACGAGGAGGGTGCTGATTTCCGGCAAGCGGGAGAGCTGGAACGGTCGGCGATCCCCACCGTGATGGAAATAGAACACAACCCACAGGATCTCGATCAGGCACAGAACGGCCACCACCGCCAGAAACCGCCTGTAAGGTGCGCGCGCGGGTGGGCGGGCGAATGCCCGCGAGTAGAGGGCAGCCAAGACCTGGGCGACAAAGTAGAGGACGAAAATGGTGTGGCTCGCAAGCCCCAGCAGAGCGAACAGAGCGTAGCCCAGCCAGTCAGCGATCTTGTCGGACCGTATGGCCCGGACCAGGAACAGGTTGGAGAGGGTGACCTCGAGGATCAGCAGCGTGTACGCGTTTCCATCTACGAAGTACCGGAACACCCCGGGCGTCAGGACAAAGAGAAAGGCCGCAAGCAGCCCGGTGAAACCGTCGGCCAGCGCCTTGCCCAGGAGAAACACGGCAATGATCGAGAGTGCGCCGAAAAACGCCGCGGGCAGCCGCAGGCCTGCTTCGTCACTCCTGTAGTGCAGCGAGTGGCGCACAACCATAAAGAACAGAGGGGGGTAGCCCCTCAATTGCATGGCAACGGTCGCCACGTCCGAGACTGTGCTCTGGCTCGCGACCACGACCGTCTGCGACTCGTCGAACCACAGCGAGTGGGACATGTGCCGCGTCGCGACGACGAAGGCGAGAGCAGCAAGCACAACAGTGCCTGCCAAGAGCAGCCGTTCACGAGATTGCGGAGGTGAGCCGGCGCAGGTCAAACTGGATCCTCCGAATTGGGCCTTGGAACCGTGTGAGCTAATATACACCGGATCTCCCTGGCGCGGACGATCTCGGCTCGGCCTTCAGCCGCGCATGCGCTCCATCCCTGTTTAAGCCACCATCGGCCGAGTCCGCACGCGGTGGCCGTTCGGAGCGAATTCTCGAAACGGGCAGCGTCTCACCCCCGCTCACGACTGGCTTGCCTGTCGGTGTCCACGAGAATGGACCTCTCCTGCCATGCCCGCCCAAGTTCACCTATTGTGGGCATCGCGTTCGTGATCGCTGCCAGCCCGGAGCCGGAGCAGTTCCGGCCGGCTACTCATCAAAGGCGGCTTCGCTGCACTGGGAGCGGCTCCCCCGAGCCGCCGCCGGGCCTCTCGGCGCGGGTTCCAATACGTATAATCTCCGTGCTAGAATACGTGCGTGACGTCAAAGCTTACACTGAGCGTTGAACGGTCTGTCATATCGCGCGCGAAGCGCTACGCCAGGCAGCGCGGCATGTCTGTATCGCGAATGGTAGAGGCATACTTGGCCGCTGTCTCGGAGCCATCCGAGGCGGAGAGCGCTCCTCCCATTCTGCGATCGGTTCGGGGAACTCTGAGGAGGGCCGACCTCACGGACTACCGCGAACATCTGGCCGAGAAGCACCGATGAAGAGGGTCCTTGTCGATGTCAACGTAGTGCTGGACGTGCTGCTGGATCGCAAGCCCCATGCCGCCGCCAGCGCGGCAGTGTGGGCGGCCATCGAGACGGGCATCGCGGAGGGCTTACTTGCGGCCCACGCCGTCACGACAATTCACTACTTGATTAGCAAGGAGTTGGGCGCCGCCAGGGCGAGGAGGATGGTCTCCGCGATTCTCAGGGTTTTCAGTGTCGCAGCAGTCGATGGCGCCGTGATCCACGATGCGCTGCATTCGGCGTGGCCGGACTTCGAGGACGCGGTGACCGCCTCTGCCGCGCGGCTTGCGGGTTGCGACATCCTTGTCACCCGGGACCCCAGGGGATTTCGCCAATCGTCCGTTCGCGTCCTTACGCCCGAGGCGGCAGCCCCTCTGCTAGCAGGGGCGCGAGGCTGACGTAGGGCGGCTCCTCTCC
>JBEKLJ010000268.1:0-3870 GCA_050010255.1 Bryobacteraceae bacterium
GGCGGGTTCATGCTCGACTCCAAACTCGTCACCGAGTTGGAGAAAGCTATCGAAAACCCGGCGGACAAGCTTGAGTATGTGCGCTACTGCTTGAACATCGGTCTAGCAACAGGTGGCGTTCCAGTAATCGATATGGACGATTGGCAGGACGATCAATCGGGCGTGGATCTGCGGACGTGGCCCACCTATGATGTGGAACTCCTCATCAGCAAATGGGGGCTGGCTGAGCAGACCTGCTACGCCGGGGTGGATGCCTCCTGGACAAGCGATCTGACAGCCCTGCAATTGATCTTCCCGCCGTTCTCTCGTGTTGAGGCTTGGACCTTTCTGGGTTTTGCCTGGTTGCCGAAAGAGCGAATCCCTGAAATCGAGCGGCGCGTGAGAGAACCGCTTACATCATGGGTGAGTCGGGGCTTCCTTGGGGCGACGGAGGGCGATGCAGTGGATCTCGAAGCCGTCATGCAGAAGCTCCGGTGGGCGAGGGAGATGTTCGATCTCCAGGAAGTCGGGTACGACCGCTGCAACTTCCGCCATCAGGCCATCAACCTGGAGGCTGAGGGCTTCAAATGCCCCGAGGTTCGCCAGGGATACATGAGCCTGAACGAGGCGACGAAGTGGCTCATGGGCGCGTACACGGCTCGCCAGATCAGACATGGGAACCACCCCGTCACGAACTGGTGCGCCTCATGTTTGTCCCTCATGCAGGACAACAAAGACCTTGTGCAGCCCCGCAAGCCGCAGCGCCTCAAGTCCACCCACCGCATAGACATGATCTCGGCGGCGGTCACGGGCCTGTCACGGGCCTTGCTTGCCGAGGGGACTTCCGAGGTCCGCGTGAGGATGGTCGGCTGACACTTCTCCGGAGGGTGATTCAACCGCTACGCAAGGCAATAGTATTCACTTTCGACCTGGACGCTTAGGAAGAGAAGGCCACCGAACTCAGGCGGGAGTTGGTGGGTTGCCAGGAACGCGTGGTTTGGCACCCGTCGCTGTCCATCCCGGCAAGAGGATTCGACTTCACGGATGCCGCGATCGCCCGGGTTAAGACGACTATCCAGATCTGGGATGGCTACGGCGCAAACTCCGACCGCCGTTGGCTGGAGCCGCTGCTCACATTCTGGCTCGAATCGGAGCCTCGACCATGAGTTTGACCGATTCGGACCAAAACGCTGGCATCGACCCCAACCTCGATAAGGTCCGCGTGATGGCTGGCTAGCGCTTCGAGGTGCTCTCCCGGCCTTGCGCCGGCCACACGGATCTTTAGGGCCTCTGCCTGGCCCTGGCCGACTGGTCGGCGGAACTGCGGCTGCTCCAATAAGAAAGCCGCCGAGGTTGAACCACGGCGGCGGGAGGGGAGGAACGTGGCCCGCGTCAGGCTTTGATCGAGTAGGTCCGCTCCCCGTTCTCCCTCTTGGTGGATTCGACGGCCAGCCCCATTTTCTTGCGGAGGGCGCCGCTGATAAAGCCCCGGACGCTGTGGGCCTGCCAGCCGGTCGCTTTCATGATCTCCTCGAGGGTGGCGCCGTTCTTCCGGCGCAACAGGGCGAGGACTTCGGCCTTCTTGCTGCCTTCACGGGCGGCGGGCTTCTTCTGAGCTTTGGCCTTCTTCGCGCCCTTGGCGCGCCTGGCGGCCCTCTTGGCCGGGGTGGCCCGTTTGCTCGAGGCGGCGGCCTCCGTCGCGTCAGGGGCGCCGTCGTGCGCACCGGGGGCCAATTTCTGCGCCGCCTGCCAAATGCGCCTCACCGCCTTGCCGCGGTTCTCGAACTTGGCGACCGGCTTCAAGTCCGTGAACGGCGTGACCCCGGCGAAGCTGTTCCAGATCTCCACCAGCCGCGCTGTGGGCCACTCGGCCGCCAGTTGCCCGAGGTCCTTCTCGCTGACGAAGGCCCGGCCTCCCTGGGCCAGGAGGTCCTGAGCCTCGCCCGGCTGCGCGAAGGCCGTGATGTTGTTGTCGGTTCCGATTACGAACGTGGTCATTCTGCTCTCCTTAGTGGGTTTCGTTGCCAGGTGCTTTCTGCATGGCCCCTCGATTCATCACTCGGGTGGCCCGCAAAGGCAAGCGGGATCTTCGGGGATTCTGAGGACCCGCGATGCCCCTGGTGAGACTCCGCCAGTACGCGAAACACCGCGGCGTGAGCCACACGGCCGTCGAGAAGGCGGTCAAGCAGTGGCGGATCAAGCTCACGGACGGCAAGGTCGACGTCGAGGCAGCGGATCCCGACTGGAACCGGAACAGCAGCCCGGCGGACGCACCGAAGCCGCGGTCCCGAACCGCCGCTGTCGGCGATGCACCGGCGTCCGGTCCGACCTACGCCCAGTCGCGCGCAGTGCGGGGACTATACCTGGCACGCCTGGCCAAGATCGAGTTCGAGGAGCGGGCGGCCAAGCTGGTCAGCCGCGATGAAGTCACGGCGGCGGCGTTCACCAAGGCGCGCACGATGCGCGACAACCTGCTCACCATTCCGGACCGCCGGGCGCCGCAGTTTCCGGCCGCACTTGGCCGGAGCGGCGGCAGCTTCGACCGCTCACTGGGACCGCGCCGGTGACCGGGTGGTCTTCGTGGCGCAGGCTTCGGCGATGCGCTTGCGGCCGGCGGCGCTCAGTCTCCGCCTGGGCCTAGTCTCCTCCGGCTTGGCTTGTCTGAGCGGCGCCCAGCGCTTCTCCTGAGCCTCGGCAATTCGCTTCCGGCCCTCGGCGCTCATCCGCCGTCGCGGTCGCATGTTTGCTGTTGGTCGTTTCGGCCGCGCCTCCGATCGGGCTGCTTGCAAGTGTTTCGCTGTTTGTGCGCCTCGACAACACACTGAATAACTGCATGCGGGAGGCCGTGTACATTCCATTGCCGCTAGTCGTAAAGGTTCACCTCAAATCGGTTCTCGCCGTCCTGTTGCCTAACTTGGGATTCATCATTGCCTCCATAGTCATCTTACGGGCGCGCGGCGTTGGCCCGGAAGCGTTGTTCGCCGTAATGTTCACGCTCGTGGCTGTTTGGGTGGCGTCATCGTGGCGAGTTTTGGTGCTCTGCAACTTGTATTCAAGAGGGGCTCTGTCCATCCGAGTGGCATCTGTCGATGAAGTCCGCTGACAATACAGTGTCAGTGCAGTGGCATCCAGGGCCACGGATGCATCCGGGGAATTGGAGTTTAAGTTCGGGGTTCAAGCCCGGGGAATTCAAGCGCGGACTTGCGTTCTAGTTATGCTATACTTTGCTGCGAGAGTTCGACAGACGGAGCGAGCTAGTGGATATCTGCAAGCCGGCTGCTGGGATGGACCGGTTCGATTTCGTCGAGAAGTTGTCGCATTTCCCCGACCGGATCGCAGCAGTGCTCGACCGGCGATTGAGCGACGCCATCTCCATGATCTACCTGGATGTCAATACCGACATCTGCAACCACGCTTGCACGTTCTGTGATGGGTACTATCGCAAGCTGAAGGCCGCCGAGATCCTTTGGACTCGGTTGGAACGCCTGATCGACGAGATGAGCGAGCTAGGGGTGCTCGCGCTCGTCATCGCCGGCGACCGAGGAGAGCCGTTGCTCCACTCGAGATTTCAGAGCCTCCTGGAGAAGCTCAACAGCACCGACGTCCGGTACGGGATCTACACGAACGGAACCGGCGTTAAGGATTCGTATCTCGAGCCGCTCAGACGCGCCTCTTTCGTGCGGATCTCGGTGGACGCGGCTTGGCCGGAGACGCACCGGCGGATGCACGGGTACCCAGCATCGCGACACGACTTTGACGAAGTGCGACGGAATGTGGAGCTACTGTCGAGCATCGTCGCCGACGTGGGAGTCTCGTTCATCCTGGATGCCGACAACGTGGACGAAATCGAAGAGGCGGCGGATGTCTTTCTGTCACGGAACGCGCGATTCG
>JBEKLJ010000269.1:0-3816 GCA_050010255.1 Bryobacteraceae bacterium
CGAGCGGTTCACGTCGTAAGTCCAGGTGAGGCCGGGATCGAAGATGGTTACGTCGCCAGGCAGCCCGGGCTCGAGGCGCCCGCGGTTGAGGCCCAGCACCCGCGCCGGTCCCACGGTGAACAGCTCGACCAGGCGCAGGAGGGAGATCCTGCCGCTCAGGACCAGCGTCTCCAGCGCCACGGCCAGCGCGGTCTCCAGGCCGATGATGCCGAAGGGGCACTTCTCGAACTCCTGCATCTTCTCGCTGCCCGGGTGCGGGGCGTGGTCGGTGGCGATGGCGTCCACCACGCCCGAGGCGATCCCCTCGATGAGCGCCGCCACATCCGCCTTGGACCTCAGCGGCGGCTTCATCTTGTAGCTGCTGTCGTAGGGGAGCATGTCGGAGTCGGCGAGCGCGATGTGATGCGGTGTCACCTCGCAGCTCACCGGCAGCTTGCGGGCCTTGGCCGCGGCCACCATCTGCAGTGAACCACGCGTCGAGACGTGCGCCACGTGGAACCGCGCCCCGGTGGTCTCCGCCAGGATCAGGTCGCGCGCCACCATGACGTCCTCGGCGGCCGAAGGGATGCCGCGCAGTCCCAGGCGCACTGACTCGAAGCCCTCGTGCATGTCGCCGCCCGCCGAGAGGTTGAGATCCTCGCAGTGGTCGATCACCGGCAGGTCGAAGGCGTGTGCGATCTCCATGGCGCGCCGCATCACGCGCGAGCTCATCACCGGCTTGCCGTCGTCGGAGATGGCGACGACTCCGGCGGCCTTCATCGAGCCGATCGAGGCGAGCTGCTCGCCGGCGCTGTCCTTGGTGATGGCGCCGATGGGGAAGACGTTGACCACGGCCGAGCCGTGCGCCCGCTCGACGATGTAGCGGGTCACGGTGGCGTCATCGTTCACCGGCTGCGTGTTCGGCATGGCGCAGATGGAGGTGAACCCGCCCGCGGCCGCGGCGCGGGAGCCGCTTTCGATGGTCTCGGCGTGCTCGAAGCCGGGCTCGCGCAGGTGGACGTGCATGTCGATGAAGCCGGGCGCGACCACCAGGCCGGCGGCGTCGAAGGCGATCGCGCCGGTGGCGTGCAGGTTCGCGCCCAGGCGCACGATGAGCCCGCTCTTGATGAGAATGTCGGCGACCTCGTCCCGCCCGGAGGCCGGGTCGCTCACCCGCCCGTTCCTAATGAGCAGTTTCGGCATGGGAACCCAGTATGCGTTCCAGCACCGCCATGCGCACGGCGACGCCGTTTTCCACCTGGTTGAGAATCACCGAGCGCTGCGAATCGGCGACCTCGGAGGAAATCTCGCGGCCGCGGTTGATCGGTCCCGGGTGCATGACGATGGCGTCCGGCTTGAGCAGGTCCAGGTGCTCCAGTTGCAGTCCGTAGAACTGGAAGTACTCGCCGCCCGGAAAGGCGGCCTCGTGCTGGCGCTCGAGCTGAACCCGCAGCATCATGACCACGTCGGCGTCGCGGATGGCCTCGCGGATGTCGTAGGTCAGCACCACCCCAGGGGCCATCTGAGCCAGCTCGCGAGGCACCAGGGGGGCCGGGCCGCAGAGCACGATCGAGGCGCCAAACTTCGACAGCAGGTAGATGTTGGAGCGCGCCACCCGGCTGTGCGCGATGTCGCCGATGATGGCCACGCGCAGGCCCTCCAGCGAGGGCCGGTGGTCGAGGATGGTGCGCGCGTCCAGCAGCGCCTGGGTGGGGTGCTCGTGCGTGCCGTCGCCGGCGTTGATGATGGGCGTGCGCGGCAGGTGCCGGGCCAGGAAGTGGGGGGCGCCCGAGGCGGCGTGCCGCATCACGATGGCGTCGGGCCGCATCGCCGCCAGCGTGGCCAGCGTGTCGACCAGCGATTCGCCCTTGGAGACGCTGGAGCCGGAGGCGGTGATCGAGATGGCGTCGGCGCCGAGCCGCTTGGCGGCGATCTCGAAACTGGTGCGGGTGCGCGTCGAGGCCTCGAAGAACAGGTTGACGATCATGCGGCCGCGCAGGATGTCGAGCCGCTTGAATGACTGGTTGGGCGGAGGCTGAAAGTCCTTGGCCCGCGTCAGGATCGCCTCGATCTCGGCGCGGTCCAGCCCCTCGATGCCTAGCATTCCGACCGGCATGGCCTCATCGCTCAGGGTACTTTCTCGACCAGCAGCACCTTCTCGGCCGGGTCGGTCTCGCGGAACGTCACTTCGACGGTTTCGTTGTCCGCGGTCTGGATGTGGCGGCCCACGAAGCGGGCCTCGATGGGCAGCTCGCGGTGGCCGCGGTCGATCAGCACCAGCAACTGCACGCGCGCCGGCCGGCCGTGGTCGAACAGCGCGTCCATGGCCGCGCGCACGGTGCGGCCGGTGTAAAGGACGTCATCCACGAGGATGATGTCCTTGCCGGTGACCGGGAAGTTTATCTCAGTGGCGTTGAGGACCGGCTGGGTGGCGATGACGGAAAGGTCGTCGCGGTAGAGGCTGATGTCGAGGATCCCGACCGGGACCTCCAGCCCCTCCAGGGCTTTGATCCTGGCCGCCAGCCGCTGGGCGATGGGCACGCCGCGGCGGCGAATGCCGACGAAGGCCAGCCGGTCCAGGTCCTCGCTCTTTTCGAGCACCTCGTGGGCCAGCCGGACCAGCGTCCGATCGATCTCCGAGGCGCTCATCAACTGGGCCTTCTCGCGGGCGAGGGGCATAGGCTCGGCCAACCGATTCAGGGTAGCATAGCGGGACGGGCGACAGCCCGGACAACGGCCGACGACTAAGCGTTACTCGTAGCGGAGCGCTTCGACCGGGTCCAGGCGCGCGGCCTTGGCCGCGGGCCAGATGCCGAAGAACAGGCCCACGCCGACCGAGACGCTGACGCCGGTGACCATGGCCCACAGGGGAACGGTGGTGGGCAGGTCGGGGAACACGGCCTTGGCGCCCAGGGAGAGCAGCCAGCCCAGGCAGATTCCGACCAAGCCGCCAGCGCCGGTGAGCACGGTGGCCTCGGTGAGGAACTGCGCGACGATGTCGCTGCGGCGGGCGCCCACGGCCTTGCGGACCCCGATCTCGCGGGTGCGCTCGGTCACCGAGACCAGCATGATGTTCATCACGCCGACGCCGCCCACCAGTAGCCCGATCGAACTGAGGACCACCATGACCAGGGCGGTCACAGTCATCATGTTCCGGAACTCCTCCACCATCTGCTCGGCGGTGGTGATGTCGAAGTTGTCCGGCTGGCTCGGCTTGAGCCGGCGCTCCTGGCGCAGGACGCTGCGGGACTCGTCCATGGCCTGGGCCACCTGGCCTGGGTAGGCGATGATGATCAACATGTTCTCCTTGGCGGCGGGGAGCATCTTCCTCATGGTGAGGTACGGCAGCAGAATGCGCCGGTCCTCCTGGCCCGGGAAGGAGGCGGCCGGGCGCGTCATGGCGCCAATGATCTGGAACTGGTGGCCGTTCACCTGGATCCACTTGCCGACAGGGTCGACGTTCGGAAACCAGGCCTTCTGGATGTCCTCTCCAATCACGCACACGGGCAGGTGGTGGCGGTTGTCCGTGTCGCTGATGAACCGGCCGAACTTCATGACCGTTCCGCCGGCCGCGTAAGCCTCCTCGGTTCCGCCGATCTCGATGTCGTACATGTCGTTGCCCCGGTACTTGGCCGAGTTGATGGCGCGAAAGTCGGGGAACAAGTAGGCGCTGACGTACTGGCAGGAGCGGCAGTGCTCGGCGAGGCCGCGGGCGTTCTCCAGGGTGAGCGGCTTGCGCATCATCTCCTCGCGCGAGACGTTGAAGCGAAAGCCGATCTTGAACTTGAAGGCGATCAACGTGGTCGGGCCGAAGCTGCGGAAGATGTCGGTGATCGA
>JBEKLJ010000270.1:0-3802 GCA_050010255.1 Bryobacteraceae bacterium
CCGCCGGTACACTCGCAATACTAAATGGGACATCTAGAACGCATTGAGGGCCGTTTATTGAAGGAACTACTGTGCATATGTCGACGAAACCCTCAAAGGATGAGTTATTCCATATGAGGGGGGGAAGGTAGTGGATTGATACTGCTATCCCCACGGTTCCGGCTTGGGCGTTAGGCATCATGAAAAGTGCTAGCGAGAGGCTGATGAAGAAATATAACAGGAAGCCCCGGGTGAGGTGGGGCTTTTTTATGGTGTTGAATAACTGTTTCATCTGTGGTCCTGATTAGCCGGAATTCCCGTTTTGCAATTCGGGCAGTAGCGATTATACACCCAACCGCCTCCGTTGGACCAGTCTTTTTCATCCTTTCCGTTCCGAGCGGCTTCTGGCGGCCCTGGAAGGGGCCGACTCTGTCTTCTCCGGGCACGGAATAACCCAGAAGTATCTCATTCCAAAAGATTTCCAACATACCTCTCCGTCCCCCTCCTTCTTTCGACCTGTTTGCTTGCCCGCCGTCGCGCCCTATCCGGCTGGCACTGGCAGAGCCTCAATCCGCCGCACCATGCTTCCAAACAGCCGCCGCGCCAGATGACTCTCCGCCAGCAGGACCCAACAATACCGGGCGTGTTTCATCAATCGTCCGCCCGTCTTTACCAAGCGCTGCTGCAAACTCGTCAGCGACCAGTTCTCGATCCTCTTCGGCAGCACCAGCCCCCGCAAGACCCCACATCTTCCCTTAGTCCGGCGCGGCTGCCAGGCCGGCGCCCCAGGCGGCGATCAGGGGGATGTGCAGGCTGAAGTCCACGGCGCTGTGCAGCAACCTCGCGCCCAGCGACCCGAGACAGCCGAGCGCCACAAAACTCGCCGGAATCCTCGCGCGCGCGGCCGCCCGCCGCGCGGCGGATACGATGTAATCGATCATCCTGCAGTTGGCGTTGGTTCATCCACCCGGCGACCGCGATCAGCACGAACCGGAACGGATCCTGGACTCTCGGCCTCAAAGCCTCCGGTAACAAACCAGCACGAATTCAAGCAAATCCAGTTTCCGCACCATACGGGGTCCGGATCACCCCGGATCGGTCCAGACGCTGCCATTGCTGCCTCCAAGCGTGTCTCCGCTATCGCGGTCGCACAAACTCGAAACTCTCGACAATCACCTCCAGCGGTTTGCCGCTGGCGGGCGGCCTTCCGCCTAGCAACCAAAGGTTGATGCGGGCGCGCTCGCCGCCCGCTCGCGGTATCCCGGATGCGAACTCGTGGGCTTTGATGATCCGCCCATCGGGCGTACGACTATCCATCCGCACAATTTCCGCCGTCCAAAGGATCGTATGAACCGATTCGGCGAGGGTTTCCGGTACTTCGAAACGCACGATGTTCTGCGGCACGGTAAAAGGCTGCACGACGAATTGCGCGTTCGGGTTACCCACAACGCCCCACCGGGAGACCTCCACGTCTAGTTCCCGGTGAGCGTAGTCCGGCTCGTCACTCCATGTAAACAGGCCGAGTATGGCGTTCACATCCATACCTGCCACAGGTCCTATTCGAAAGCGATATGTTCCATAGCCGAAGCTGCGCGATAAGACAACTTCAGCGCACCTCCAGCTACCGTTCCTTGACGGCGCGATTCGCATGTGCAGGTGCCCGCTCCGGTCCACCTTGACATGTTCACGCGAGTCCGAGAACTGGTTCGGGCCCGGCCCAACCCGCCCCCTGCCAGCTTTGACCCGCCAGGCGTATCCAGAAAACTCAAGTACTCTTGAGAACACCTGCTCTTCGTCTGTACGGTCCGTCAGTGCTGGCAGGACGGACGCCGCGGCAGCGCAAAGCATGGATCGGCGAGTCACGGCGAAATTCTATCTCCCCGGCTTCCGGTCAATCGCGACCACATCGCCACCCAGTGGCGGCAGGGTGCTCGCAGTGGCGGGCGCATTGGAGTTACCATCTCTTGGAACAGCAACTGGCCCCTCTCGGCGAGCATGCGGCGTTCCAAGCAATGGGTGTCGAGGCGCCAGAAGCTACTTTGCACGGAGCCAGCGGCTCCAATCCCACAGTCTCTGTTCCTCCAGCGGGGTCACCGGGTCGATGAATCGCCAGCACAGCGCCGCCAGCAGGTAGATCGCCGCCATGATGTAGAAGTTCAGCGTGCAGCTCCCGGTCATCTGGATCACGTAGCCGAACACCACCGGCGCGAGCCCTCCGGCGACATTGCCCAGCGTGTTCATCGAACCGGAGAGCGTGCCTGCGTACTTCCCGCCGACGTCCATGCAAGCACCCCAGGCGCCGGGCATGACCAGGTCGTTGGCGAAGCTGGCCAGGCCCATGACCAGCATCGCCCAGAGCGGATCGCGGATCGCGGTGTGCGCCAGCAGCAGTATGCTGGCGCCGCAGAAGCCCACGTAGGCAACCAGCCGCCGCGCCGTCCCCGCGCTGCCGGTCCACCGCGCCACGCGCGGGGAAACCAGCCCGCTGAAGGCGCAGCCCAGCCCGCCGAAAAACAGGGGGAAGATGGCCAGCCGCGCGGCGTATTCCGGATCCAGGTGGCGGTAGTCCTTTAAGTAGGTCGGCATCCAGGTGATGTAGAAATACCAGGGATAGGACAGGCAGAAGTATTGCGCGCAGAGCATCCACACGGTGCGTGAGGCGACCAGCTTCTTCCAGGGGACGTGGGTGTGCGCCCCGGCAAGCTTGCCCGCGTCCGCCAGCAGCGCGAGTTCCGCGGCGTTGACCCCCTTGTGGTCCCGCGGATTGTCGCGAAACCACGGGTAGAAGACCGCCGCCCAGAGCACGCCGAGTGCGCCGAACACCTCGAAGGCATGCCGCCAGGACATGTAATGGATCACCCACACCACCAGCAGCGGGGTGAAGGCGCCGCCCCAGCGCGCGCTCATCCACATGATGCCCTGCGCGCGAACCCGCTCCCGCTGCGGCAGCCAGGTGGTGAACGCCTTGGTCAGATTCGGGAAGCAGCCGGCCTCTCCGGCGCCGAACAAGAACCGCGTGACCACCAGCGAGAGCCAGCCCCGCGCCCAGCCGGTGGCGGCCGTGAAGAACGACCACCAGAGCACCACCCGCAGCAGCACCCTCCGCGGTCCGATCCAATCCCCCAGCCAGCCGCCCGGGATCTCGAAGATCGCGTAGGCCCAGGCGAACGCCGCGAACGCGTAACCCATTTCCACCGGGGTCAGCCCCAGGGCGCGCCGAATGTCCGACTCGGCCTGCGAGATGCACACGCGATCGATATACGTCACGACCGCCAGCACCACCGCGAAGACGATAACCCAATACCTGGTGCGGGTAGGCTTCGCTTGAGTGTCGGGTGCGGGCACGCGAAGGCACATGAGAACACGCCGCGGCGTTCTAACGCAAGTTCAGCTCGGCGTCCATCCACTCCAGGTAGCTCTCCGAGCGCGCGACGATCTCCAGAGCCACGATCTCGGGCCTCTCCTAGGAACGGACCTCGCGCCGCCCCTTCTGGAGCCGTTCCAGCCGGGCGAAGCTGCGCGCGCTGCTCGAAGAACGCGAGGGCATCAATCCCGAAGACGTCATCACGGATCCGGACGGCCTCACGTCGAGCGTCTGGACCCCGAGCGCCACCTTTCCGAAAACGATTCGAACAGGTTCCTTTCCCTCGCCGGGGATCTGATAGTCACTGGACCGACGTACACGAACGTGAACGACGTGCGCTTTGCACTCGTCTCGGAGTGAGGCCGCCTACCCCGCCGTGAGGCCTCCGTCTACAGGAATCGCGGCCCCGTTGATGAACGAGGCCTCGTCGCTCGCGAGGTAGACCAACGCGTTCGCGAC
>JBEKLJ010000271.1:0-3792 GCA_050010255.1 Bryobacteraceae bacterium
CCTGGCCCCGTTTTGGGTGCTAGCTGGTGGCTGGCGCTGCCAGCCGGGGCAGTCCGAAGAAGCGTTCGGCGTTCCCGTAGCAGACGTCCCGGACGAGCCGGCCGAGCAGCTCGGCGTCGTCGGGCAGCTCGCCCTGTTCCACCTCAGCGCCGATCAGGTTCGAGAGCACGCGGCGGAAGTACTCGTGCCGCGGGAAGGACATGAAGGAGCGCGAGTCCGTCACCACGCCCACGAACCGCGCCAGCAGCCCGCAGTTGGACAGCGCGTTGAGCTGCCACTCCATCGCCTCCTTCTGATCCAGGAACCACCAGCCGCTGCCGAACTGGATGCGGCCCGGGATTCCGCCGCCCTGGAAATTGCCGGCGGCGGTGGCGAAAGCGTAGTTGTCCGCCGGGTTGAGGTTGTAGAGGATCATCTTCGGCAGGGCGTCGTGGTGCTCCAGCCGGTCCAGCAGGCCGATGAGCGCCTGCACCTGCGGCCAGTCGCCGATCGAGTCGAAGCCCGTGTCCGGCCCCACCTGCGCGAGCATGCGCGTGCTGGCGTCGCGGCGCGCCCCCAGGTGCAGTTGCTTGGTCCAGCCCTTCTCGGCGTCCAGGCGCGCCAGGAAGACCAGCAGGTAGGCCTGAAACCGCTCCTGCTCGCGCGGGCTGGCGGGCCTGCCGGCGCGCGCCTGGTCGAAGATGGCGGCCGCCTCGAACTCGTCGCCGAACTCCGCTGGACAGCAGTCCAGGCCGTGGTCCGAAACCCGGCAGCCGTGCGAGTGGAAATAGGCGTGACGCGCGGCCAGCGCCTCCAGCAGATCCCGCAACGTGCCGATGTCGCGGTTCGCGGCCGCCTCCAGCCGTGCCAGCCAGGCGTTCCAGCGCTCGGGCGCGCCCACCTGAAACACCTTGTCCGGGCGGAACGCCGGATACACCGCGGTCTGGAGATCCGAGGCGGCCAGAGCCTTGTGGTGGCTCAGGTCGTCGGTAGGGTCGTCGGTGGTGCACAGCGCCGCCACGCGGAACCGCCGCAGAATGCCCCGTGCGCTGAGGTCCTCGCTCGCCAGCGCCGCGTTGGCCCGCTCCCAGATCTCGGGCGCGCTTCTCTCGTCCAGGATGGTGTCGATGCCGAAGTAGCGCTTCAGCTCTAGATGCGTCCAGTGATAGAGGGGGTTGCGCAACGTGTAGGGCACGGTGCGCGCCCAGGCCAGGAACTTCTCGTAGGGGCCGGCGTCGCCGGTGATGTAGCGCTCCTCAACGCCGTTGGCGCGCATGGCCCGCCACTTGTAGTGGTCGCCGGCCAGCCATATCTCGAACAGGTTCTCGAATCGCCGGTTCTGGGCGATGTCGTGCGGCGAGAGGTGGCAGTGGTAGTCCAGGATGGGCTGCGGCTCGGCGAATTCGTGGTACAGCCGCCGGGCCCATCGCGTGCGCAACAGGAAGTCGTCGTGAATGTATGGCATGATCACTCCGGGCGAGCGGCGGGAGCGCCCAGGAACAGCGGGCGAATGTGGCGCTCCAGCAGGTTTCCGGTCACGTTGCGGCCGATCTGGTCGCGGTGCTCCTCCAGGAGGGGGAGGAAGCGGTCGCGGGCGCGCGCCGCGAGCGGATAGGCGACGTGCAGCAACTGCCGCAGGTTAGGGTTGAACTCCGGGCAGGCCGGATCGTGCCTCAGGGCCGCGGCGAACTGCCCGGCGGTCCAGCGCCCCACGTCGCCGGGGGCCGGCAGCCTGGCCGGGTCGATATCCAGGACCTCGGCGTAAGGCGCCGCGAGCGCCTCCCGCTCGGCGAAGGCCGCTGCGTAAAGCTCCTTCGCGAAATCGAGCGCCTCGCCGCCGGATTCAGCCAAACCGATTATCTCTTCCAGCCAGGTCGTGCCCGCGGTCTTCAAGTGCACACCGGCGCCAGTGCGCGCCAGCACCCGATGAATGGGGCCATAGAGCGAGAACTTGTCGCTGCCGGAGTGAACGCTCAGCTTCAGCGCGCGCGGCAAATGGTAGCGCTCGACCGCCCAGCCCAGGACCGCCACGTCGGCGGCGAACTCGGCCTCGAAGGTCGCGACGTCCCCCACGTAGTCGACGCCCTTGTTGAAGCGGCCGCTGAAGCGCGGCGCGATGGTATCGGCCGGCACGCCTTGATCCGCAAGCGCCGCCAGGATGACGAGCAGCGCGAAAGGCGTCTGCGGCTCGCGCACCTCGTCGATCGAGACCTCGGTGATGAACCGGCCGGCGCCCTTGGCCGCGGCGATGCGGCGGTAGATCCTCCCGGCTTCCTCGGCCGCCGCCAGGTAGGGCGCGGCAACGCTGCGGAGCTCCTCCGGGCTCGACCCCAACCGGGCGTCCAGACCCGCGATCTCGATCGCGCCGCCGAGCTCGGGATGGCGGGCCGAGAACACCTCCAGCGCATCCCGCCCCGCCGGACAGCCGATCGCGGCGGCGACGTCGATGGTGAAGAAGTCGCAGGCCTGCAGGAAGCCGCCCAACGTTTCCAGCCGGATGTGGTCCGCATCGACGAAGTAGGGCCGCCTCCAACCGCAGGCCCGCGCGGCGGCATCCGCGCCGCGGCGCGCCGAGGCGGGTTCCGAGCCGATCAGGGAGTGCTCCCGGTACGACTTGTTCCAGACCGGCGTGACGGCCGTTCCGGCTTCGAGTGCCATCAGGCAGGCCCGCAATTGCGCCTCCGCCTGGCGGCCGAAGCGGTCGCCTACACCGATTGAGAACCGTCCCAGCGCAGCGCTTCCTGTCTCCATTGCACTCCTCACGATTTCTCGGGGATCAGTCGCGGCGCCATCAGGTGCATCACCACGAACGCCACCACGTAAGCCAAGCTGGCCACGAGGAACAACGGTCCGTAGGCGTTGCCCGACCAGTCCAGCCACAACCCGGTGATCGGAGCGGCCAGCATTCCGCCGATAGCGCCGCCCATGCCCATCACGCCCGTTACTGACGCCACGGCAGACTTCGGGAAGAGATCGGAGGCCAGCGTGAACAGGTTGGCGGACCAGCCCTGGTGCGCCGCCGCCGCCACAGTCACCAAGGTCACCAGCAGCCACAGATTCCCCAACGTGTGCGAGGCCAAGGCCACCGGCAGCGCGCCGAGCGCACAGACAAACATGGCAGTCTTACGGGCCCGGTTCAGCGGCCAACCGCGCTCCAGCAGCCACGAGGAGAGCGACCCGCCGGCGATCGAGCCGACGCTGGAGCCGACATACATGACGATCAAAGGCAGGCCCAGCGCCATCAAGTCGAGCTTGTACTTCTCGTTGAGGAAGCCCGGCAGCCAGTCCAAATAGAACCACCAGACCGGATCGGTGAGGAACTTGGCGACGACCAGCACCCACAGCGCGCGGCGGCCCAGGATCTCGCGTGCCGGAACCGAATCTCTGGTGTCCTCGCCCGCGTCCGCCTCGATCAGCTTGCGCTCCTCGGCCGTGATCCAGGGGTGCCGGTCGGGGTCGCGAAACAGCGTGGCCCACGTCACCAGCCACACAAACCCGAGAGCGCCGGTCAGGAGGAACGCCGCGCGCCAGCCGTAACGGTGCGCCAGCCAGGGGACGGTCAGCAGCGCAAAGACCGAGCCCAGGTTGGAGCCGCTGTTGAAAATGCCAGTCGCCGACGCGCGCTCCCGGCGCGGGAACCACATGGCGACAACCTTGTTGGCGGCCGGGAAGTTGGCGGCCTCGCCCACGCCGAGGACGAACCTCGCCACGCTGAAATGAGTCACCGTGCTCGCCAGCGCGTGCGCCATGGCGGCCAGACTCCAGATCAGCACGCCCAGAAAGTTGCCCAGCCGCGCACCCATCCAGTCCAGC
>JBEKLJ010000272.1:0-3787 GCA_050010255.1 Bryobacteraceae bacterium
CGGGGATGGGCCGCCACTCGGTGTGGATCACCCCCAGGGCGGCGTAGCAACTCCTCACGCAGTCGGTGATGATGCGGACGGCGAGAACATCGTAGACCTGTTCAATGCCGATCTTCTGCCGCTTGAGCTTTTCGTGGATCGAGTAGGCGCGCTTGATCCGCCCTTCGATGCGCGCCGGGATCCCCTCCCGCCGCAGTACCGCCGCGATGTGATCCTCGATGTGCTTGAGAAACTCCTCATTGGCCCGGCGCCGCGATTCGATCGCCTGGGCGATCTCGTTGTAGCCGTCCGGATCGAGGTACCGGAAGGCCAGGTCCTCCAGCTCGCCCCGGATCCGGCCCATGCCGAGGCGGTGCGCGATGGGCGCGTAAATGTCGAGGGTCTCCTGCGAAATGCGTTCCTGGCGCTCGCGCGACAGCACCTCGAGCGTGCGCATGTTGTGGAGCCGGTCGGCCAGCTTGACGATGACCACGCGCACGTCGTCCACCATCGCCAGCAGCATCTTCCGCACGCTCTCGGCCTGCCGCTCCTCGCGGGAATAGAACTTCAGCTTGCTCAGCTTGGTGACGCCGTCCACACACTGGGCCACCTCCTCGCCGAACTGCTTCCGCAAGTCCTCCGGCGAGATGCCCGTGTCTTCCAGGACGTCATGCAGCAGGCCGGTCTGGAGGCAGACCATGTCCATGTTCATCCCGGCCAGGATCAGCGCTACGTTCAGCGGATGGACGATGTAGGGATCGCCGGAGACGCGGAGCTGCGCGGCGTGCGCCTGGAGCGCGAAACGGTAGGCCCGCTCGAGTGGGGAGAGATCATCGCGAGGGCGGACGGCCCGGACCTTGGCCTCCAGATCGCGGTAAAGCTGCTCGGCCAAGGCGGAAGGCCCGCCTGCCGGCAGGGGCGATCGGACGACCTCGGTCGGCTCGGACGCCATGAGAAAGCAAACGGGCGGCCTGGTCCGCCGCCCGTCATTCATTATAGCGAAGTGAGCGAGGTAAGCACGCGCTCAGGACGCCGCCACCCCGGTCCGCCCCAGGCGGCTTCTATCTACCTCGCGCCTCCCCCGGCAGGCATCGTCGTGGCCGGGAGGTTGGCCTTCTCCTTGCGCGTGTCCAGCGTCTTCTGCAACCAGGCGTCGGCCTGCGCGATGTCGGCCCTGTATTCCTCCGTCGTGGCCGCCAGGTCCGCCCGCTCGCGATAGAGGAGGTTGAGGTAGGCCATCGCTTCGTCGTACCGGGGATCCAGCTCCAGGGCGTGGTCCAGGCTCCTGATCCCTTCATTGATCATGTCCAAGTAGGTGGCTCGAAGCTCTTCCCGCAGCTTCTTGTCCTTCAGCGGACCGGGATCCTCCTGCCTCATGCCGAGCGAGTTGCGGGCCTGCTGGAGAATGGGATACCACTTGGCCCACGTGATCACGCCCAACGTGTAGAAGGCCTCCTTGTTCTTCGGATCCACCCGGCCCAACCGCTGGTACCAATCCCGCGCTTCGTCGAGTTTCTTGAGCTTCTCCTTGAGCGAGGCGATGCCCTGGGTCTCGTTGTAGTTCGCGCTGGCCATGGAGGCTATGGCCACGGTGTCGTTCGGATCGTTCCTCAACACCTCCAGGAACTGCTCCTTGGCGGCGGCCAGCATCTGCTGGTTCTCGGGCGATTCGGCGCCCGGGATGTACTGCTGATAGTAGGCCATGCCCAGATACAGCCGCGCGGTCTTGAAGGTGGGGTCCAGCTCGACGGCTGTCTTGAAGTGCTCCACCGCGGTCGTGTAGCGCGCATTGCGGAACGCCTGAACGCCCTTGTTGAGCTGGTCGCGCGCCCTCAGCTTCTGGCACCCCGAGCTGAAGACAACGCCCAGCACCAGCGCGAGCGCCGCCATTAAACAAGTCCATTTCCGGTTCATGCTTGCTCCTGTCGAGGCCGGGCGCTTCACTGGCCGGCTTCAATTTTCTGCGTCATCAGCCCGACCCTGTCGATCCCGGCGCCCTTGGCCATATCGATGACCCTGGCAACCTCCTGGTACTCCAGGTCCGGATCGCCCTTGACGAAAACGACACGCTCAGCGCGGATCTTGAAGATCTCCTCCAGACGTGCCTGGAGCATGCTCTCCAGGACCGGCTCCTGATTGATCAGCAGCGTATGGTCACGGTTGATCGAGATCACTACCGTGCGCTGGTCGGACTGAGTCGGCGGCGCCCCGGGCGGAGTGGGCTGGGGAACCAGTGCCTCGAGTCCCTTGGGCGTAATGGGCGCGATCACCATGAAGATGATCAGCAGCACAAGCAACACGTCGATCAGGGGAGTGACGTTGATGTCAGCTTTGGCCCCGTGGGAACCACCCACTACCATTGCCATAGTCTCTTCTCCTTATTACTCCAAACCCTCAAAAGCGCTCTCCAGACTGCCTGCCGCCGCGGCGCCGCAGGCGCGCCGCCACCGCGACGCCTCACGGCCCGGCAGCGGCTGCCGCCCTTCTCCTCTCGTCCACCTGCTCGGTCATCAGCCCGAGCTGATCCACGCCGGCTGCGCGCAGGTTGTCGATCACCTCGACCACCCGCGAGTACCGGGATCGCTGGTCGGCCTTGATGTAGGTCGTCCTGTCGAGCCGATTCGTCAGCAGGTCCCTCACCTTGGGCGGCAACTGGTCCGGGCTGAGCAGGGTCGTGCCCAGGTAAATCTTGCCATCACGCGTGATCGCCACGACGATGGCATCTTCCTTCTCGGCATTCGCCATGTTGATGGGGTTTCTGGTCCGCACCAGGTTTACGCTGACGCCCTTGGAAAGCATCGGCGTGATGACCATGAAGATGATCAGCATGACCAGCATCACGTCTACCATCGGGGTCACGTTGATGTCCGCGACCGGCGGCGCCGCCTTGAACTTTTTCATGTCCGTATCCCCTGTCAAGCTCCGTCGAGCCGCGCCCGCGAGGGGCCCGGAATCCGGACCCCTCCAAGCCTCGGTTCAACTCGCTGGATTGAATCTTCTGGCGCGCTACCTAGCCGCCTGCTGCGACCGCTTCAGGAAGTAGTCGATCAACTCCGAACTGGAGTTGCCCATCTCCACGTCGAACGATTCCACCTTGGTGGTGAAGATGTTGTACATCCAGACGGCAGGGATGGCCACGAACAGGCCCACGGCCGTGGTCACCAGCGCTTCGGAGATGCCTCCGGCCACGGCGCCGATGCCAGTGGATTTCTCCTGGGCCATCTGCTTGAACGCGTTGATGATGCCCACCACCGTGCCGAACAGCCCGATGAAGGGGGCCGTCGAGCCGATCGTCGCCAAGCCCGCGACGCCGCGCTTCAGCTCGGCGTGCACGATGGCCTCGGCGCGCTCCAGCGCCCGCTTGGAAGCCTCGATCTCTTCCCCGGGAATCTCGGAGCTGATCTGGTGGGCGCGGAACTCCAGAAGACCGGCCACGACCACCTTGGCCAGGTGACTCTTCTTGTAACGGTCGGCGATCTTGATCGCCTCGTCCAGTTTGCCCTCGCGCAGCGCGCCGGCCACTGCTGGAGCGAACTGCCGCGACTGCTTGCGAGCCGCGTTGTATGCGATCAGGCGGTCGATCATGACACCGATCGACCACGCCGACATGATGAACAGGGCGATGACGACAGCGCGCGCCATCCAGCCCATTTGCCGCCACAGGGCCACCACGTCCCAACCTACCGTGGCGCCTTCCTGCTGGAGCAGCAGCAATCCCCAAACTTGAAGTTGCAGAAACATGTGTCTATCTTCTCCTGCGAGTTGAAGTATGTTACGGCTTCTGGCCGGGGGCTAACCCCTCCGGCCG
>JBEKLJ010000273.1:0-3786 GCA_050010255.1 Bryobacteraceae bacterium
TTCTTGCTATGACGTCTGGTCCCCTGCCGCCTCAGGCCCTACCCTCATCCTGCTACCATGGGCTTCCTCAGGCATGTCATCGCTTTCCCGCGGTCGCCAATTCATTCAGCACGTGCTGCCGGCCGTCATCCGTCCGCTCCGGGTGCTCTGGAACGAGATCATCGGCTTCGTTTTCCTGGTGCTGGCGGCAGTCGCCATCGGACGCACCATCCCCATTGTGCGCGAGTTCAACGGCGAGATCTCCAGCCTGTTCCGCCTCCTGCTGAGTTCCGCGTTCATCCTCCTCATGTCGGGCTTCGGCATCTACTCCTTCTGGCGCGCGCATAAGATTCCCAAGTGAGACGGCAGCTCGGCGGCAAGTTGGGGTTGGGCCTGCCAGAACGGCGTGAGAACGTTACCCACGCTCAACGATGTCCCGCCTCTGCGCCGGACGCGCCCAGCCGCGCTGTTAGCGCCGCCGGAGCCGCCCGGCCGCGCGGTCAGCGCCGGCGGAGCCGCGGTGCCGTGCGGCCAGCGCTAAAGTAGGCTTATGCCTCGGGAGCTCGCCATCACTTCGCCCGACGGTAAGACCAGGACCATCCGCCTCGAGACCGCCGCCATCTCCCTGGGCCGCTCCGTCTCCAACGAGCTCTGCTTCCCCGAAGACGTCGGCCTCTCCCGCCAGCACATGGTTTTGGAGCGTGATGGCGACGGCTGGTCGGTCCGTGATCTCGGTAGCAAGAACGGCACCTTCGTCAACGGCGTGCGGGTCGCCGGCCGGACCTCGTTACGGCCGGGCGATCGCATCGTCGCCAGTCGCATCCTGATGGTCTACGCGCCCAACGACAGCGCCGCCCAAACCATCTTCGTTAACGGACCAGCCGCGGCCAGACCTTCCCAGGCGACCCTGACCACGACGCTCCAGAGCGTTCTTCGCGGCGAGGACCGCGAGAAGTCGCCGCTGGCTCCGCAGTGGGGCAGCCCCGTCACTGCCTTGATCCGCGCCGGGCGCGAGCTGGCGGCCGGGCGGCCGCTTCCCGAGCTCTTCGGTGTCATCCTCGACCTGGCCATGGAAGCCGTCGGCGCCCGCCGCGGCGTACTTATGACTCGGGAGAGGGGCGACCTCCTCGTTCAGGCCTCCCGCGGCGAGGGCTTCCGGATCAGCAGCGCCGTCCGGGACCGCGTCCTGGACGCCAAAACTTCGCTCCTGGTCCGCGATACCCATTTGGACGAGGCCCTCCGCCGGAGCTTGAGCATCGCCGAGCACAGCGTGCGCACCCTGATGGCCGTCCCACTTCAGACCGACAACCAGGTCATCGGTCTCATCTACGTCGATTCGCCTCACCTGGTGCGCGAGTTCACGGGCGACGACCTCAACCTCCTCACCGTGATGGCGAACGTCGCTGCGATCCGCATCGAGCGCGATCGCCTGGCCGAGATCGAACAGGCCGAGAAGATGATGGCCAGCGAGCTGGAGCAGGCCGCCGAGATCCAGCGGCAGTTCCTTCCCGCCGGCGCGCCCGTTGTGCCCGGTCTCGAGCTGGCCGGCTTCAACGCCGCCTGCCACACCGTCGGCGGCGACTACTACGATTTCTTGCCCTACCCGGATGGCCGCGTCGGAATCGTCATCGGCGACGTCGCCGGCAAGGGCATGCCCGCGGCTCTGCTGATGACCAGCCTCCAAGCCAAGGTGCAGGCGCTGGCCGAAGCGCCCGGCGACCCCGCCGATTTTGTCGCCCGGCTCAACCGCAGCCTCGCCACTACTTGCCCTAGCAACCGCTTCGTCACCCTGTGCTATGCCCTCATCGATCCGCAAACCGGCGAGGTCAGCTTCTGCAACGCGGGCCATAACCCGCCCTTGCTCTTCCGCCGCGACGGCGAGGTCGGCCAGCTCGAGGGCGGTGGCCCGGTGCTGGGCATTCTCCCGGCGATGAGCTACGAGTGCTGCCACACTCGCATGGAGCCCGGCGACTTCGTTCTGTTCTACAGCGACGGAGTCACCGAGGCCTGCAACCCGGCGGGCGAGGAGTTCCAGGACCGGCTGCTCGAGGTCGCCTGCGGTCTCCGCGACCACCCGGCCGCCGACATCGTGAGCGCCGTCCACCAGGCCGTCACTGCCTGGATCGCGGGCCAGCCGCCGGCCGATGATATCACCGTCGTCGCAGTCCGCAGGCTTCCTTAGCCGTCTTGCACCTCCGAGTGCCATTCAGTATTCTGAGTCGAGTCCACGATGCCTCCGGTTGGCCCCAGCTCCGCGCAGCCCCAGTTCCCTTCGGCTTCGGCTCGCCCCACCGCGACCGCCGGCGACGCGCTCGCCGACTGCCGCGGCAAGCGCATCGGCGTCCTCGTGGTTGCCTACAACGCCGTCGCCACGCTGACCAAGGTCTTGGCGAGGATCACTCCCGAGGTCTGGGACAACGTCGAGGAGGTCGTCGTCTCCGACGACGCCAGCCAAGACGCCACCTACGAACTGGCCGTCGGCTGCAAGACCCTATCCGAGATCCCGAAGCTCCAGGTCATCCGTAACCCCAGGAATCTCGGCTACGGCGGCAACCAGAAGGCCGGCTACCGCTACTTTCTCGAGCGAGGCTTCGACGTCGTGGTGCTATTGCACGGCGACGGCCAGTATGCGCCGGAGGTGCTCTCCCATCTCTACCATCCCATCGTGGCCGGAGAGGCCGACGCTGTGTTCGGCTCGCGCATGATGCCGGAATACGGCGGGCCGCTCAAGGGCGGCATGCCGCTGTATAAGTACGTCGGCAACAAGATCCTCACCTGGCTGGAAAACCGCGCTCTCGGCATGCGCCTCACCGAGTTCCACAGCGGCTACCGCGCTTACAGCCTCGACGCCCTCCGCCAGATCGACCTCTCGCGCATGACCGACACTTTTCACTTCGACACCCAGATCATCGTCAAGTTGCAGCACCAGGGTCTGCGCGTCCGCGAGGTGCCCATCCCGACCTACTACGGCGGCGAGATCTGCTACGTCAACGGCTTCCGTTACGCCTGGGACGTCTTAGAGACCGTGTACCGCTATCGGCGAACCCTCCAATCGGCCAGGTGCTATCCGGAGTTCGCGGAGTATTTCGTCCACTACCCGCCCAAGCAGAGCCCCTACTCCAGCCATTACTACTTCGAGCGGCTCACTGGGAAGAACCACGACGTGCTGGACTGTGGATGCGGAGAGGGATTCTTCGCCGCGGAGCTGGCTGAGAATGGCAACCGCGTAGTCGGCATCGACCGCCTGGCCAGGCCAGAGCACGAAGCCGCCTTCGAGCGCTATATCGAGGCCGACCTCGGCCGCGGCCTCGCCGATGCGTTCCTGCAATTGGAGAAAAGGACGTTTGACAAGGTCCTGCTGATGGACGTGCTAGAGCACCTGCCCGACCCGGGCCGGCTCCTGGGCGACTGCCGCGGCGTCCTGCGCCGCGGCGGCCGGCTGCTGGTCTCGGTGCCGAACGTAGCCAACATCACCGTGCGGCTGAAGCTCCTGCTCGGTAGCTTCCGCTACGCCGACCGCGGCATCCTCGACAGGACGCACCTGCGCTTCTTCACGGTCCGCACGGCCCGAGGCCTGCTGGAGGAGAACGGTTATCGCATCCTCGGCCGGAAGACTACGGTGATGCCCATCGAGCTGGCGCTCGGCTTGGCCCAGCGGAACCGCCTCGCGCGCTTCCTCACCCACCTGCTGGCGGCCGCGACCGCCATTCTGCCTGGCCTGCTCGGCTACCAGTTCGTCTTCATCGCCGCCCCGGAGGAGCCCGCGGGCTGATTGCGGCGTCACCGCCACCTGCGTCTCCCCGGTAG
>JBEKLJ010000274.1:0-3761 GCA_050010255.1 Bryobacteraceae bacterium
CCAGCGCGCCTTGAGTAGCAAGGCGCCACCGAAGACGAGGGATGTGAACGCCAGGTTCCGGTTGAACCCGTACTTATCGCGAAAGCTATCGAGCCTTTTTATAAGCTTCTCATCGCTGCGAACCTGCGAGCAGTAACGCACGGCCATGAAGAGATCTTCAGCCTTTAGGCCAGCCGCGAGATCCTTAACGCGCTTCCGTGCAGCGGGTGGCAACGGTTTGTAGAAGCCAGGGAAAATCAAGCGGCCCAGCCGGGGCGGTTTGTCTCGTAACAGATTGATGGTCGGGCGCTTCAGGATCTTGTCCACGATCACATCCTCTAGCAGGAACTTGGCGGGCGTGGCGATCGCCTGGCCGGCGACGTAGACGCCAAGGATCAGCAGCGCGATCTCAACGGCCTTGAGATCCTTCCCGAGCACCTGCGGAAAGCCGAAAACCAGCTCCATGCCAACAACGGCGAGAAGGCCGGCGGGGATGTAGCCAAAGAAATCGTAGGGATCGAACGGCAGGCGGTCCATAAGCTTTTGCCTCCGCGGATGAACATGCGTTCATCGGTGATAAGAACACAATTCATCCACAATTTCCTTTTTGGCCTCGCGGCGGACATCAGCATACCACAATGGGTGTGTTTTGGAGACGCTGAAGCCCATCTTCTTCTCCTGAGTGCCTGCCCTACAGTCCCGAGAGGGTCGTCCTGCTCCTCCCGAGGAGCCCCTGGCCCGGAACTGCGGCCCTCTTGATTGATTCCACCGACACCTTTCCGTCCCCCACGTCCTCGTTGACCAATTCCCCTGCTACCGCAGCCTTCGGCTACCCTGCTGGCACTGGCAGCACAGCGACCCAAGTCACCGCCGCAAGCATCATCAGCAATAGTGCGGTGTGCAGGCATTCGCGCATATCGACCCTCCTGTCAGCAGCTCGCCAACAAGGATAACCGGTTGTGAACCGCCTGGAGATCCTCAATCCCTAGGCTCCTGGACGGTTCTCCTCAAAGGACAGGTAGCTGTCACCTACTTGACAAATACTTAACGCTAAGTATACTTGAGCTATGCCCCGAAAGAAGACTCCGAAGCCGCTGACGGTGGCGGAGGCGGGGCGACGAGGCGGCAAAGCGAGGGCGGCAAAGTACGGCCACGATCAATTGACCGCATGGGCGAAGCTCGGCGGTTGGCCGAAGGGCAGACCCCGCAAACTGCCGAAGGGAGGACGGACCAATGGCGAACAACGCTGATGGTGTTTTCACGCGAAGTGACCGCAAGGGCTATTGGATCAGTTGGACCGACGCCCAGGCGTGGCGTGGGCTTTGCCGTCGTTTGGCATCCGCAGACGGATAGCCTGCAGCGTGGGCTTTGCCGTCGTTTGGCATCCGCGGACGGACAGCCGACGTGTGGCTCCCACTTCTGTGTCGCGCACCCGTCAGCGACCATCTCCCCTTCGACGGGTTCCGCGCGAGGCTGGCCGCGGGGCACGCTGCTGCTTCGCGTCCCCCGTGGAGGCGTGCCGGCAGGCGGCGGGTGCGGGTTTGTGGCGTCCCCAGGGGGATTCGAACCCCCGTTACCGCCGTGAAAGGGCGATGTCCTAGGCCGGGCTAGACGATGGGGACCCCGGTGGAAAAGACGTGTACCTAGCCTAATTTAGCGGGCGGCGAAACCCAGCGTCAACCACGCCGGGCTCACAGATACGTGGCGCGCCCGCGCGCCGGCGTCTCACTTCGGGAAACGCGGGTCTGCCTTCACCTCGTTGATCTGCGCCACGTGGCGATCGGTGTGCCCGGCCAGCAGGATGAGCATCTGGTAGGCGTCCAGGGCATTCTGGCCCGGGCCGCTCACGTGGACCCGGAGGTCCTCCCGCGTGGTGCGGACGAAATCCAGCGTGCGTTCCCGGCGTTGCCGGAAGGCCTCGGCGGCCGCCGCCGGCGTCGGAAAGCGGCCCGAGGGCTCAGTCTGGGCGTTGTTCCGGGAGCGCTGTGAGCGGTCCCTCAGCTGCTCTAGCAGGCCCAGCTCGGGCTCGCGCTTCACCTCCCGCCGCGCCGCCGGAGGCGACTCCAGCGCCTTCTGGAGGCGGTCGAAGACGAAGTCCTCGCTGAGAATGACGTGCTCGGCCACCTCCTCGATCGACCACCGGCCGGGCGCCGGCTTGAACTTCCACTGGGCCTCGGAGAGCCCGGTGATGGAGTCCAGGAGCGCCCTGCGGCTGGAGTGCAGGCTGCTCAACGCGAAATCGCGTTCGCCCGGGGTCATGGGCTGGGCCCAGAGTCGGGCCAACGCGAGGGCCACGAGCATCACGGCGTCTATCATGGCGCGTCCGGAAGGCCTAAATACTCCCCCCAGCTTAGCCGATAGAGCAAGGTACGGGCGCAGTTTGGCTCAGCCAGCGGCGTACCGCCCCCTGGGGCGCCCCATGGCGGCATACGACGACATCCTCGCCGGTTCGGAGCGCATGAAGCTCCAGGCTCCCCCTCTGCCGGGCTGGAGCGTCCCTCCGAGCGATCCAATAGCCCTGGAACGCGAACCCACCATCCTCATCCTGGGGAGCAGCGAGAAGAGCCGCGACCTCCTGCGCGGGATGCTGGCGGGTGAGGGCTACCGCACCCTGGAAGCAGCGCACCCCGAGGAGGCGTTTGAGCTGCTTCGCCGCGAGACGGTCGACGTGGTCGTGCTGGAGTTGCTGGCGCCGGAGGGCAGCCGGCTCGATTTCTGTCGCGCCGCCAAAGCCGACCGCGATACCCGCTTCATTCCAGTCCTGGTTCTGAGCAGCATGCGCGGGGCGGAGACCGAGATCGCCGGCATGGATTCCGGCGCGGACGAGTTCCTGGTCAAACCGCTGCATCCGGAGATCGTTCGCGGACGGATCCGGGCCATGCTGCGCCACAAGGCCGCCATCGACTCGCTGGAGGAAGCCGAGTCGATCCTGTTCACGCTCGCCCAGGCCGTCGAACATCGCGACCACCACACCTCGGGCCACTGCGAACGCCTGGCCGCGCTGAGCATGAGGATCGGTCTGGCCTTGGGCCTCTCCAAGTCGCAACTGCTAGCGCTGCACCGCGGCGGCTACCTGCACGACATTGGCAAGATCGTGGTTCCGGATTCCATCCTCTTTAAGCCCGGACCCCTGACGCCGGAGGAATGGGCGATCATGCGCAACCATCCGGTTAAGGGCGAGGAAATCTGCCGGCATGCGCGCACGCTGCTCCCGGTACTGCCCATCATTCGCGGCCATCATGAGCGGTGGGACGGCACGGGTTACCCGGATGGTTTGCGGGGCGAGCAGATCCCCTTGCTAGCGCGCGTCTTGCAGACGGCTGACGTCTATGACGCCCTCACCTCTGCCCGGCCGTACAAGCCCCCGCTTCCGCCGGCCGAGGCGCTCCGCATTCTCAGCGAAGAGGTCCACCGCGGCTGGCGTGACGCGAAACTGGTTGGGTTTCTGAGCGAACTCCGCGATGCGCCGTTGGACGCCCCCGGGGGGCAACTCATCGCCTGGCCCCCGCCGGAGCCAATGTCGCAATCGCTCGAGAGCATGAGGCGGGCCATTCTGGAGGGAGCGCCGCCTGCGGTGAGCCACGCCGAGCCTGCCGGCCGACCTCCTGACCCGACGACGACAGGTGGATGAGGGCTCGTCTCTGTAGCGGCTCCGTGCCGGGATTGGCCGGCCGCCCACTAGCCCGACCTTCTCACACGCGTTCGGCTGCGGCTTGCGGGAGGCCGGCATCTTCTGCGTTGCGCTCGGGGTGAGTCCTCGACGTACTGTTCAAGTACGCCTG
>JBEKLJ010000275.1:0-3729 GCA_050010255.1 Bryobacteraceae bacterium
CCGGTCACGGTGGCCAACGCCCGGTCGTTCTCTACCTGGCACCCGCGCTGTGGCACCAGCTTCCTGCTGGTCGTTATGGTGGTCTCGATCGCCGTCTACACCCTGCTCCCGTTCGAGTCCTTCATTCTGAAGCTGGTTGGGCGCATTCTCCTGCTGCCGCTGATCGCCGGGCTGAGCTACGAGGCCATTCGCTACGCCTCCAAACACCAGGCCGGCCTGCTCGCCAGGCTGACCGCGCCCGGGCTGTGGCTTCAGCGCATCACCACGCAACCGCCCTCGGACGACCAGACCGAAGTCGCCGTCCACGCTTTGGAAGGCGCCATGGCGCTGGAAGAGTCGCAGGGCGGCCAACTCGTCATTGCATGATCCTCTAGCCGATGGAATACCTCAACCGATTGGATCAGACCGAGGCGCGCTATGAGGAACTGGCGCACCACCTGGCGGACCCGTCCCTGCTCAGCGATCCGGACCGCTACCGCAAGACCGCCCGGGCGCACCGCGAGCTGGAGGAGGTCGTCGGCAAGTACCGCCAGTGGAAGCAGGCGCGCAAGAACCTGGACGGCGCGCGCGCCATGCTCGATGAGTCCGACGAGGAGCTCCGCCACCTGGCCGCGGAGGAGATCCTGGGCCTGGAGCCCGAGCTCGCCCGCCTGGAGCAGGAGCTCAAGCTGCTGCTGCTGCCCACCGATCCCAACGACGAGAAGAACGTCGTGCTGGAGATTCGCGCTGGCACCGGCGGCGACGAGGCCACGCTGTTCGCCTCCGAGGTACTCCGCATGTACTCTCGCTACGCCGAGGCCCAGGGATGGCGGGTTGAGATCTCCTCGGTGAGCGAATCCTCGGTCGGCGGCACCAAGGAGGCCATCGCGCTGATCAGCGGAGAAAAAGTCTACAGCAAACTGAAGTACGAAAGCGGCGTGCACCGCGTGCAGCGGGTGCCCGAGACCGAGCAGCAGGGGCGCAGACACACCTCCGCGATCACCGTGGCTGTGCTGCCCGAGGCCGACGAGGTCGAAGTCTCCATCGATCCCAAGGACATCCGCATCGACACGTTCTGCTCCTCCGGGCCCGGCGGCCAGTCCGTCAACACCACGTACTCGGCGGTCCGCATCACTCATCTGCCGACGGGCTTGATCGTTTCCTGCCAGGACGAGAAGTCGCAGATCAAGAACCGCGCCAAGGCCATGCGGGTGCTGCGCTCGCGACTCTACGATCTGGAGCTCGAGAAGCAGCGCGCCGAGATCGGAGCGGAACGGCGCAGCATGGTCGGCTCGGGCGACCGCAGCCAGAAGATCCGCACCTACAACTTTCCCCAGAACCGCCTCACCGACCATCGCATCGGCCTCACGCTCTATCAGCTCGATACAATCATGGACGGCCGCCTGGATCCGCTCGTCGATGCGCTCACGAACTACTACCAGGCGGAGAATCTGAAGCGGCAGAGCCATGACGATTCAGACGGCGATGCGGCAGGGGAGCCGGCTTCTTGAGGAAGCCGGAGTCTCAGCGCCACGCCTGACGGCCGAAGTTCTCCTCTGCTACGTCCTCGGACGCGAGCGCTCCTATCTCCACAGCCACCCGGAGGAGGAACTCGGGCGACTGCCGTGGATCCATTACGGCCGCTACTTGCACGAGCGCCTGGAGGGCAAGCCGACTCAGTACATCACCCAGCGCCAGGAGTTCTACGGACGCGAGTTCCGCGTGACGCCGGACGTCCTCATTCCGCGGCCTGAGACCGAGCACGTGGTCGAGACGGCGCTGCGCCTGGCGCCGGGGGCGCGCTCGATCGTGGACGTGGGTTGCGGCTCGGGCGCCATCGCCGTGAGCTTGGGCCTGGAACTGGGCCGGCCGGTATGCGCCACCGACCTCTCGCTCGAGGCCATTGGCGTGGCGCGCGAGAACGCGGCGCGGCTCGGCGCGCAGGTCGAGTTCATCGCCTGCGACTTGCTCACCGCATTCGCAGACCGCAGCTTCGACCTGCTCGTTTCCAACCCTCCTTACATTCCAACCATTGAAGAGGCCGGCCTCCCGCGGGAAGTGCGGGAGCACGAGCCGCGCCTGGCGCTCTACGCCGGCCCCCTCGGCCTGGACGCCTATCAACGGCTCCTTGCGGAGGGCGCGCGCGTCCTTCGGCCCGGCGGGTGGATGGTCCTCGAGCTCGGCTACCGGCAGGCGGACGCCGTGCGCGCGATGCTGGACACACGCTGGCGCGACATCGAGCTGGTCAGTGATCTGGCGGGCTTTCCACGCGTGCTCGCCGCGAGGCTAGCCCCATGAAGACTATCTTCCACGTCGACATGGACGCGTTCTTCGTCTCCGTCGAGGAACTCTTCGACCCCTCTCTCAAGGGCAAGCCGGTGGTCGTCGGCGGCCGGCCCGACGAGCGCGGCGTGGTCTCCGCCGCCTCCTATGCCGCCCGCAAGTTCGGCGTCCACTCCGCGCTGCCGCTGCGAACCGCCCACCGGCTCTGCCCCCAGGCCATCTTCCTCCAGGGCCACCCGGAGCGCTACCGCGAGTACTCCGAAAAGGTTTTCGAGGTGCTCAACAGCTTCTCGCCGCAGGTCGAGATGGCCTCCATAGACGAGGCCTACCTTGACATGACCGGCACCGAGCGCCTCCTCGGTCCGCCTCTCAGGGCCGCGCACCTCTTGCACCAGCGCATGAAGGAGCGCACCGAGCTCAACTGCTCGATCGGCATCGCTGCTTCGCGCATGGTGGCCAAGGTTGCCTCCGACCAGGCCAAGCCCAATGGTGTCCTCTGGGTTGTGCCCGGCGCGGAAGCGGGCTTCCTGGCGCCGCTCGATGTGCGCCGCATCCCCGGCGTGGGCAAGGTGACCGAGAAGAACCTCCACGCACTCGGCGTCCGCAAGGTGGGCGATCTGGCCAAGCTCGATGAAGCGTTTCTGGAGCAGCGCTTCGGCAAGTGGGGTCTCGCGTTGGCGGGGAAGTCAAGAGGTCTCGACGCCGGCGGCTGGTTCGACTCCGAGGTGGGCCAGCAAGAGGATCCCAAGTCGATTAGCCACGAGCATACCTTCGACCTGGACACCGCCGACGCCGATCGCCTGGAGACGACGCTGGCGCAGCTCTCCGTCATGGTGGGCCGCCGCTTGCGCGAGCACGGTCTCTACGCCCGCACCGTGCAGCTCAAACTGCGCTACAAGGACTTCAGCACCATCACCCGCGCCCTCACGCTCGACCACGGCACCCAGCTCGATACCGAACTCCTGGAGTGCGCCCGCCTGCTGTTCCGCAAGAACTGGAAGCCGGGAGCTCCGGTCCGGCTGCTGGGCGTACACGCGGGCTCACTCGAGCGCCAGGAGGGCCAGATGAGCCTGCTGGATGACGGCAAGAGCGAGCGCTGGAAGAAGGCCCTCACGGCGGCCGACCGTCTGCGCGATAAGTTCGGCGAGTCGGCGGTCTCGCTCGGCAGCGCCGTCCGCGGCTCGTGGCGCGAGAAGACCCACGAAAACCCGGCGGGACTGCCGGGGAAGAAGCCGGCGAAGAAGTGACCGCCGCCTTAGACCTCCATCGGATCATCGAGCGCGGTCATCCCCGCGCGCCGCAGCCGAAGGCGTGTGAGAAGATCGGGCTAGCCCGATCTTCTCACACCGTTCGAAGCGAGGCGCCGCGCGAGGCCGGTAGATTCACGGCGCGCGACGGGGTGAGCCCGCAGGGGTACTTGAACAGTACGTCGAGGACTCACCCCGAGCGCAACGCAGAAGATGCCGG
>JBEKLJ010000276.1:0-3674 GCA_050010255.1 Bryobacteraceae bacterium
GTCGAGGGCCGCCGGGAAAGCGCCAGTCGAGCCGGTGGCCAGCGCGGCGATGAGCAGCGCGGCGCGCTGGATGTTGAAGATGGCGTCGGCGCGGGAGCAGGAGTCCGGCAGCACGGCGCGGGCCGTCACCGTGGGCAGCTCAAAATCCGGCACCACGACGGCGACGGCAAAGCGCTCGGGCAGGTCCAGGCGCACGGCCCGCACGGCTCCACCGGAATCGATGGCGGCGGCGACAATCGATCCCAGCACGCAGGCGGCGACGTTGTCGGGGTGGCCCTCGATTCGCGCGGCTTCGTCGAGAACCCGCAGCGGCTTCCACCCCAGCCCCAGGACTTGGTCGGCGATGACGACGCCGGCGGTGAGGGCGGCGGCGCTCGAGCCCAGTCCCTTGCCAAGGGGGATATCGTTGCTGATCTCGAGCTCGATCGGTGGCATGGTCTCGTCAACGTCCGCCGCCACCGTCTGCGCGGTGCGCCAGATCAGGTTCGAATCGTCGGTGGGGATGGCCGCGGCATCGCGGCCCGAAGCGCGGATCTCCAGGCGCTCGCTGGAGCGGAAGCGGCAGTCCAGGTAGATGCCCAGCGCCAGGCCGAGGGCGTCAAAGCCGGGGCCCAGGTTGGCGCTCGATGCCGGAACTCGCAAGCTGAACCAGTTCATTCGGACTCCCGGGTCAGAACGATCTTCCGCCCTTCGCGGCAGGAGCGGTAAACCGCGAGGACGATCTCGAGCGCGTTGTAGCCGTCCTCGCCGGAGACCAGCGGCTGGCGCCCCGTACGGATCGCTTCGCCGAAGTCGAGGAACTGGCGCTCGAAAGGCTCGAGCGGAATGGCCATCGGGTCGGAGGCGCCTGAGGCGGCCTCGCGGGCGATGGGTGCGGGCTCGCCTTGGTCGTCCTTCACATCCCAGGTGGTGAGTTTGTCGCCGGAAACAACGGCCGTGCCCTTGGCGCCGTGGATCTCGATGCGCTCGGCATAGCCGGGCCAGAAGGCGGTCGAGGCCTGGAGGACGCCGGTGGCACCGCCGGAGTACCTCAGAATGGCGCAAACCACGTCCTCGGATTCGATCTTGTGCAGCGCGCCGAGCTGCCAGTAGGCGAACAGCTCCTGGACCGGGCCGATGAGCCAGCGCAGCAGGTCGATCTGGTGAATGGCCTGGTTCATCAGCGCGCCGCCGCCTTCGGTGAGCCAGCTCCCCTTGATCGGCCGCGCGTAGTATTCGGCGGAGCGATACCACTTCACGTACGCATCGGCCTGGAGGATCTTGCCGAGGCGACCGGCGGCCAGCGCCTGGTGAAGAAAGCGGGACGACTCGTCGAACCGGTGCTGGCTCACCACACCGAGGACGATACCGGCTTGGTGCGCCGTCTCGATCATCTCGCGCGCGGTGTCAAGGTTCGTGGCCATCGGCTTCTGCACCTGGATGTGCTTCTTGGTTTGCGCGCAAACCCTGAGCGGCTCCAGGCGGAAATCCGGGAACGTGCAAACGTCCACAAAATCGACCCGCGGATGCCGGCACACGTCCTCGTAGCTGGCGACGAACTCGCAGCCGTAAGTGTCGGCGAACTGCCGGCCAGTCTCGAGATTGCGGTCGGTCGAGACGGTGAGCTGGTATCCAATGTTCTTGTAGGCCTGGGCGTGCTTGTGCGAGATTGCACCCGTGCCAATCATGCCGACGCGCACTCGGATGGGTCTCCTTGAAAGGGGAAGTATAGCAAGGGGCTTGCGGCGAGTGGATCCAGAAAAGTGCCCTGCGCTGCGCGATCAGGTTACCGATCGCCCGGACCGTCCTGCCGCAAACCGCCAGCTACCAGCTACCAGCTGCCAGCGACCAGCTATCAGCTATCAGCTACCAGCCGCCCGCTACCAGCTACCCGCCGGAACCTACAGACCGTTGTCCGTGCCGCAGATGCTCACCTCCATGCCCAGCGCCTTGAAGGCGGCGGCCTTGGCGGCCAGCGCGAGGTTGGCGCCCGCGGCATCCGGGCCGTAAGCCACCTGGATGTGGTTGGACTTGTGCCGCGCCATGAACTGATCGCGCGTGATGCCGTAAGTAACCGCATGCATGACCGGCCACTGTGGCGTGGTGCTCTGCCAGCGCCGCTCCGTCTCTTCTCGCGGCAGCTCGATCACCTTGGCACGGCCCAGATCGGCCTTGAGCTTGCCGCGGTCCACGAAGATGCGGCTCCAGACGATCTCGCCCGGCTTGGAGACGCCTTTCACTGTGCCGCCGCCGAGCGGGAAGTACATCGGCGGCTGGCGCTCACTCACCGTCCCCGCGTACCCGCCGATCAAATGGTTGGGCGGCACCGCCCCCGAGATCTCCAGCACCCAGACGAATTCCTCGCTTCCGTTGGAGCGGTAGGTCTCGCCGTAGCGCACGTCGTGAAGCGTGGTTTCGGGTTCGAAGCCGAGCTTGCGCCAGATGCGGTTGGTCACCAGCGCGTCCAGGCCGGCGCACTCGTCCACCTCGTTGAAGTGCGGCAGCGCCTGGCCCTCGTAGAGCGCCCGGCCGGTGTGCGGGTCCTTGACCGGCGGTCGGTCCACGTTGTTCAGCAGGCCCTCGACCAGGTCGGAGGCCGGCGCGAGATCCTTCAGGCCCTGCTGGTACTGGATGCCGATGGTGTCGCAGCCGAACTCGTCGGCGATGCGCAGGGCGGCGATGTACATCTTGCACTGCCAGAGGATCTGGTCGCCGGTGAGGTCGGTCTCGGGGTTGGGGCCAGTGAGGAACCGCATGCCCTTGGCATCGAGCCAGGCGCGAACTTGCAGCGCCTCCTCGTCGGAGACGCGCTGCATGGCCGCCCACAGCGCGGACTGGCTGAGGCGCTCCTTGAACACGCCGGCCTTGAAGAGCAGCTCGTCGGGGATGATGGCGTTGTACATTCCCATGCAGCCCTCGTCGAAGATGCCCATGATGGCTTTGCCGGTCTTGAGCCGCCTGGCAATGCCCGTGCCGACCCGGCTGGCGCGCGCGGGAAGCTTCAACTCCTTGAGGCTGCGCACGTGGCTGGTATCGTGGACCACCTGCTCGCCGCCGAGCCACCGGCGCAGGCCGCTCAGGAAGAAATCGTCGGTGAAGTCCTCGCTCCATAGCGTGCTGTACTTCACGCCGGCCTTGGTGAGGCAGGCGTTCAGATTCAGCATGCCGACCAGGCCAGGCCACTCGCCGCTCCAGTTGGCCACGGTGAGGATGGGCCCCTTGTGGGTGAGCAGGCCCGGGAGAACGTGGTAACTGTACTGCCAGACCGCCTCGGCGACGACGAGCGGCGCCGTGGGCGGGATCTGCCGGAACACCTCCAAGCCGCGCTTCTGACTGTCGATGAAGCCGTGGCCCTTGGCTGGGTCGGGCTGGTGGCCGCGCACGATCTCGCGACCCTCGCGCCGGATGGCGGCCATGACGGCCTCCTCCATCTTCTGCTGAGCCGGCCAGCAGACGCGGTTGGCCGAGAGGCGCAGATCGCCGCTGGCGATGAGAACGATGTTTTCTGGCATGAAATCCATTGTGGCACGCCCGCCGCTAGCAGCGCGGGTGTGGCGCGAGGATGCATCCCGTAACTGAGATGGGATGAGAAGGCCGGCCTCCCGCGGGATGCGTTAAGCTCCCAATGGATAGCGCACTCGAAGGTGCAATGGAAAGGAGGACCGGCCCATGAGAAAGCGTACCACAGGGAAGGC
>JBEKLJ010000277.1:0-3667 GCA_050010255.1 Bryobacteraceae bacterium
TGATGCCCGTCAGCATGACGTTGCGGATGAACGAGGGATGCGCGCCGCGAAAGTAGAGCGCCATATCGAGCGGGAAGACGCCCTCGATATCGCGGATTGCCCCGTCAACCACCAGGCCGCTCTTGGCGACTTCGGCGATGTAGAACGCCAGGTTGTCGCCCACGAACGTGCCGTCCTCGATCTTGCCGTAGAGATCCACCACCAGCACGTCGCCGGGCTGGAGCATGTCGATGACGCGCTGGTTGGGCGAGGGGGGCGCGCCGCGCGTTGTGGCCGCGGCCTCGGCCACCTCGGCGACGTCCGGGCGCAGCGGCATGAACTGAGCCGTGACCGCCCGCCCGACGAGCTTCCGGCCCGGGTGCAGGATTTGCCAGTTGCCTTCGTACTGGTTGGGGTATCCCTGCCTGGGCAGCACGGCCCAGATCTCCTCGGAGGAAAGCCCCTTCACCTTTTCGAGCAGTTCGCCGGGGACGTTAGGCCGGCCGTCCTCAAACCGCCCGTACGGGTTCTTGGCGGTGTACTGGATCATCTGATCCCGGGTGAAGGTGAACACCTGCGCCTGGGCGGCGATCGCGAGGGTGGAAAGCAACAGCAGGGAGCGCTTCATAGGGAGCATTAGACCACAGTGCCCCGGCGAGGCAAAAGGCTCCGCGCGTGGGCACCAGCGCCGACGCGGCACGCTGGAATGCGCGCGTTCGAAGAGCGTCTCCGCGGTGAGGAACTACTTTTCGGTCAGTGCCGCGACGCCGGGTAGCTCGATCCCGGAGAGGAACTCGAGTGAGGCGCCGCCGCCGGTGGAGATGTGCGAGATCCTGTCGGCCACGCCGGCCGCCTTGATGGCCTTCTCGGAATCGCCGCCGCCCACCACCGACAGCGCGCCCGAAGCCGCCACGGCCTTGGCCAGGGCCACCGTGCCGGCGTCGAAGGGCGGCTTCTCGAACACGCCCATGGGGCCGTTCCAGATGATGCTCTTGGCCTTTGCAATCTCGGCCGTAAAGAGGGCGACGGTCCGGGCGCCGATGTCGACGCCCATCAGGCCGTCCGGGATGGTCTCGACGGTGCTGCTCGGAGCGCCCGCCGCCAGCTCGGCCGCGACCACGTGGTCCACCGGCAGCAGCAGCTTCTGGCCGGCCTTTGCGAGGATCTCCTGGGCCAGAGCGATCTTGTCCTCCTCCACCAGCGACTTGCCAGTAGGCTTGCCCTGCGCGCGCATGAAGGTGTAGGCCATGGCGCCGCCGATGAGCAGCCGGTCGACAATCTTGAGCAGGTTCTCGATGACCTCGATCTTGTCCGATACCTTGGCGCCGCCCAGGATGCCGATACACGGCAGCGGCGGGTTCTGGGTCACCTTGGTGAGGTACTCGAGCTCCTTCTCCATCAGCAGGCCGGCCGCGGCCTGGGGGACGAACTGGATGATGCCGACGGTGGAGGCGTGCGCGCGGTGCGCCGTGCCGAACGCGTCGTTGACGTAGCAGTCGATGCCCTGGGCGAGTTGCTCGGAAAAGCCGGGGTCGTTCTTCTCCTCCTCCGGGTGGAAGCGCAGGTTCTCGAGCAGGATGACGCTGTCCGCGCCGGCCTTGAGCTTCTCGACCTCCGGACCGATGCAGTCCGGCGCCATCGCGACGGGGCGGCCCAGCAGCTCCTGCAAGCGCACCGCCGCCGGGCGCAGGCTCAGCTCCGGGTTCGGCTTGCCTTTTGGCCGGCCCAGGTGGCTCGCCAGAACCAGCCGCGCGCCCTGCGCGAGCGCGTACTGGATGGTCGGCAGAGAGGCGCGGATGCGTTTGTCGCTGGTGATCTCCTGGCCGCCGGGCGCCAGCGGAACGTTGAAATCGACTCGGATGAAGACGCGCTTGCCAAGCAGATCCAGATCGCGAACGGACAGCTTTGCCATGGTCACCTCTCGAGAGAACTGAGACCTCTCAGCGTAGCACGCGCCAGCGCGCTCACCGGGCCAGGCGCTTGCTGACCCGCGTGGCTAGCCCGGATGTTTCACCACGATCGTAGCGAGGCGCGATGAGGGAGCTCGAGCTACAAAGCGCGCGAAGGCAGGCGCCCGAAAATCCGTAACGGATCGAGGAGCCCGGCTCAGCGCAACTTGAGTAGATGCAGTCCTATCGCGCCGCAGCAGGTTGTTGGTGAGAAAAGCCGACTAACCGCAGAGAAGTAAAGCACGCCGGCAAACGGGCGACGGTCAGTGCCGTTACAGTTCGAGCTCGCTGTGGAAGCCCTTGTGGATGGCGTACAGGGCCAGCTCGAGCCGGTCCGAGACGCCGAGCTTGTCGAAGATGTTGTGCAGGTGGTTCTTCACGGTCTGCTCGCTGATGAAGATCTTCTCAGCGATCTCTTTGTTCTTGAACCCCTGCGCCACCAGCGCCACGATCTCGCGTTCGCGCTGGCTCAGCGGGCTGCGCTCGCGTCCCTTCCGGTCCGTAGGCGAAAGCCGTCCCGGCGAGGCGAACTGCCGCATGACGGCGGCGGTGGTGTGTGAATCCAGCCAGATCTCTCCCGCATAGACCTTTCGGATGCTCTTGTAAAGCAGCTCCGTGGCCGTCTGCTTGAGGACGATGCCCGAGCAGCCCAGCTTCATGGCCTGAACAAACTCGTTCTTGTCCTCGGAAGCAGTGAGGATGATGATCCTCGTTCTGGTGCCCGAGCTCTTCAGGTTCTGGAGCACAGAGAGACCGTCCAGGCCCGGCATCCGGAGGTCCAGCAGCAGGATGTCCGGCTCGGTCTGCCGCACTATTTCCATCACTTCGTTGCCGTCCCGCGCTTCGCCAACTACTTCCAGATCGTCTTCGAGGCTGAGCAGCTTGCGAAGACCGTCGCGGAAGATCGGATGGTCATCGGCGATGACGATCCGGATGCCTCCCTGGCGTGGAGTACTAGGCGCGGGCTCAGAGGGGAGAGTGGATGTGTCGTCGCTCATGAGGTTCAGTCGATTCTAGAGCGGCTACTAGTACTATGTCAATCGCGGTAATGATTAAACCCTTTTAATCAAACCTGAAAGTGCTTGAAAAATGGCGCAGCTGACCGGACCGCAGACCGCCACGCCAGCCCGAACCGCCGGAAGAATCGGGGTACTGGATCAAACCGCCTAGGCTGAAACGCACCAAAAGGACGACCGCGCCGCTTCGGACGAGGGTTTCCCTTGACAGTCGATGGGAGCAGGTGCATATTGGTCCCATCGACAACCGATGGGAAATCGTAATGTCAGTCATGGACTCCTCCCCGGCACGCTGGAGATGCTGGTACTGAAGACCCTGACGCACGGCCCCACGCACGGCTACGGCATCGCACAGCACATCCAGGGGGTTTCCGACGACGTGTTCCATCTCAGCGAGGGCTCGCTCTACCCGGCCTTGCGGCGGCTGCTGGTCAAGGGTTGGGTGACGGCCGATTGGGGTGTCTCGGAGAACAACCGGCGCGCCCGGTTCTACAAGCTGACGCCCGCGGGCTGCACGCAACTGGGGGCGGAAGCCGCGAAGTTTGCGCGCGTCGCGGGCGCCATCGCGCGCCTTATGCAGACGCCCTGAGCCGGCCCGGCCAGCCCGCTTTTCTCACCACGACCGTGGCGAGGCGCGATGAGAGGGCCGCAGATACAAGGCGCGCGACGGCCGGCGCCCGGAGGTCCGTAACGGATCGAGGACGCCGGCCGAGCGCAACACAG
>JBEKLJ010000278.1:0-3615 GCA_050010255.1 Bryobacteraceae bacterium
CCCTCCGCCGCCACCGTGTGGTCGCGCTGGACGCTGGCGCCCTCGGTGGGGTCCATCCGCCAGTCGAAGACCGTCCCGGCGGGCTCGCGCTCGAAGCCGCCGTTGAAGAGGGCATTCGCCACCGGGTAGCCCGGCTCGCGCGCCCCCGCCCAGGCGGTCCAGGCGCGCACGACCGCTTGCGGCTCGCCCGCGCCCACCAGGAAGCGCGCGTACTCATCCGCCAGCCGGTCGTCGGCCCAGCGCTTCTCCAATATCCAGGCCCACGCAGTCTGCGCTTGCGGAACCGATTGCCGCTCCACCGCGTGCCGCAGGTAGGCCTGCGCGGCGCCGCCCGCGGGAATCCCCTCGGCAAGCACCCGGCCCGTATCCAACCCCATTCGGTCCCAGACGGCGAAGACGGCGTCGTTGTAAACGGCGGTCATGTCGAGCAGGCGCCGGCCGTGCTTCAAGGCCGCGGCGGCGTCGCCGGTGCGGTAGGCGAAGTTCACGCCGCGCATCAGGATGGGGCCGACGTCGTGCCCCAACTGCATGCCGCGCTCGAGGCCCCGCCGGGCACGGTCCCGCTGGCCGGCCGCCAGCAGGGCTTCGGCGTGGTCACACCAGCGGTAAGGCGAGGCGGGATCGCGGCGGACCCCCAACTCGAACAGAGCCAGGCCGCGGGCGGTATCGCCCGCCAGCAGGCGCTCGTAGGCGCGCTCGGCCAGGCCATCGCTCGAAATCACCCACGTCAGGTAGAACTGCTCCAGCCAGGGCGGGCGCACGCCGTTTTCGTAAAGGATTCTGGGCAGCGTGAGACCGGCGGCCAGCGTCGCCAGCGCCGCGACGCAAACCGGAAGGTAGCGAATTCGGCGGCTTGTCCCCTGACTGGCTCTCATAGCCCGGTCGAGCGCCCAGTTCGCTCAGACGCGTTGACAAAACTCCGTCCGTGTTGCAGGATGGCAGCGTATCGCGCTGCGGCCCGAGCCGGAAGCTCAGCGGCGCCCCGGCTCGGAACGCTCCAGAGTAGCATCGCCCGTGAAATCGATTGCACTCGCCGTCCTGTTGCTTGCTTTCGCCTGGACAGCTCTTTCCTGCGCCGGCGCCGAAACGGGCGGCTGGAGCATCGCCTTGCTGGCGCTCGTGCTGCTGGCCGTCCCGCTTCTGGCACGCTCGCAAGCGCCGCGGCTGGAGCGGTGGCTGGCCTGGCCGCTCGCCCTCCTCCCGGCCTGGGCGCTGTTCGCAATTGTCCCACTGCCAGCGGCCGTGGTCCGGCTGATTTCCCCCACGCGGGCGGTGCTGAGTTCCCCACTGCCCGGGTCGGAATACATTCCGCTCTCGACGTTTCCGGCCCTCACCTTGATGGAATGGACGCACTGGGCCGGGTACATCCTCCTGTTTCTGATTGTGCGGGAACTAGCGTGGCGCTATTCGGCGACCCGTGCGCCGTGGGTGGCCGTCCTGCCGTTGGTCGTGGTCGGGTGTCTGGAAGCGGCGCTGGGCCTGACTCAGGCATTCACGGGCGCCTCTGGGGACATGGGCGCGCACGGCACGTACACCAACCGGGACCACTTCGCCGCCCTTCTCGAGATGGCCCTGCCGTTTCCGGTCATGTTCGGTCTGACGGCGCTGAGACGAGGGCGCTCACGCGAAGGCTCACCCTTGCGGCCGGCGTTGATCGCCTGCGGCTCTTTCGCCGCCGCGAGCCTGCTCCTGCTGGGCGCTGTTTATTCTTTCTCCCGAATGGGCTTCATCGCCTCTCTGTTTGCCTTGGGCGTCGCCGGGGCGTTCGCCATTCCCCGCAAGCGTTGGCTGCTGGCCGTTCCAGCCGCTGGCTTGCTGCTCCTCATTTACCTGCCGCCCGACCAACTGGTAGCGCGCTTTGCCGACCTGTCCACGGCCGACAAGATCGCCTCGCAGGACCGGCTGGAAGTATGGCGCCAGACCCTGTCGCTAGCCGCTGCCTACCCTATCACCGGCTGCGGCCTCGGTACTTATGAGTCCGCCTTCATGCCGTTCAAGCGCTCCGCGCCGCTGGCCACTGATAACTACGCTCACAACGACTACCTCCAGTACCTGGCCGAACTGGGCATTCCCGGCCTTGCGCTCGGACTAATTCTCGTCGTTGGGCTGATGACGATGGCGGCGCGGGCCGCCTCGCGTCAGCGCTCCTCTTCTGGCCGCGCTCTGGCCGTGGCCTGCTTCGCCTCCATGTCGGCGCTCCTGCTCCATAGCCTCGTGGATTTCAACTCGTACATCCCGGCCAACGCATTTGCCGCCGCGTGGGTGGCTGCCGTGGCCGCCTCGACCATGTTCGCCTCCGGGCACTTAAGAGCGCCGGGGCCGGCCCGCCCGCCTGCGGTGGTCAGCATTTGTATGGCGAATCTGGCAAATCCGGCCTAGTACGGCGAGACAGAGTCCTACCTTTCCCACACTATCCCATAGAGTTAGAATCGGACTAAGGATGCAGAAGAAGCTGCTTCTGTGTGCTTCGGTGTTGGCGTGCCTGCTGGTGGCCGCCGAGCCGGTGGCTGTGGTCACTGCGGGGCCAGGCCTGAAGATCAACGGCAAGGCGATAGAGACGGCCGGCGCTCCCAACTGGCCCATCGCCACTGGCGATGAGGTCGTCACCACGAGCGCCGCGGCGGTGGTCACTCTCCGCGATGGCGGGCGCGTCACAATGGCGCCGAATACCAAGCTGGTCATCATCGAGTGTGACCGCATCGTCGTGCAGCTCTTCGAGGGCACGGCCGACTACAACAAGCCAGAGGGCTCGAAGCTCGAGTTTTGCGCGCTGGGCCATCCCATCCGGCCCGCCGTCGGCACGCAAGGCTCAATCATCATTGAGAACGGGGAGAGGGTCGTGGTCCGGGTTGGCGACACCCAGCAAGTCGCCTCCGGCGGCAAGTGCGCGTGCGACGCCGGCGCTCCCTGGGCACGGTCTCACAAGCGAAGGCTGGCGCTGATCATCCTTGGACTCGCCGGCGCGGGCGCCGCGACGGCCGTCACCGTGACTCGGCCCGGAAACAAGAGCCTCTAGCGGCGAGCCCTGAGAGCCGCGGTCCACGTGCGGGCCAGTGCAAATGCGCGCTGCGGCGCATCGCGCAGATACTCGATGAGGCGCGCCGGCGTCATCAGAACATCACCTCAACCCTGCGGGAGATCGTGGCGGCGGTCTCGGGAACATGGAGTACGTCGCACTCCGAGCCGCGGCTTGGTCCGCGAGACGATCAGCGCCACGACCGCCGCGCCCAGCAGGATTTGTGAAACCGCAATCGAAACCAGAATGGCGATGGTGGAAGCCGCCGCCAGGTAGAGGGCCATGCGCTCGCGCGCGGCATCGGGTTGCGAAACGGCTGGAGCGGCTGGCACGGCGGCCTACACAGTTGAGAGTTCTAGTTTCCCCTGCCGGTAGGCGCGCAGATACTGCACGCAGTACTCGTCGCGCCCCAGCAGCGCCTCCGCGGCCGCGATATTGGCCATCAGTTGCCGGTCACAAGGATCGACGATGGCTGTATCCAGCCCTCGCGCCATGAGCAGCACCAGAAAGACCTCGTTCAGCAGCTTCCGCAACGGAAGGCCGAAGGACACATTGCTCAGCCCGACGCTGGTGTGCACGCCAGGATAGCGCGTCGTGAT
>JBEKLJ010000279.1:0-3592 GCA_050010255.1 Bryobacteraceae bacterium
GTCAACGTGTAGGTCGTGGTCGCCGCCGGAGAAACCTGGACAGAACCGCTTGCCGCCACGGGGCCGACACCGTTGTCGATGTACGCCCGGGTGCCGTTCTGCGACACCCAGGTGAGCGTTGAGCTTTGCCGGGCGTTGATCGTGGCCGGATTGGCGACAAAGGACGTGATCGTCGGAGCTGGGTTGACGGTGACGGTAACCGGGGCCGTGGCCGTCTGCCCGGCCGTGTTCGACGCCGTCAGCGTGTAGGTCGTGGTTTGTGTCGGCGCGACGGTCTGGCAGCCACTGGGCGGCACCGTGCCGACGCCGTCGCTGATGGAGACGGCGCTGGAGTTCTGCACCTGCCAGCACAACTGCGAGCTGGCCCCCGCGCTGATCCTCATCGGGTTCGCCGTGAAGCTGGCGATCAATGGCAGCGGCACATTCACGGCGACGGTCACCGTGGCCGTGGCCGACTGGCCGTTCTGAGCCGAGGCCGTCAGCGTATACGTGGTGGTCTGGGTCGGCGACACCGAAGTGCTGCCGTTTGGCGCCACCGTGCCCACACCGTTGCTGATCGTCACCGTATCGGCGTTCAGCGTCTGCCAATGCAGCATGGCCGATTGGCCGCTGGCGATCGTGGCCGGGTTGGCCTGGAAATCGACGATCTGGAGCTTGGGTTGATTCACGTTCAGCGTGACCGTCTGGGTCACCTGCCCCTTGGCGTTCTTCGCGGTCAGTGTGTAAATCGTGGTCTGGCTCGGCGAGACCGCCTGGCTGCCGCTCGCCGCGACCGTGCCGAGGTCAGGACTGATGCTGACGGTGTCGGCGCTCTGCACCTGCCAGATCAGAGTCGCCGATTGGCCCGTCGTGATGGCCGCCGGATTGACCGAGAAGTTGAGGATCTGAACCGACGGGACGGATTTGGCAGTGATGGTCGTGCGCGCCATCGCTTGCCCGCCCAGCGAATCGGTGACGGCGACACGGAACTGGTAGGTCTGGCCCTCGGCCGCGGTGAAGGTTGCCTTGGAGGTGTTGGCGCTGGAGAGCACCACCGTCGAGCCGCCGATCTGGGTCCATTGGAAGCTCAGTGCCAGACCCTCGGGCGAATAGGACGCGGATGCATCCAGGGTGATGGAACCCGCCGGAACGCCGATCTGGTCGGGACCCGCATCGGCAACCGGCGGCGTGTGTCCGGTCCGCACCTCGCGCGTGAGCACTTCATACCGAATGCGCGGGATATCCACCGGCACCGGGTGCTTCACCGTCAGGAAGTCCCTGGGGCGAACCCAGTTGCCGAACTGAAGGCCGAACGCCAGGCGGCCGTTGTTGTTCGTGCCGACCAGCGACTCGTTCAGGCTCGCCTCGGTGGTGAACGCCAGCCGGTCCGTGATCGGCTGAACGAAGCGGATCGTGCCGCCCGGCTTGTTGCCGCCACTGGAGCGGAACAGCGCGCCGAGGTTGCCCTCAATGTAAGCGTTGTTCCAGAGGCCAACCTGGGCGCTGGCGCCGACCTGGTCAACCACTCTGAGGTAGTATTCGATCCACAGGTTGTAGTTCGGAGAGATGACGCCTCCCGGCAGTGTGACCAACGCACCGGGCGTGCGGCCAATGACCGCATCTGTCAGGAAGCCCTTGGTGCCGAAGAAGCCGATGCGGCCGCGGGAGAACAGCACATCGGCACTGAATGCAGCCTGCGCGAGATTCCCGCCGCCGATGTCGGTGATGTTGGCGTGCTTGAAGCTGGAGAACACGCCCGCCTGCACGCGGTCCCAGCGGTTCACCAGGCCGATATCGAACTGGCCCTCCTGCCGGTCGCGGTAGTAGAGGACCTCGCCTTCGGCCTGTAGCGCCATGGTTTCGTTCTTCCCGAACGGCGCGAAGTAACGGCCCTTGCCGCTCAAGGTGATGCTGCCCGCTCCGGCATGCGCCAGCGGAACGATGCTCTGCTGGGTGCCGGACGGCTGCCCGTAAGCGGGAGCAGACCCCGTGTCGACACCCGCGAGGCTCGGGCCGATGTTGACTCCCAGCAGCGAGAAGCGGCTCGGCTTGGCCTTCTCGATGGCGGCGTTCGCGGTGGTTTCCATCGCCTTCTGGAGTTCAGCCTGCGCGGGCGGCCGCGGCTGCTCGGCGATCTGGTGCTCGACGCCGGCCTGCGCTTGCCGGAGGGCGGCCACGTCCTGCTTCAGCCGCTCGTTCTCGGAGCGGAGGTCCCGGATCGCGGCCAGAATCTCATCCAGCTTGTCGAGGCGCCTGAGGATGTCCTCACAGCACAGCGTCTGCCTCGGCGGGGCTGCCTGGGCTTGCTGCGCGGCCTGCTGGGCCTCCTGCATCGCCTTGATGGCCTCGCCCACACCGCCCGCGCTGACGATCTTTCCCTGCCCGTCGCGGACGGTCAGAACGACGCGCCGGTTCATGAAGCGGCCTTCCCGGGTCTGGTTGCTGACCTTCGGCTGCCGCTTGCCGTGCGCCACGATGCTGATCTGGTTCGGACCCGCGCCGTACTTGACCAGGAAGTTCATCACCGTCTCGGCGCGAGCGCGCGAGAGCTTGTCGTTGTATGCATGCGAGCCGATCCAATCGGCATTGCCATCCAGCGTCACGCTGTGGGTCGGACTCTGGTGAAGCAGTTCGGCCAGGCGGAGCAGGCTGGGATACCCGTCGGAGAGAATTGACGAGTTGAACTCAAAATTGATCTCCTCCCAGTCCTCCTTGGTGGCCGTCGTGGTCAGGCCCTGTGCGGCCAGGATCGACGCGCAGACCGACAGAAGAGCTGCCGACCTCAAAGCCTTCGCAAGTTGCATCTCAATCCTCCTCGAGAAAGCGCTGCGTTAGTGAAGCTTCGCTTCTGGGAATCACCCAGCCGCGGCCGTTCCGACCCCCGTCACTGACGGTGGGCGGCACGGGCCCGTCACGGCGACCTGGGCCCCGCTGCGGGCAGATGGCGTCTGCCGAGTAACCAGAATACAGGCAGTCTCCCCCATATGCAATGCCAAGTAGCGCTACTCCATAGAGTTGCGGGGAAGGCCGCCAGCGCCTACAATCACGGATGGAGCCTGCCGGACGGGCAGTCGCCTCCGTCAAAAGGGGGAGGAAAGTCCGGTCTCCTCAGGGCAGCGTGCCGGCTAACGGCCGGGGGGGCCCGCTCAAAGCGGGTTTCACGGAAAGTGCCACAGAAAACATACCGCCGGGCGGGCCGGGGCCGCGTGCCACGAGCTGGTCCGGTAAGGGTGAAAAGGTGCGGTAAGAGCGCACCGCGGCCGGAGTAATTCGGCTGGCAGGGCAAACCCCACGTGGAGCAAGACCAAATAGGAGAGGAGGAGTGGCCCGCTCCGCTGGACTCTCGGGTAGGTCGCTAGAGCCGGGCAGCAATGCCCCGCCCAGACGAATGACTGCCGCCCGCGAGGGTACAGAAACCGGCTTACAGTCCGGCAGGCTCCTCTCAGTCAAAGGTTCAGAAACCAGACGCCCGCCGCACGGTTTTCTTGGGGAACGTTCCGTCTCTCTTGAAAATCCCTCCGGGCTAGGCGGCAGGTTCGAGGATGACCTTGTGGCCTAGTTTCTCCAACCTTCGAATCAACGACCGCTCGAGGGCCTTTCGGTTGAGGCGCTC
>JBEKLJ010000280.1:0-3532 GCA_050010255.1 Bryobacteraceae bacterium
GAGGAAGGTGAAGTTGGACAGTGGGGGACCCACTGCGCACCCGCCGGCCCGCCTCACAGCCGAGCCGCGTAGGGCGGCTCTCCAGAGCCGCGCGCCAGCCTCCAGGCTGGCACGCCGCCCGCCCCTGATCCGTACGCAATGGCAGGCTCGGCCTGGAGGCCGAGCCGCGGGACTGGAGTCCCGCCCTATCAAGCTGAGTTGCGTGGGGCGGGCAGTCTTGCCCGCGCGGGACGGCCACGTCCCGCCGTAGGGCGGACGCCCTCGTCCGCGGCCGACCCCCCGGTCGGCCAGCCGGGTGAGGGGACCCGGCGCGGAACGGTGCCCTACGGCCGCCGCCACCGGCCTGCGGCGCCTCCCCCCTACCCGCTCTCTTTCGGCGCGATGCCCAGCGTTTTCATCTTGCGGTACAGGTTGCTGCGCTCCAGCCCCAGCAGCTCCGCCGCCCGGCTAACGTTGCCGTGCGTCTCTTCGAGCTTCCTGAGAATGTAGTCCCGCTCGGCCGATTCCCGCACTTCCTGAAGGCTCGCCAGCCGCGACCCCTCGCGCTCGCCCGCCGCTCCCCGCCGCGTGAGGTTGAGCGGGATGTGCCGCGCGTCAATGCGCACCTGCGGGTTCATGATCACGATCCGCTCCATCAGGTTCTTCAGCTCGCGCACGTTGCCTGGCCAGTGGTACTCCTGCAACAGAACGTACGCCGCGGGCGTGAGCTCCTTAGCCTTGCGGCCATAGGCGGTCGTGAACCCGTTCAGAAAGTACTCGGCAAGCAGCGGGATGTCTTCCTTGCGGTCCCGCAGCGCCGGCACGTAGAACGGGATGACGTTCAGCCGGTAGAAGAGGTCTTCGCGGAAGTTGCCGCGCTCGATCTCCTCCTCCAGGTGCTTGTTCGTGGCCGCGATCACCCGCACGTCCACCTGCACGAAGCCCGCCGCGCCCACCGGCTCGAAGCGCTGCTCCTCCAGCGACCGCAGCACCTTGGCCTGCGTCTTGAGGCTCATGTCGCCGACCTCGTCCAGGAACAGCGAGCCGCCGTCGGCCTTCTGGAACTTGCCCACTTTGTCGTCGGTGGCGCCCGTGAAGCTGCCCTTGCGGTGCCCGAACAGCTCGCTCTCGATCAGCTCCTCGGGAATGGCCGCGCAATTCACCTCGACGAACGGCTCGGAGGCGCGCGGGCTCATGGCGTGGATGGCGTGCGCCACCAGCTCCTTGCCCGTCCCGCTCTCGCCGTAGATCAGCACCCGGCCGTTGGTTCCCGCCATCAGCCCGAGCTGCTGCCGCAACGCCTTCATCGGCACGCTCTCCCCGATGATGCGATACTGCGGCTCCCCTTCCACCTTCAGCCGCTCGTTCTCCAACTGGAGCTTGCGGTGCCGGATGGCGTTCTTCACCACGATGGAGACCTTGGGGATGGTGAGCGGCTTCTCCAGGAAGTCGAACGCGCCCAGCTTGGTTGACCGCACCGCCGTCTCGATGGTGCCGTGGCCGGAGATCATCACCACCACCGGCCGCTCGCTGAACGGCATCTCCTGGATGCGCGCCAGCGTCTCCAGACCGTCCATCCCGGGCAGCCAGATGTCCACCAGCACCAGGTCATGGTTCTGGCGCGCCAGCTCCTCCAGGCACGCCTCGCCGCTTTCGACGGCGGCGGTGCGGTACCCCTCGTCCTCGAGCACCCCGCAGAGCGACTGGCGGATCCCCGGCTCGTCGTCCACCACCAGGACGCGGTCCCGCTTCACGCGCGCACCTCCGCCGGCTTGCCCTCGGCCTCGCCGGCCACCAGCGCCGGAATCTCGACGATGAACCGCGCTCCCTGCGGCGTGTTGTCCTCCACCCGAATGGTCGCGTTGTGCTCGGAGAGGATATGGCTGACGATGGCCAGCCCGAGACCCGTCCCGCGTCCCTTGGTGGAGAAGTACGGCAGAAACAGCCGGTCCCGGTCTTCGGGCGAGATGCCGCGGCCCGTGTCGGCCACGGTCAGCTCGATCGTGTCGGCCGCGGTGGCCTGCGTGGCGACGTACAGGTGCCGGAGCAGCGAGTCCTGCATCGATTCGGCGGCGTTGTCCACCAGGTTCACCACCGCCCGCTTGAACTGCTCCCGGTCCAGGTTGACCGGCGGCAGGCTGGGCGCCAGGTCCTTGTGGATCTCGATTCCGTCCAGCCGGCCCGCGAACACGCTCAGCGCCGTCTCCACCGCCTCGTTGAGGTCCGACGGAACCAGTTTCGCCGCCGGGAACCGGGCAAACTGCGAGAACTCGTTCACCAGCGTCTTCACCGATTCCACTTCGCTCGAGATGGTCGCCAGGCACTCGCGGAGAATCTGCTCGGACTCCGGCGGCAGCGGGAGCCGATCGAGCTGCCGGCCGATGCGGTCGCTCGAGAGCGCGATCGGCGTCAGCGGGTTCTTGATCTCGTGCGCGATCCGGCGCGCCACCTCGTGCCAGGCGGCCAGCTTCTGCATGCGCAGCAGGTCGCTGGTGTCCTCGAGCACGATGACGAAGCCGGAGGTCAGCCGCTCTTCGAGCGCCGCCACCGTCACCGAAAGCTGGCGCGTGCTGCCGTTGGTCTTCAGCTCGAGCTGCTGCTGCGCGGCCCCCATGCGCCGCGCCCGCTTCATCATGTACTTCAGCTCGGCCGTGTCGTCGCGCGTGAAGATGTCTTCCAGCCGCTCGGCCGCCGCCACCTTCCCCTCGCTGAGGAGCTTCTGGAACGCGCGGTTCACGCGCAGGATGCGCCCGTCGGAGGCCACCGAGATCACCCCCGTCGGAATGCTCTCCAGGATCGCCTCGGTGAAACGCCGCCGCCGCTCCAGCTCGCGGCCGCTGGTTTCCAGCCCCTCCGCCATCTCGTTGAACGCGCGCACCAGTGTGGCCAGCTCGTCGGCGGCCTGCACCTGGATGCGGTAGCCCAGGTTGCCCTCCCGCACCTGTCCGGCCGCCACCAGCAGCGCCGAAATCGGATTCGAGATCTGCCGGGCCAGGAACAGCGCCAGCCACGTGGCGAAGAACAGCACGAACAGCGTAATCAACAGCAGCATCATCAGGTAGAAGTTGCGCAGACCCCTCCGCTCGGCGGCCAGGCGGTCGTAGTCGTGAACGTACCTCTCCAGCGCCGCCACGTCCGCGCGCGCCTCGGCGGCCACACCGACGCTCCCGATCACCCGCTCGCCGGCCCGGACGGGCGCCGGCTCGCCAGCCAGCAGGTCTTCCGTCCACCCGCCGCAACGCGCGACCACCCGGCTCCGCGCGTTCCGCACCGCCGCGGCAACCACGTGCTGCTCCTTGCAAACCGACTCCAGCGAGCCGCCCGAGCCGCTGAGCAGGGCCCGGACCGCGGGCGACTGCGCCAGCTCGAGCGCCTGGCCCGTCGCCTTGTCCCGCGCCTTGCCCAGCTCGGCCTTGATGATCTGCGAGATGCTCCGGCGGATCCCCTCTGCCGGACCGCTGAACCACTTGTCCAGGTTCCGGTTGAGAACCGAAACACTCCACAGCACCAGGAACAGCACGGGCACGAAACTCAGGGCCAGCGCTCCCAACAG
>JBEKLJ010000281.1:0-3511 GCA_050010255.1 Bryobacteraceae bacterium
CGAGGCTGTCGGCGTGCTGCGGTTGATTGCCGCTCGCCTGGTTGGCCGCTCAATTCGTGATGTCCATCTATGGAGGTTTTGAAGATGCATAAGATAGCGGTAGTGCCCGGAGACGGGACTGGGCCGGAGGTGACTGCCGAAGCAGTCAAGGTTCTCAAGGCGGCAGCGGCGAAGTTCGACTTCAAAGTTGAGCTGACTGAGTTTGATTTCGGGGGCGAGCGATACAAGCGAACCGGGGAGTTGTTGCCGGATAGCGCTGTCGAGGAATTGCGGAAGTTCGACGCGATTCTGCTGGGAGCCATCGGACACCCCGACGTGGCGCCGGGGATCCTCGAAAAAGGGATTCTGCTCAAGGCCCGCTTTGCCCTCGATCAGTACATTAACCTCAGACCAGTGAAACTGTTCCCTGGCGTCGATACGCCCCTAAAGGGCAAAGGGCCGGATGACATTGATTTTGTTGTTGTCCGGGAGAACACGGGGGACTTGTACACGGGAGCCGGCGGCTTCAGCATGAAGGGAACTCCCCATGAAGTCGCGGTCCAAACAGCGGTGTACAACCGCTTTCAGGTGGATCGCTGCCTCCGCTACGCCTTCAATTATGCGCGGCGGTACGGCAAGAAAGCGCGGGGCAAGTCCAACAACAATACCTTGGCGCTGTGCGGCAAGACGAACGTCTTGACGTATGTTTACGACCTCTGGGAAAGAGCCTTTCACGAGATGGGGCAGAAGGAGTTTCCGGAAATCGCCCGGGAGTACTACCACGTCGATGCGACGTGCATGTGGTTTGTCAAGAACCCGGAGTGGTTTGACGTGATCGTCACGGGAAACATGTTCGGCGACATCATTACGGATCTGGGCGCCATGATCCAGGGCGGAATGGGTATCGCCGCGGGCGGCAATCTCAACCCCGAAGGGGTGAGCATGTTCGAACCCATCGGCGGGAGCGCGCCCAAGTACACCGGCCAGGGTGTCATAAATCCCCTGGCTGCTATCTGCGCGATGCAGATGATGCTGGTAACACTCGGCGAAGAGAAGGCAGCGGCCGCGGTCGAGGAATCGGTCATGTTCACCACGGCCAACAAGCTGAAATCGCTTGCAGCCGGCCGCATGGGCTATTCGACCTCCGCCGTTGGCGACTTGGTCGCGGCGAGAATTGCGTGACGTTTTGGGGAGGACCATCGTCATCGAGTGTCTGTAGTAGAACTTCTTGTTCCGCGGTGAAACCTATGACTCTGATCGAGAAAGTTTGGAACGCCCACGTCGTCAGTGAGCAGGCGGGCGCCCCGGCGTTGCTTTACATCGACCTGCACCTGGTCCATGAAGTCACGTCGCCGCAGGCGTTCGACGGCTTGCGGCGGCGCGGGCTGAAGGTGCGCCGGCCGGAGCTGACCCTTGCCACGGCCGACCACAGCGTGCCGACGACGAACCGCTCGCTGCCCATCGCCGATCCGGTCGCCGCCCGGCAGGTGGCGCGGCTCGAGGCCAACTGCCGCGAGTTCGGCATCCCGTGCTACTCGCTCGGCAGCGACCGGCAGGGCGTGATCCACGTCATCGGCCCCGAACTGGGGCTCACGCAGCCGGGCATGACCATTGTCTGCGGCGACAGCCACACGGCCACGCACGGCGCTGTCGGAGCGCTGGCCTTCGGCATCGGCACCAGCGAGGTTGAGCACGTGCTGGCGACGCAGTGCCTGCTCCAGCGGAAGTCCAGGACCTTCCACGTGGAGGTGACGGGCCGGCTCCAGGCGGGCGTGACGGCGAAGGACATCATCCTGGCGCTGATCGCGAAGATCGGAACGGGCGGCGGCACCGGCTGCGTGTTTGAATACGGCGGGCCGGCGATCCGCGCGCTCTCGATGGACGAGCGGATGACGGTGACCAACATGTCGATCGAGGCCGGTGCGCGCGCGGGTCTTATCGCGCCGGACGATACGACCTTCGAATACCTCTGCGGGCGGCCCTTCGCGCCTCAGGGCGCTGCCTGGGAGCGCGCGCTGGAGCGCTGGCGGCAACTGCCGACCGACCCCGGGGCGGCGCACGACGGCGGGGTGACGATTGATGCGGACCGGCTGGAACCGATGATCACCTTCGGCACCAGCCCGGGCATGGGCATTCCGATCACGGCGCCAGTGCCCGGGCCGGCCGATTACGACGACCCGATCGAGCGCGAGAGCGTCCGCAAGGCGCTGGCCTACATGGCGCTGGAGCCGGGCAAGCCGCTGGCGGGGCATCCGGTGGACGTGGTGTTCATCGGAAGCTGCACCAACGGGCGCATCACGGACCTGCGCGCGGCGGCCTCGATCTTCCAGGGCCGCAAAGTGGACCCCAGGGTCCGCACGCTGGTGGTGCCGGGCTCGCACGAGGTGAAGCGGCAGGCCGAGGCCGAAGGATTGGCCCGCATCTTCCGCGAGGCCGGGGCCGAGTGGAGGGAGCCGGGCTGCTCGATGTGCATCGCCATGAACGGCGACGAGCTGGCCCCCGGCCAGTACGCCGTCTCGACCTCGAATCGCAACTTCGAAGGCCGCCAGGGGCCGGGCGGGCGAACGTTCCTGGCCAGCCCGCTCACGGCCGCCGCGGCCGCGGTGACGGGCGTGGTAACCGATGTGAGGACGCTGCTATGAAACCCTTCACCAAGTTCGAGAGCCGGCTGGTTCCGCTCAAGGCCGACAACATCGACACCGACCAGATCATCCCGGCCCGCTTTCTGAAGACGATTTCGAAGGAGGGGCTCGGCGACCAGCTCTTCTGCGACTGGCGCTACGATGCCCAGGGCCGGCCCAAGCCGGATTTCATCCTGAACCAGGCGCGGGTGCGGGGCGCCGAGATCCTGCTGGCCGGCGACAACTTCGGTTGCGGCAGCTCGCGCGAGCACGCGCCCTGGGCGCTGACGCAGTTCGGCTTCCGGGCGGTGATCAGCACGTCGTTCGCGGACATTTTCCGCCAGAACGCCCTCAAGAATTCGCTGCTGCCGGTGGCGGTGCCGCGCGAGGTCCACGCCGGGCTGTTCGCGCTAGCCGACAAGGACCCCGAGGCTAGGGTCGCCGTTGACCTGGCCGCGCAGACGCTCACGCTGCCGGATGGCCGCGCGGTCGAGTTCCCGGTGGATGCCTTCTCGAAGCATTGCCTGCTGACGGGCGTGGACGAACTGGGCTACATCCTGGGGCAGGAAGCGGCGATCGCGGCCTACGAAGCCCGGCGCGAGTATTCGCTGAACACGCTGGCCTGAGCGGGAGCCGCGAATGAACGCGGTTCGACGCAAATCGGGGGGACTCGCGTTCACTCGCCGCTCAAAAAGCTCCGCTCCCTGACGGTCGCGGCTCGGTTACGGGTGCGGGTTGTAACGGAGCCGCGCGCGCAGCGACGGCCCGCAGCGCCCGCTGTGGCGCGAGCTTCAGTGTTCAGTTCCATGACATCCTTGACACATTGTTCCATGACATCCTTGACACTCTGAGGGGGCGAAGATTCCCCTGGGGAGTGAAAAACGATGCCGTGGCAGAAGGTAGATGTGTCA
>JBEKLJ010000282.1:0-3490 GCA_050010255.1 Bryobacteraceae bacterium
CCGTTCCTTCTCCTCGGCCGGGGCGATGATCGAGAACCCGTCCTGCCCGGTGGTTGTGAACCTCACGACGATCCGTCCGGCCCAGTTCGCGTGGGCATGCGGCGAGCCAGGCAGGGGCGCGCCGAGAGCCTCGGCGACCGAGGGCGCCCTGGGACCCTCGATTCCGATCTCGATGGTCGAGGCGGTGACATCCTCCAGCTCGACATCGTCGGCGATGATGTGCTTGTCCAGATGCTCGCGCAGGCTCTGGCGGGTCTCGGGTTCGGTGTCGATGAGCAGCGCCTCCGGGAGCACGAGGATGACCGCGTCAGCCAGGATGCGCCCCTGCGCGTTGAGGAAGAACGCGTAGCAGCCCTGGCCCGGCTGAAGCTGCTCGATGTGGTTGGCGCTCATGGCGTGCAACAGGCGCACGCGGTCCTCGCCGGTGGCGCGAATACGGCCCCGTGCCGAGAGATCCAGCCAGGCCGCGCCTTGGCGCAGCGCGCGATAGCCCGGGTCGCTTACGCCGCTACCCATAGCTAAGCCGGCGAGCGAGGAGGGCAGGCACAACCCTGACGGCCAACCTCATAATGGAATTGTATACGCCGAGGCGGCTTCATGATCCACGAGATCCTTCCTGTCGGCATGCTCGCCTGCAACTGCTCGATCATCGGCGACGAGGAGACGCGCGAGGGCATCGTCATTGACCCGGGCGACGACGTCGAGGAGATCCTTCACATCCTCGAGCGGCATGGGCTTCGGCTGACGACCATCGTCGTCACGCACGCGCACATCGATCACATCGGCGGCGCCCAGAAGCTGAAGCAGGCCACCGGCGCGGTGGTCTACATGAGCGAGCGCGACATTCCGCTTAACGAGCGCCTGGACATCCAGGCCGCCTGGCTGGGCGTCGCCACCCCCGAGCGCGCCCAGATCGACATGCCGGCCCGCGAAGGCGACCGGCTGCGGGTCGGCCCGGCCAGCCTGGTCGTGCTCAACACGCCGGGGCACACGCCCGGCAGCATCAGCCTGTGGATCCCCGAGGAGAAGAAGCTGATCGCCGGCGACACGCTCTTCCGCGAGGGCATCGGCCGCACTGACCTGCCCGGCGGCGACAGCCGGGAGATTCTCCGCTCGATCAGCGACAAGTTCCTGCCGCTCCCCGAGGAGACGGTGGTGGTGCCCGGCCATGGCGAGCTGACCACCCTGGGCCACGAGAAGGAGTTCAACTACTTCCTGCAAGGCCTGTGAGACCGGGGCAGGCGGCGCTTTCCCGTTTCGCTCAGCGCCGCCGGGGAGCGGATGCGGGAGGCAGAACTCGGAAAAGGGGGGTTTCCACCCTGCACGTAATTTACGTGTAGAATAAGGAGTATGGCTCGGACGGTGAAGCACAACATCACCTTGGCGATTGACAGGCAGTTGCTGAAGCTTGCCAGAGGCGTTGCGGCGCAGCGAGGGCTCAGCGTGAGCGCCATGCTCGCCGATGAGCTGGGCGCCTTGGTGGAGCGGCACGCCGCCTACGACCAGGCCAAGACGAGGGCGATGGCGCACCTGGCCTCGCCCTTCCACCTCGGCGGCACGGGCATGGGCGCCCGAGAGGGCCTGCATGACCGCAAGGGTCTTCGTTGATTCCAACGTCCTGATCTACGCTCACGACCTGGACGCGGGTGCTCGGCGAGAGAGGGCTGCTGAGTGCCTGCGGCAACTCTGGGAGACACGGGCGGGCTGCCTCAGCACGCAGGTTCTGCAAGAGTTCTACGTCACCGCAACCCGGAAGATCCCCTCCCCTCTGCCGCGCAGCGCGGCCCGGGAGATCGTCCGCAACTACGGCGCATGGGTCCGCTCCGCCATCACGCCAGCCACCGTGGTCCGGGCCTCGGAGATCAGCGAGACCTGGCAGCTCTCGTTCTGGGACGGCATGATCGTCGCCGCTGCTGAACAGGACCAGGCCGCGGAACTGCTGACTGAGAACCTCCAGCACGGGCAGACCGTCGCCGGCGTGAGGATAGTCAACCCGTTCGTGTAGCTCGGATGTTTCACCAGGAATCTGCTGGCCTCGCGCGGCGCCTGGCTTCGAACGGTGTGAGAAGATCGAGCTTGGAGCTGATACCACGATGAACATCCAATTCGACTCCACAAACCTGCTCCAGGACATGGTCGGAGGCCAGGGAGTGAGCCGGGCGGAGGTACGGGAGCACGCGGCCGAGGCCATCGGCGCCTTGCGCGCGTTCAGGAAAGCGAGCGAGGAGGGCCGCTACGGCTTCCCCCATCTTCCCTTCCAGAGCCAGGCCGCCAATGAGATGCTCCGGTTCGCCGGGACGGTTCGCGGATCGTACGACGCCGTGTGCCTGGTGGGCATCGGCGGCAGCGCGCTGGGCGCCTGGGCGATCGATTGCGCGCTCCGGGGGCCGCATCCGGTCCAGCCCGAGTTCACCAAGCGGAACCCGCGGCTGGTGATCCTGGACAACGTGGACCCGGCCCTGGTGACGGCGGCGCTGGACTCGATGAACCCCAAGCGCACGCTGGTGGTGGTGATCGCTAAGTCGGGCGCAACCGCCGAAACGGTGGCGACGTTCCTGATCGTGCGGGAGTGGATGCGGAAGAGGCTGGGAGGCCGGGCCAAGGAGCGCATCGTCGCAGTGACCTCCTCCGGAAAAGGCGATCTGGCGGCGCTGGCCGGGCAAGAGCAGTACCGCACCTTCGACATTCCCTCCAACGTGGGCGGGCGCTTCAGCGTGCTCTCGCCCGTGGGAATGCTCCCGGCGGCGCTCACTGGCGTCGACATCCGCAAGATCCTGCAGGGCGCCTGCGACATGACCCACCTGTGCTGGCAGGAGGACTTCGAGCGGAACGTGGCGCTCCGCTCGGCGCTCCATCACTTCCTGCTCTGGAAGCTGCGGAACAAGCCGATCCAGGTGGCGTTTCCCTACTCGAACCTGCTCTGGGGCACGGCGTTCTGGTTCCGCCAGCTTTGGGCCGAGTCGCTGGGGAAGACCAGGACGCGCGCGGGCGAGACGGTGCACACCGGCCAGACGCCCGTGGCGGCGCTGGGCACCACCGACCAGCACTCGCAGGTCCAGCTTTACATGGAAGGGCCGAACGACAAGGTGATCACGTTCTGGGCGGTCGGGAAACACCGGCCCGAGGGCCGGATCCCCAAGGCGCGCCTCGGGCTGGAGGCGTTCGACTACCTTGCCGGCCAGAGCCTGGCCCGGCTGCTCGATGCCGAGCGCAGCGCGACGGCCGCGGCGCTGACCGAGGCCCAGCGGCCGAACTGCACCTTCACGCTCGAGCGCGTCGATGCAGCGAACCTTGGCGCTTTCCTCCAGATGCTCGAGTTCCAGACGGCGTTCATGGGCGAGCTGCTGAACATCAACGCCTTTGACCAGCCCGGCGTGGAGTTGGGCAAGCAGTTTACTTTCGGTCTGATGGGCCGCGCCGGCTTCGAGAGCTTCCGTGAACGCTTCGACGCGTACGAGGAGAAGCGGAAGAGGTTGGAGTAGACCGATCC
>JBEKLJ010000283.1:0-3477 GCA_050010255.1 Bryobacteraceae bacterium
TCCGTGTGGCCAAGAAGCTCCGCTGGGTGCAGGTCCACTCGGCCGGCATCGACCAGTATCTGACGCCGGAGATGGTGAACAGCCCGATCGTGCTCACCAACTGCAAGATCACGCAGGGGCCCGAGATTGCCGATCACGCCTTCGGCATGCTGCTGGCCTTCACGCGCGAGCTGTATCGCATCATTCCCCGGCGCACCGAGGAGAAGTGGCGTCGAACCGAGTACCATCCCGCGGAGCTGCTGGGCAAGACGGCGGTCATCGTCGGGGTGGGAGGCATCGGGACCAACATCGCCGTCCGGGCGAAGGCCTTCGGGATGCACGTCATTGGGCTGGATCCCCGCGAGGTGCCACCGAATCTGATCGTGGACCGGTGGTATCCGCCCGATCGCCTCGACCAGGTGCTGCCGGAGGCCGACGTGGTCTTCGTGGCGGCCCCGGCCACGCCGCTAACCCTGAAGATGTTCGGCGCGCGGCAATTCTCGCTGATGAAGAAGACCGCCTACTTCATCGCCGTCTCGCGCGGGCGCCTCTACGACATGGACGCCCTGGTGAACGCGCTCGAGACCCGCCAGATCGCGGGCGCGGGCGTGGATGTCACCGACCCCGTTGAGCCGCTGCCTCCGGGGCACCCGCTCTGGAAGTTCGAGAACGTGATCATCACCCCGCACATCGCGGGCCGGTCCGACGGCGAGCACGCCCGTTACATGGCGCTGTTCAAGGAGAACCTCCGCCGGTTCGCCAACGGCGAACCGTTGATCTACGCCGTGGACAAGCAGAAGGGCTACTGACGTCTTCAGACTCTCTCCGGGAAGCGAAGGGAAGAAGGAAAGGCGGCGCATTTGTTCAGACTCCGCGCGCGTGACGGCAGAGATCCCCGGGAACTCGCTGCCATGGACATCGACGTGCACCTCGAAGACAAGGTGCTGAAGCGGAAGTATGTAACGAAGATGTTCGATATCCTGGCGCCCGGGTATGACTCGTTCACCCGGCTGTTCTCCTTCGGAATGGACCGAGGGTGGAAAGCCCTGTTAATAGAGCAGGGCGCAATGCGTGCCGTCAGTCGTCCACGAATCCTCGACTTAGCCTGCGGAACGGGTGACCTGGGGAGCGAACTGGCCCGCCGCACCGGTTCGAGGCTTGCGATCGGGCTCGATTTTAGCGCGCAAATGCTGACGGAGGCTCAACGCCGGTCGCGCAGCGAGGGTTCCTCCTTGCACCTTGTGGCGTGCGACATGCTGGAGCTGTGCCTCCCCGACAGCAGCATAGATCTGGTCAGCATCGGTTACGGGCTTAGGAACACTGCGGATGTCGGGCAAGCGTTGCGGGAGATCGCTCGAGTGATCAGACCCGGCGGGATACTGCTGAACCTCGACTTTTGCAGACCCGCTGGAAGACTATGGCGTGAGTTGTTTATTGGGTATATGTGGAACGCCGGGCGATTGGCAGGGTGGCTGTGGCATCGAGAGCCGATTGTTTACGGTTATCTGGCGCCGTCCATTCGCCGCTATCTGACCATACGAGACTTCGAAAGCGCGCTTCGAGCTGCCGGTTTCGAGGTTGAGTGGCGAGCCTCGCGGCTGGGCGGGGGTATCGGGCTTCACGTCGCCAGGCGGATCGCGGACTCGCTGCCGTCGTCAGCGCCGTCCCGGAGTTCCTGAAGATCCAGGTCGGGCTGGTCCGGCAACTCCAGTGCGCCGCCCCTCAACGGCGGAGGAATCATTCCACCCAGCGAAGCAGAGCCGTCTCGGCGGCGAAGCCGGCCCCCATGGCGGCCATCACCGCAAGGTCTCCAGGCCGTGGGAGCCCGGAGGTCATGACCTGGTCCAGCACAAACAGAACGGTGGCGGAGGACATGTTGCCGAAGCGTCTGAATACACCGCGACAGTAACAGAGGTCCTGCTCGCTGAGCCCCAGACGTTCCTTTGCTCGGTCGAGCACTTTTCTCCCCGCTGAGTGCAGGATCCAGAAGCGGATATCGGACTTCTTCAGGCCGTGCTCCTCCAAGAGCGACCCCACCAGCTCTTCGAGGACCACGGCTCCGACGGCAGGCAGGTCCTTGGAGAGCACCAGACGGCGCCATCCCCCGGGGAACCCGAACCCCGTCAGGCCCATGTGCTCGGTGCGGATGAGGGTCTTGTTCGCGACGACCTCGAATCCCGTGCCCGAGCAGGTCAGGTACAGGGCGCCGGAGCCGTCGCCGAATATGGCTTCTCCGACGATCGACTCCACGCTCCCGTCACGGTAGTAGGCGGCCGAGCAGAGCTCTGTAGCGACTGCCAGGGCGTGGTGATCGGGAAACGCGCGGAGGTGGTTCCACGCCGCCTGCAGGGTAACCATCGCGGCGGCACAACCCGTGTCGCCGATATGCGCCCGCTGGACGGAAGGCGACAACTGCAAGTCGCGCATGAACACAGTGTCCAGGTGCGGGCACAGGGTGACGGTGCAGGTGGCCGTCGTCAGGAAGTCCACGGCGGAAGTGTCCGCTCCCGCGCGTTCCAGGCATTGCCGGATGGCCTCGACGCCGAGCTCGGCCGCGCCCTGGCGCGCACGGGCAAGCATCTCGTCGATGGTTTCCTGGCCGGTAAACCCGGGCTCGAAGTAGAGGTGGCGGTAGTCGATGTCGCTGTTCAGGAAGAACGTTTCGCGAGTGCGGTCCCGGCCCGCCAGGTCGAGCAACTGCTGCTGGGAATAGCGGCGCCGAGGCACGGCAGTTCCGACAGCAACAATCCTCGGCAGCGATCGGGGCCCGTCCATGTCTGGTCCGCCGATTGTACCACACGGCCGCGGGCCGTACGGTAAAACACAAACCGGCTGATGGCCGCGCCGCTCCATCAGGTATGATTGAGGTTCCAGGCTCCGGGCTCCGTGCAACGGGCGGCCGCGAACCCCGCCAGGTCCGGAAGGAAGCAACGGTAGTGGTGCGGCTCGTGTGCCGCGGATCACCTGGGGCCTGGGTGCTAACCGCCCTGGCTGGGCGCCTCCGGCGCAGCGGCAGTACGGGGCGATAGAGGCTTTCGACCGCACGGGCTGGGCGCCTCCGGCGGTGCGGGGCGTAAGAAGCTAGTCAGCCGCGCGGCAGGGCGGGACACTCACCCTCATGTACCAGGTCATCGCCAGAAAATACCGGCCCCAGAGCTTCTCGGAGCTGGTGAACCAGGAGCACGTCCGCACCACGCTGGAGAATGCGATCACGCAGAACCGGATCGCGCACGGCTACATCTTCTCCGGCCAGCGCGGCACCGGCAAGACCACCGTCGCGCGCATCCTGGCGCGCTGTCTGAACTGCATCGAGGGCCCCACGGCCACGCCTTGCGGGGTGTGCGCAAGCTGCCTGGAAATCACCGCCAGCGGCGCCGTGGACGTCATCGAAATCGACGCCGCCTCCAACCGCGGCATCAATGAAATGCGCGAGCTGCGCGAAAACGTGCGCTACCAGCCCGCGCGCGACCGCTACAAGGTTTTCATTATCGACGAAGC
>JBEKLJ010000284.1:0-3462 GCA_050010255.1 Bryobacteraceae bacterium
TCTTCGAGCACAGCCCGTACTTCGCCGAGCAGATGATCCGCACGCCGGATCTGCTGGGCGAGCTGCGGCGCGTGCGGCAGCGGACGCGGCCGGAGCTTGCCTACGCCGAGGAGGCGGCCGCCATCGACGACGCCGGCGAGTTGCGCCGCTTCTTCCGCCGCGAGATGTTCCGCCTTCAGGCCGAGAGCGTCTGTCTGGAGAACGAGATCTTCGATACGCTGGCGCGCACCTCGGACCTGGCCGATGCCGTCATCGCCGCGGCGTACCGCATGGCGGTTTTGCAGGTGGCCGCGGCGCACCCGCCGGCGCGGGCGGACTACCAGCCGAAAGACCAGATGATGGTCGTCACCATGGGCCGGCTCGGCATGCGGGAGTTCGACCTGGCCTCGGATGCCGACCTGGTCTTTGTCGTGCCCGAAGCCGATATGGCCGAGCGGTTGTTCTGGACGCGGGTGGCCGAGCGGCTGATCTCGATCATCTCCGCCTACACGGGCGACGGTATGATGTTCGCCGTGGACACCCGCCTCAGGCCCAACGGCCGCGAGGGCGGGCTGGTGCAGTCCGAAAGCGCTTACGGGACCTACTTCGCCAATACCGCGCAAGCCTGGGAGGGCATCACCTACATGAAGTGCCGCGCGGTGGCCGGCGACGTGAACCGCGGCACGGACTTCCTCCACGAGTTGCAGAAGGTGGACTGGCGGCGCTACGGGCAGAGCGGCCGCTCGCGCAAGCAGCTCCTGCAAATGCGCCTGCGCCTGGAGAAGGAACAGGGCGGCGGCAACCCGCTCAAGGCCGGGCGCGGGGGCTACTACGACGTGGACTTCGCGCTGATGTACCTGCGCCTGAAGGGCGCCGGCATGTTCTTCAAGGTGCTGAACACGCCTGCCCGCATCGACGTGGTGGAGCAGATGGGCCACCTGGAGCGGCCCGACGCCGACTTCCTGCGGGACGCGGCCACCTTCTATCGCGCCGTCGATCACGCCTTGCGGGTCTCCACCGGCCACGCCGAGGGCGAACTGCCGGCCGGCGGCCCGCACCTGGACAACCTGGCCGGCCTGGTGCGGCGCTGGACGCCCGACCACCTCCACGACCAGCCGCTGGACATCGAGCTGGCCCAGATTCAGACGCGCACCCGCGAGTTCTTCGACCGCCTGTTCCAGGTCTAGCGACCCCAGAGTGTCTGCGGTCTCGTGTCCCGCGCCCCCACGGCAGCCGCCCCCCCGAATCGCGTATAATCTTCGAACGTGACCCACTTTCCAGCTCTCCTTCTTCTGCAAGCGCCGCGCACGCGCATCGCCTCTCTGAGCGGCGTCGATCTGGCCATCCTGATCATCTATTTCGCCGCCGTCCTTGGCATCGGCTTCTATTTGAAGCGGTTCGCCAAGTCGGGCGAGGACTTCTTCCTGGCCGGCCGCCACATGACGGCCTGGATCGCCGGCCTGAGCTTCGTGGCCGCGAACCTCGGCGCGCTCGAGCTGATGGGCTGGGCGGGCGCGGCCTACCAGTACGGGATCCTGGCCACCCACTGGTACTGGGTCGGCGCCATCCCGGCGATGCTGTTCCTCGGCGTTGTGATGATGCCGTTCTATTACATCTCCAAGACGCACTCCGTTCCGGGCTACTTGCAGTTGCGTTACGGGGAGGGCGCACGCGGGCTCTCGGCGGTCTCCTTCGGCTTCATGACAGTGCTCATGAGCGGCATCAACATGTACTCGATGGCCGTCGTCATGCAGGTGGTCCTGGGCTGGGATTTGCACTTCTCCATTTGGGTCTCTTCGATCACGGTTGCCATCTACGTCGCCCTGGGCGGGCTGCTCTCGGCCATCTTCAACGAGGTGCTCCAGTTCGTGCTGATCTGGCTGGGCGCGCTGCTCATCCCGATCTTTGGAATGATCGAGGCCGGCGGTTGGAGCGGCATGGTTCACCGCATCGGCGAGAACCTCGCGAAGCTCGGCAAGCAGGGCGATTACGTTCACCTGTGGCGAACCATGGGCGGGTTCGACAACCCCATGGGCATCCACTGGACGGGGATCGTTCTCGGTCTTGGCTGGGTGATCTCTTTCGGCTACTGGACCACCGACTTTCTGGTGGTGCAGCGCATCCTGGCGGCCAAGGACCTCCGTTCGGCCAAGCTCGCCCCGATCATCGGCTCCGCCTTCAAGATGGCGGTGCCGTTCATCGTCATCCTGCCGGGGCTGCTCGGGCTGGCGCTGCTGACCAACCCGGATGGCAGCGTCATGCGCCTGGTGGCCGAAGGATCGGAACAAGCGAAGGCGGGTGCGCTGACCTACAACCACGTGCTGCCTCTCATGCTGGCGCGCTACTGCGGCCCGGGCCTGCTGGGCCTGGGAATCACGGCGCTGGTGGCGGGCTTCATGTCCGGCATGGCGGGCAACGTCAGCGCGTTCGCCACGGTGTGGACCTACGACATCTACCGGGCCTTCATCCGGAAGCGGTCCACCGACCAGCACTACGTGAGCATGGGCCGCTGGTGCACCATCCTGGGCGTGCTGGTCTCGATCGGCACGGCGTACCTGGTGATGCAGTTCAAGAGCATCATGGACTACGTCCAGGCGCTGTTCAGCTTCTTTATCGCGCCGCTGTTCGGCACCGTGCTGCTCGGCATGCTGTGGAAGCGCGCCACGCCGGCGGGCGGCTTCTGGGGTCTGCTGGCGGGCACCGTGTCGTCCATCGCCATGTGGGCCTGGGTGAAGATCAACCCGGCCGCCCTGGCCTACATCGCGCTCTCACCCAAGGCCAAGGACATGGCGGAGAACATGTACCGCGCGCTGTGGTCCTGGGTCATCTGCGTGACGGTCACTGTTATCGTGAGTCTGGCGACCAAACCCAAGCCGGTTGAAGAGCTGGGCGGGCTGGTTTACGGCGTGACGCCCCTGCCCTCGGAGGGCGACCTGCCGCTCTGGAAGCGGCCAATCTTCTGGGCCGCCGTCGTGGCGGTTGTCTTCCTCGTGCTTCAGGTGATCTTCTGGTAGGAGCGACTCATGGCGGAACACAAACATTTCATCCCGATCTGGCTGTTCATCGGCATTCTGTTGCTGATCTACGGCACGCTGATACTTGGCTCGGGCATCTACGACTACTACAATCCGCCGGCGCACCCGAGGGTACTGGCCTACCTGCACCCACAGATCTGGTGGGGCGCTGTCGTCCTGGTGATGGGCATCGTCTATACGGTGACCTTCCGGCCGGGCAAAGAGAAATAGCCGCCCGGGCGGACCACTGACGACGCCGCGGAGGCTGCACGCCGCACGCGGTGACGCCCCCGGCTAGCGCGCGTACCCTCCCGGGTGAGCCTGGTGCCAGCGCCAGGCGCTGGCGATGATCGCCTCCAGCTCCGGGTACTTCGGCTGCCAGCCGAGCAGGCGCCGCGCTTTCTCCGAGCTCGCCACCAGGAACGACGGGTCGCCGGCGCGGCGTCCCTCCGGGAGCGCTTCGATCTGG
>JBEKLJ010000285.1:0-3450 GCA_050010255.1 Bryobacteraceae bacterium
CAGCCTGAAATCCAGGTCCTACCCGCTACGGCCAGCAGTGCTCTCGCTCAGCGCGGCACCGCCACCCCGTTTTGCCGCGTCCGGCGCGCCAAACCGCTTTCCGCGTGAAACATCCGGGCTAGGCCGCTCCGGCTTGGGCGCCGTCGGCAAGCATCAGGCGCAGCGCGGGGCGCAGCCACTGCCATTCGGAGGCGCGCAGGAAAGCGAGCAGCGGTTCCAGGAATCCGCTCCGGCCCCCTTGCCACAGCTCGGAGACGGGCCGCCGGTTGCCGTCCACGTCGTCATAGAAGAACCGCTCGGTCCAGAAGCGGCGGGGACCGTGCTCGGGTGGATAGGTACGGAAGACGTCCACAACCGTTTGCAGGCAACGGAGCCGGAGCGGCTCGCGGTATTGGGGCAGGATCAGCACGTGGCTGAGCCGGTCGCGGCGGATCTCGGCAGCGAACTCCGCAAAGCTCCTTGCATTCGTCAGGTTGAGGATCGCGTTCGGCTCCTGGCCGTGGCGGTCTCCGCCGGAGATCACCGGCTTCTGCCACGCCCGCGCCAACTCCAGCGTCTCGCGGTTCTCCGCCCATGAGCGGAGCCCATTCAATTCGAGCGCATGAATCCATCTGGTGCACGTGAGCCGGAAGGACTCGAGCGCCTCAAAGTGTGCCGGCCGGCCAATGCTGGCCTCATCCCACAACGGATGGTTGAGCACCACCAGCACCTGTTGGAGTTCCGTCAAAGAGGCCAGGAGCTCAGTCAGCCGACGCTCGGACGGGCGCGCGGTGTAACCGGCCAGCATCCGCGCGATCGTCCGCGCGCCTTCCGGCGGCAGGTTGTGCACGCCGAGATGAAAGAAAGTTGGGCCGAATGGCACGGTCCACTCGAGGGAGACGGCGGTCGAGGCTGAGCGCTCCAGTTCCAGCCCGGCCTCGGCGTCATCGTGATCGGAGAGCGATACCAGCGCCGGCAGCCCCAACTCGTGGATCTGCCGGGTTTCCAGCCGCAGCGCCTGCCGGGGATCGAGCGGCGGAATACAGTAGGTTCGCGACAGGTCCAGCCTCTGGCCTGTGAAGCGACGATGTTGGGCCCGCGCCAAAGCTATGAAGAACGGCAAAACCGGCCATTGAGACCGCAAGCCGGCCAGCCATCGCAAGCTCTCCCAGGAATGCTGCGTGTGCCCGTGCAGGGAGACCGCGGTCCGAAACTTTCGCAATTCGGCCCGGTCTTCCCACAGGGAATGCAGGTTGTCCTGTTCCATTCTCGACCTCAGCCCAACCAGCGATAGCTCGCGTACCCGATGAGCGCGCCGAGCGCGGAACCGGCCAGGACGTCGCTGAGAAAGTGCATTCCGAGGAGGATTCGCGACGCCGCGATGCTGATCGCGCACAGCAGCAACGATGGCAGGAGGATGGGGTACTCGAGCGCCAGGGGAACCAACACGGCGAAGGCGGTCATGGAATGGCCGGAAGGGAACGAAAACCGGTCGGGCGGAAGCAGCTCAGCCCAGCAATGCGGCTCAATGTCGCAGGGCCGGCGGCGGTTCGTCAGCCGCTTCAGGAGCTCAAAGACCAGAATTCCCGCCAGCGCCGCCGCGGCTGCCGACTCGAATGCGGGCAGCCTTCCGGCGCCGCCGAATGCCAGAATCGCCGCGCCGGTCGCGCACCACAGCCAGCCGTCGCCGGCCCGCGTAGCGTATTTCATCCACAGCCGCAGCCACACCGGAGGCGCCCACCGATGCACTTTCCGCATCACTCTGTGGTCGCCCGCGGCCACATAGCTGAGCATCGTTTGGGAGAGTGTCATATCCTTCCAAGCGCAATTCGCGCCCTGCTTCAGCGTGGCATCGGCAGTTTACAGTGAGATCACACGGCTGCGACATTTCTGTGAATTAATGTTGGGGGGGCGGAAGCTACCCCGCTTTTCTCACCACGACCCTGGTGAGAAATGCGGGCTAGCCTGACAGTCTGGGCACCAGGCGAGCGGAGCGTTGATGCCGGCGGCGCAAAGCCGCTGCGCGCCAGCGCACGTATTCGGTCGCCGTCTCTTCGGGGCCGATGGCCGCCAGTCTCTCCCACAGGATGGGCAACCCGATCCTGACCTCGACTTCCGTGTTGGGCGCCCCCGGCGCTCCGACACCGGTGAGGGACACCGGCACGATCGGCGCTCCGCTAATCCGGGCGAGCCGCACCGGGGTAGTGCCCCAGAGCGGCGACGGGCGATGGCGGGCCCGCGGGGCCATGCCGTCTCCCGCGGGGAAGACGACGAGCAGGCCCTGACCCTCGAGCCATTTGACCGCCTTGGCCATCGCCTGGCGGTTCACGGGCACAGCACGCTTGCCCTGCCAGGGATCCACTGCGATAAAGACAGACTCGAAACCGGGGACTTCCGCCAGAACGTAGTTGGCGAGGATTTTGACGTCGGCTCGTGCCTTCGGCAGCACGGCCGCCAGCACGAGCCCCTCCAGGATTCCGAACGCGCCCTCGACCGCGATCAGCAGCGAGCCCGACTTGGGTATGGCATCCAGGTCCGCGTCGCTGACTGTGCAGTTGATCCCGGCGGCGCCGAGCAGGCCCTCGGGGGTAGCCGGTTGGCCTCCCTCCATTGCCGCCCAGCGCAGGTCGCGGACGATCCGATAGGCGGCCACCTGTTCGCGAGCATGCGGAGGCATGCTCGCGCAGGTCGCGTGCGCCGCAGGCGTCATGATGCTGTTGGATTGTGGGGCTGCCATAGCCACATGCTCCCATCCGGCTGTTGCGGGCTGATGAACCCACCGTGTCGGAACCGTGAAAAAGCTCGTCAACGGGAATTCACGGCGCCGTCATCGCGGCGCAACAGAGGCCCCCTATACTGCCTTCATGCTGAAGTCGGGACACACCAAGCGCGCAATCCGGGTCTTGCTGGTCGGCCTGGCCGGGCAGCACGTCAGTGAACTGGAGGCGATCCTGGGCCCTCGCCGGCCGCGAATCATCCAGGCCGAGACCTGTGTCGACGGCTGGAAAAGGCTGCACGAGTCCACGTTCGACGTGCTCATCGCAAACGAAGCGGCGGAGGGCGGCGGCTGGCGCGACTTGGTCGCCGAAATTGCCGACATGCGCCTGGCGCTGCCTGTAGTGCTGGCCTCAGCCAAACCCGACGAGCGCCTGTGGGTGAATGCCCTCTCGGCCGGCGCCTACGACGTGCTCGAGGTTCCATTTCACCCCGCCGAAACCAGCCGCGTCCTGCTGACGGCCGCTCAACAGCGAAACCGCGCGGCCTGCTACCCCCGCCGCCGTTCCTCACGGCTGGGCAGCCTGCGGCAAGCCGCAGCGCTGGCCGTGCCGCCGGCCGGGTCACCGGCCGTGGCGGCCCTATCCGCCTGAGCGCCGCGCTCCCCCCCAATCCCTGTCGCAGGCGTCCCCGCAATTCGCCCGGATGTTTCACCACGATCGTAGCGAGTGCGGCCCTAGCCCGATCTTCTCACAC
>JBEKLJ010000286.1:0-3443 GCA_050010255.1 Bryobacteraceae bacterium
TGCTGGGCGTGCCCATAGAGAGCCCGGCGCTCAAGGGCCTCGACTCGCTGCTTTCCATGGTGCAGATGCCCGGCGGCATCCCCGTCGGCACGCTCGGCATCGGCAAGTCCGGCGCCACGAACGCCGCGCTGCTGGCCGTCGCCATCCTGGCCAACCGGCATCCCGAGTACAAACAGAAGCTCGTCGATTTCCGGCGCGAGCAAGCGCAGAAGGCCCTCGAACAGAGCGTCGGCTGATTCTGTAACCGCCTGGCCAGTTTAGACTCCCATCCGAGCGGGGCTCAATGCCTGGTGAGCGCGTCCTGGATGATCTCAAGGACCTGCTTGACAGCTTTCGGATGAAGCGTCGCGCCAGCGTGGAAGGGAACCGTGACTCGATGTCGGCCTTTGCCGTAAATGCGGTGACTGCCTTTGGACCTCAGGAGGGCGAATCCGCCCGATAACAGGGCGCGTTCCGCATCCGTAGCGGTCCAGCGCGGGAGCTTAGGCATTCACCTCGACAGTGGTCGTCAGAATCTGGCGGCTGAGGACCACATCGCGTTCCTCCTCGGGAAGCGTCTCGAGGTACAACTCAACCGCCTCCTTGATGTTCGCGATCGCCTCTTCCAGCGTCTCCCCCTGCGACTGACACCCCCTCAGCTCAGGGCACCAGGCGTAGAAACCGTGCTCGTCCCTCTCGATCACGACGCTCGCTTTGCGCGCCATACTCTCAGTTTAGCGCTCATCCGCCCACCACAGGCCACAAGCCAGCAGCCGTTCCGGCGATAATGAAAGTTCGTGAATCAGGCCCGCGAGTGGTTGCAGTCCGCCTCTTCGGTCGTCGCGCTCACCGGCGCTGGCGTCTCGGCCGAGAGCGGTGTACCGACATTCCGCGGTCCCGGCGGCCTCTGGCACGAGTTCAAACCCGAGGATCTTGCCACCCCCGAGGCCTTCGAGCGCGACCCGAAGCTGGTTTGGGAATGGTACGACTGGCGGCGCTCGGCGATTGCCGCCACTCGCCCCAATGCGGCCCACCTGGCGCTGGCCGAACTGGAGCGCCGGAAACCGCGCTTCACGCTGGTGACTCAGAATGTTGACGGCCTGCACGAGCGCGCCGGCAGCCGCAACGTCCTCCGGCTCCACGGCGACATCTGGACCCTCTGCTGCCTGGCCTGCGGGAGCGAGCGGCGCGACGAGCGGGCGCCGCTCCCCGAGCTTCCACCGCGCTGCCAATGCGGCGGCCTGATGCGGCCTGGCGTCGTCTGGTTCGGCGAGATGCTGCCCCGCGGAGTATGGGAAGCGGCCGAAAGGGCCACCCGGGAGGCCGAAGTGTTTCTCCTGGTCGGCACCTCGGCGGTGGTCTACCCCGCCGCCGGCCTGGCGCCGCTCGCGCACGCCTGCGGAGCGCGTGTCATTGAGTGCAATCTGGAGGAGACGCCGTTCTCTGCCACGCTGGACCGCTCGTTCCGCGGACAGGCGGGCGAACTGCTCCCGAGACTCATCGTATGAAGATTTGCTACCTCGACGCCTTCTCAGGAATCAGCGGTGACATGCTGGTAGGTGCGCTGGCCGATGCCGGCGCCGACACCGCCGCTATCTCCGCCGCCCTCAGCGCCCTGGGCACCGGCGCCAGCTTCCAGTTCGAGAAGACCAAGCGCGGGAGCATCGCCGCCACCAAGTTCCACGTGCTCGGCGGTGACCACCAGCGCCATCGCCGCCTCTCGCACATCCTGGAGATCGTCGGCGCCGCCGCCCTGCCCGAGCGGGTAAAGCAGAACGCCGCGGCGATCTTCCGCCGCTTGGCCGAAGTCGAGGCCGCCGTCCACGGCGTGCCAGTGGAACACGTTCACTTCCATGAGGTCGGAGCGGTGGATTCGATCTGCGACATCGTTGGCGCCTGCCTGGGCTTCGAGCTGCTCGGCATCGAGGAGATCCACTCCTCGCCGCTGAATCTCGGCAGCGGCAGCGTCCAGACCGAGCACGGCGTCCTGCCCGTTCCCGCTCCGGCCACCGCCGCCCTCTTGCAGGGCCAGCCGGTCTACGCGCGCGGCCCCGAGGTCGAGCTGACCACCCCGACCGGCGCCGCCATCGCCGCCGCGCTGGCCTGCCGCTTCGGCGCCATGCCGCCCATGCGCATCTCCGCCGTGGGTTACGGAGCCGGCGGCCGCGATTTCCCCGAGCAGCCCAACGTGCTCCGCGTCCTCATCGGCGAGAAGTCCGGCGCGAGCGAAGCCACCACGGTTTCCGTCCTCGAGGCCAACATCGACGACTCCAGCCCCGAGGTGCTCGGCTTCGCGCTCGAGCGCCTGCTCGGAGCGGGCGCGCTGGATGCGACGCTCACGCCGCTCACCATGAAGAAGGGCCGCCTTGGCGTGCTGCTGCGCGTCATCGCCCGGCCCGAGGACCAGGAAGTCCTGGCCCAGCTCATCTTCGCCGAAACTTCGACGCTCGGCCTGCGGGTCTACCCCGCCGAGCGCCGCGTCCAGGCGCGTAGCATCGTCGAGGTCTCGACGCCGCACGGCAAGGTTCGCGTCAAGGTCTCCGCCGATGGCCACTACGCGCCGGAGTACGAGGATTGCCGCCGCCTGGCGCTCGCGACCGGCGTGCCCCTCCAACAGATCATCGCCGCCGCTAACATCGCTTACTCGACATGCAAACGAAATACTACCTGACTACGCCCATTTACTACGTCAACGCCGCGCCGCACATCGGGCACGCTTACACCACCATCGTCGCGGACGCGATCAAGCGGTTTAAGACCATGCAGGGCTATCGCGCCGTCCTCACCACCGGCTCGGACGAGCACGGCGTCAACGTCGAGCGCGCCGCCCAGCGCGTCGGCAAGAGCCCGAAGGAATACTGCGACGTCATTGCGGCCGAGTTCCAGAAACAGTGGGAGCTGCTCGGACTGGGAGTCGATCGTTTCCAGCGCACCACCAGCCCGCAGCACGCCCGCGTCGTCCAGGACCTCTTCGAGCGCTGCCGCCGGAACGGTTACATCTACAAGGGCTCTTACACCGGGCAGTACTGCATCCACGACAACCTCTACGTCAACGACGCTAAGCCCGGCGACCCCTGCCCGGACTGCGGCCGCCCCACCGAGACCATCACCGAGCAGAACTTCTACTTCAAGCTCTCGGCGTTCCAGGATCGGTTGCTGGCGCTCTACAGCGAGCGCCCCGAGTTCATCCAGCCCGAAACCCGCCGCAACGAGGTGATAACGTTCGTCAAGGAGGGCCTCAAGGACCTCTCCATTACGCGCACGAACATCACCTGGGGCATCCCCGTCGTCGGCGAGGCGCCGCACGTCTTCTATGTCTGGTTCGACGCGCTGAGCACCTACATGAGCGCGGTCGAGGGGGAAGACCTGTGGCCCGCCGACCTCCACCTCATCGGCAAGGAGATCGTGCGCTTCCACGCCATCTACTGGCCGGCCTTCCTGATGGCCGCGGACCTGCCGCTGCC
>JBEKLJ010000287.1:0-3439 GCA_050010255.1 Bryobacteraceae bacterium
GCGCGACGGGGTGAGCCCGCAGGCGTACTTGAACAGTACGTCGAGGACTCACCCCGAGCGCAACGCAGAAGATACCGGCCTCCCGCAAGCCGCAGCCGAAGGCGTGTGAGAAGATCGGGCTACGCTGCTTCCAACTGCGCGAGGCGCTTCTTGAGTTCCTCAACTTCCGACTCCAGGCGGGAGGCGGGCGCGGGCAATTCCGGAGGCGCGGCCGAAGTGAGAAAAGGGCTGCGCGTCCACCAGTCAATGCCCATTTCCCGGGCTTTGTCCACCGACGCGATCAGCAGCCGGATGTTGATGGTTAACAACTCGATCTCTACCAGCTTGATCTTGATGTCTCCGGCGATCACAATCCCCTTGTCGAGGACCCGCTCCAGCAGGTCGGCCAGATTCGTGCTCTCGGCTGAATGAACGATGCTTGACATCGGCTGCGACTCCTATTAGTCCAGTAGATTCCCCAACGGCCCGAGGTTGATGTTCAGATCGTCAATCTCGAACTGCGCCTGAAGCTCTTTGATTTTGTCCTCGAGCTGCATGAGGGTCGTGCCCACACGGTCGGTTTCCGCGGGGGTCAACGTGCCTGCTTCGATCCTGCGCATGGCCTGCTTCTCCATCAACTGCCGGATCAGCTCCACCAGAGCCAGCACCTGCTTGTGGTGGCCCTGTTCGACCTTGCGGGGCTCGATGTCGATGCGCCGCCGCGGCGGCGCCGAGCCAGGAGCGCCCACCTCGCCGATTTCAAGAACGACGTTATGCGTGCCTGAGTGATCCATTGCCGTTCTCCCTGGCGTGCCCGTTGCCCCGCAGCGTCTCAACCGAACTGACCAGCAGGTTGAGGCCCAGGTAGACGAGGTCAACCCCGGCCACCGAAATCACGATTTCGCCGTTGACCACGACGCCTGTGTTGAGCACGCGATCCAGCACATCGGAGAGTGTCACCTGGTGCCTCAGATGGCAGGGTCTGGCGGGCAACGCAGTCGATGCGGGCAAGACCGGTCCTGGCGACGCCTGGTTCATTGAGCCACCTCGACGGGCGAGAGCTCCTTAACGCACGTAAACCTCAGCAGCCTTTCCAGACTGTCCCGGCCTCGAAGTTCGCCGCCGCGCCGCGGGAGCTCGACCATCTCCAGTTCCGGGAACGCCGCGCGCAGGCGCCGGATCTCGCGCCCTTGCTGTTGGGCCGTCAGGCCGCACTTCCGGCAGGTTCCCGGAACCGCGATCACCTGGTTCACAAGCAGCCGTTGAATCCGCAGTCCAGCTCGCTCGAGCGCCGCAAGCAGGTCCCCGGTTTCTTCCCGCGCCCTGGGGGTGGGGATCGTCACGGGGATCGCCTCGCAACGGGCCGGATCGGTGAAAACCTGCTGAATCCTCTTCATGCGTTGCGACATCTCAACCAGGGCCTCCGAGGCCCCGGGCAGACGCACCACCGCGCGATACTTCAGCAGGATCTCGAAGATCGCGCGCAACCAGTCCCGGATCACCGTCGGGAGCTCCAGGAACCGAAGCGTATGGCCGCCAGGAGCGGTGTCCAGCACGTAATAGTCATACGCACGGCGCTCCACCAGATCCGCCAGTTCGGCCAGGCACATCAACTCGTCGAGTCCGGGAGGCGTGAGATCCAGCAGGCCCGCAATCACCTCGCGGTCGAAGCGAACTTCCAGGCCGTCGCGCGCTGAGAACTGCGCGAATGCCGCTTCGATCTGACTGCTGTAGGCTTGTTTCCAGGCGGCGAACAGGACCTCCGGATCGATCTCGCGAGCGAACAGGTTTCCGGCTCCTTGGATGGCCGTATCCTCAGCCCCGATTCCCTGCGCCAGGCAGTCGGACAGCGAGTGGGCAGGATCGGTCGAGAAGACCAGAACGCGGCGTTCCGGATGGGCCCGGCTGAGCTGAAGCGCGAATGCGCAAGCCAGCGTGGTCTTGCCCACTCCGCCCTTGCCGCAGAAGAGGAAGAACGCGCGTCCGGCCTCGGGCGGTTCCAAGGCGGCGGGCTCGTGCTCCTCGAAGCTGCGCTCGGCCAGGGACTCAGCAGCGCCCGCGCCAGCTTCGGACACGGAGTCAAGGAACTTCATCAGCGCCGGCCCCCCGCGAAGCTCCTCCAGGGTGTCCGGCAGGACCGCCATCAAGAGGTCCCTGTGGCCTTCCCTCAACAGGCCGAGCAACTCCTGTTGCACCCGCCGCTGGGAGGAGCAGAGCGGGCAACGGTCCGCGGACCGGAGGAATCGGTTGATGATCAAACCGGCCACCGAGACGCCCTTCTGGCGCAGAGCCTCGAGCAGACGCTCGGTTTCGGCCATTACCACGGGCTCCAGGAGCGTCACTACCAGGAAGCGGCACTGGTGCTCGGCGCCGAGCACCGCGGCCAGCCGGGCAAGCTCCCGATTCAGTTCGTCGATGAACTCATCCGTCTCGTCCTTCCGGTACCGGTGCGTGAAAACCCTGCTCATGAAGCGGTGCTTGTCGAGCATCCGATCGAGCATCGACACCCAGCCGGCGGTCAGCGCAGGCAGCGAAAGCAACCGCAATGTGTGACCGGTGGGGGCGGTATCGACGATGATCGAATCGTAGTCGCCCGATTCCATCAGGCGCATGAGCTCGATCATTGCCATCAGTTCGTCCAGCCCGGGGAAGGAGAGCTCCAGAAAACGCGAGATGTCCTCCTCGTCCAGGTAGGTGCCTCGGCCCAGGATCGTTCTCAGCGCCTTGCCGTACGTGCTCTTGAACTGGCTGAGGAGGCCCGCTGCGTCCATCTCCAGGGCGAGCAGGTTCTCGAGGCCGGGCACTGGACGGGGCAGGGAATCCAAGGGAGAGTCGAAAATGCCGGAGAGCGAATGCGAAGGGCCGGTGGAGACTGCCAGGTAGCGGCGTTGTGGGAACTCGCGGGCGAGACTGTGCGAGAGCGCAGCCGCCGTAGTGGTTTTCCCTACTCCTCCCTTGCCTCCCACCAGGTAGAGTCGGACGTTCTCGTCCGCGAGGACGCTGAGGGGCCCTTCCGCAAGACGTCCGGGTTTGCGGAGTTCGTTCGGCACACTAGTTCATTCCGCCTTTTCTTCCAGATCGCAGCGGTGGCGGATGCGGGTCCGCTCGTAGCCGATCAACTCTCCCCCGTGGTCGAGCCGGACTTCGTACACACCCAGCAGGTCCATGGTGTCCGGGATCGCCGCTCGCTCGATCAACTCCAGCGTGACCCGCCACCCCTCCTCCGTCCGCGCCACGCTGGTGATCCCGGAGACCTTGAGCTTAAGCGCCGCCAGCCCCCGCGTGGCTCTGTAGACGGCTTCGCTCAAGTCCAACTTGTGGCATAGCGCCGCCAGGCTGCTCAGCGGCTCATCTCGTTTGGCCGCCAGGCTGCTCATCTGCTCATCTTGCTTCACCGCCAGGCTGTGCATCTGCTCATCCTGTTTCACCGCCAGGCTGTCCATCTGCTCATCTTGTTTCA
>JBEKLJ010000288.1:0-3433 GCA_050010255.1 Bryobacteraceae bacterium
ACCGCACTATCCTGCATGCGGTGAAGTAGCGCTAGCCTGGATCGAGACGCAGGGGATGTGCAGGTAGCCGCAGACCGGCGCCTCCCCGGCGAGCGCCCGGAACGAAACCGCGTCCTCCACCAGGTCGCACAGCCGGAACTGCATCAACGTGCCATCCGCTATGCCTGGCGCGAAGGTAAACCGCGCCGGCGCGAGCTCCGGCAGGCGCACGCGGAAGTCTACAGTCGCCGCCTGCCCCGGCGCGAGCGGCGGCATCTCGAGGCCTTCGCGCGCCGTGTTGGTGCCGGCGAAATCCACGCCCTGCTCGGTCCGCATCAGAAACCCGACGATGGGGAGGCGGATGGCCTCCTTCGCGCGGACGCTCACGCGCACGGTCAGCCGGGTTGGGGTGCGCACCGCTTCCACGCGCCGTCCCTCCTCGTCGCGGACTTCGATCCCGAGCACCTCCGCGCGCCCGTCCCCGTGCCGCCGCTCCGTCCTCGGCAGCCACGTCACTACCTCCGGCGGCTCGCGGCCGGCCGGCGCCCGCGCGGCGGCGCTGTCGAGCTCACGGCGGATCCGCTCGGCGTCCTTACTGAGCAGCGCCGCCAGGTACCGCTGCGTCACCTCGGCCGGATCGCCGATCTCCACCGCCCGGCCCCGCTCGAGCCATAGCGCCCGATGGCCCAGCGCCTTCACGTCGCCGATGTCGTGCGTCACGTAGACGATGGTCACGCCCCGTGCGCGCAGCTCGTGGATCTTCCGCATGCACCGCTGGCGGTAGTAGATGTCGCCCACGGCCAGCGCCTCATCGACGATCAGGATGTCGGGGTCCAGGTGCACTGCCACGGCGAACGCCAGGCGCACCGCCATGCCGCTCGAGTACGTGCGCACCGGCTGGTCCACCCAGTCGCCGATCTCGGCGAACGCGAAGATCGCATCGAGCTTCCGCTCGATCTCCCCGGAGGTGAAGCCGAGGATGGCGCCGTTCAGGTACACGTTCTCGCGCCCGGTGAACTCCGCGTTGAAACCCGAGCCGAGCTCGAGCAGCGCCGTCACCCGGCCGCGCACCTCGACGTGGCCCGCCGACGGCTGGAGAATCCCGGCGATCAGTTGCAGCAGCGTGCTCTTGCCCGAACCGTTCTCGCCGATGACGCAAAAGGTCTCCCCGCGCCGGATCTCGAGCGAAATGTCGCGCAAGGCCCAGTGCGCCTGGTGGAAGGAGCGGCGGTTGAGCGTCAGCAGCTCCTTCAGGCGGTCGCCGGGATGCCTGTAAATCCGGTACTTCTTCGAGACCTCGCTGAGCTCGATGAGGCCCATCGTCACCGCCCGGGTGCCCGCTAGCCTGCCGGCTACCCCAGCTTCTCCTTGAGCAACCGGTTCACGGTCGCCGGGTTCGCCTGCCCGCGGCTGGCCTTCATCACCTGGCCGACCAGGTACCCCAGCACGGCCGTCTTCCCGCCCTGGTATTGCTCCACCTGCTTCGGGCTGTTCGCGATCACTTCGTCGATGATCTTCTCGAGCGCGCCCGTGTCGCTGATCTGCTTCAGCCCTTCGCGCTCGATGATCGCGCGGGCCGGCTCGCCGCTCGCGAACATCTTCGTGAAAACGTCTTTGGCGATCTTGCCGGAGATCTCGCCGTTCAAAATCAGCGCCAGCAGTTCTCCCAACCGCTCCGCCGAGACTGGCGATTGGGCGATCTCCTGGCCCGATTCTTTCAGCGCCGCCGCTAGGTCGCCCATCACCCAGTTGGCTGCCGAGCGCGGATCGCCTGAGGCCACCGCCGCGCGCTCGAAGTACTCGCTCATCTCGCGGGTGGAGGTGAGCACCTGGGCATCGTACTCGCGCAGGCCGTACTTCTCGACGAACCGCAGGCGTTTCTCGCCCGGCAGCTCCGGCATCTGGGCGCGCACGCGTTGCCGCCACGCCTCGCTGATCTTGAGCGGCGCCAGGTCCGGCTCGGGGAAGTAGCGGTAGTCATGCGCGTGCTCCTTCGACCGCATGCCCACCGTCTCGCCGGTATCCGGGTCGAACAGCCGCGTCTCCTGCTCCACCTGTCCGCCGCTCTCGATGAGCGCCACCTGCCGCCCGATCTCGTACTCGAGCGCCATTCTGAGGAACCGGAACGAGTTTAGGTTCTTGACCTCGGCCCGGGTGCCGAGCTTCTCCTGCCCGCGCGGACGCACCGAGACGTTCGCGTCGCAGCGCAGGTGGCCCTTCTCCATGTCGCAACTGGAGGCCTCGACGTACTGCATCAGGAGCTTCAGCTCCGTCAGGTAGGCGTAAGCCTCGTCCGGGCTGCGCATGTCCGGCTCGCTGACAATCTCGATCAGCGGGGTTCCGCAGCGGTTGAGATCGAGGTAGGTGTATCGGTCCGAATCTCGAAAACCCTCGTGCAGGCTCTTGCCCGCATCGTCCTCCAGATGCACGCGCGTCACGCCGATGCGCTTCTTCGTCCCGTCCAGGCCGATCTCGACGAAACCGTGCTCGGCCAGCGGCAGCTCGTATTGGCTGATCTGGTACCCCTTGGGAAGGTCCGGATAGAAGTAGTTCTTGCGCGCGAAGCGGGAGAGGACGCGCATCTGGCAGTTCAAGGCCAGCGCCGCCTTCATCGCCATCTCGACCGCCGCCCGGTTCAGCACCGGCAGCGCGCCCGGCAATCCCAGGCACACCGGGCAGACGTTGCTGTTCGGCGCCGCGCCGAAGCCCGCCGGGCACGCGCAGAAGATCTTCGACCGCGTGGCAAGCTGCACGTGAGCTTCCAGGCCGATCACCGGCTCGTACTTCGCCAGCGCTTCGGGCGGAACCGTAGCCGCGCTCAGGGAAGACATCTCCTTATTATCCACCCCCGGTCTGGGGCGGACTCTCAAGATGGTTTTGCCGGGCGTCCTGGCCCGGCAGCGCGCCGCGGCGTTGTGGCGCGAACTTCAGTTTGCAGCGTCGGCTTTGCCGTCCTTTGGCATCCGTAGCCGGACAGCCGACGTCCGGCACAACGCTTCCCGGCCTACTTCTCCGTGTCCGCGCCGGGCGCCCGGAGCAGTTTCCGGACAATGCGGCTCGCCGGCAGGCGCTCTTCCACGAAGTCCACCCCTTGGCCCGTGATCAGGATGTCGTTGTTGCTCTCGTCGCGCCGCACGAAATTCAAGTCGCGCAAATACCAGATCGTGAACTCCAGGTGCTCGCGCGGCATCCCCATCTTCGTCTCCAGATCCAGGACCGACAGTCCGGGCTTGTCCGGGTTTGAGCGCCGGCGGTTGTAGAGCAGGCATAGGGTGCCCAGTCGCCGGTTGACCTCGGCGTCGATACCGACCACGAATTCCTTCATCTCGAACACCGGCATCGGTTGCTGCTGCTCGGTGTGGACCTTGGAATCGTAGACGGCCCGCTGCTCGGGGTCCGAGAGCGTCTCGTAAGCCTGCTGCAGCACCAGGAACTTGTCCATGTCGCCGGTCTC
>JBEKLJ010000289.1:0-3408 GCA_050010255.1 Bryobacteraceae bacterium
AACACCGCCCCGCAGAGCCTGCCAGCGCCGGCTCGCTGGGAGCATGCGGCTCGGGAGCAACCGTCATCACCGCGGCACAAGCTCGCACACCAACCCAGCGAACGGATTGTTTCACAGCTTCCAGTACACTCAAACACCGTTTCGCGCGAGGCTGCCCGGGCACAGCCCCCTAGCAGGCTGCTCACACCATCAGCTCGACAGCGTCCGCTGTGCAAAACCGCGTGGCCCGCGGTTACCCTCACTTCGGTGGATATACTGTTAGCGTATGTGTCGGATCTAGGCTGCAGTGATCGAGAAGGCGATGGCCAGGTAGGCCCAAATGCGGCGGCGCACGGCACAGGCGGTTGGATACGGAGCGGTACTCGCTTCGAGCTTCCTCGTGGCTATGCTGGCCGGCTGGCTCGGCGCCCCGATCGACAACTACGCCTACGACTGGATGTTCCGCCACAGCGAGCCGCGCGGCCGGAAGCCCGAGTCGATCCTGCTGGCCGTCGATGAGCGCAGCCTGACCGAGATGGGCGGCATGCGGGGACTGCGGCGGGCGCTTGCCGACGGCCTGGACCGCGTGGCGGCCGCCGGCCCCAGCGTGGTCGCCATCGACCTGATCCTGGCCGACGAAGGCGACCCGGCCGGCGACGCCGCACTCGAGGCCGCGCTCCAGAAGCTGCCGCGTCTGGTGCTCGCCTCCGAGCTGATCGAGGGCGGGCGGCGCTGGGAGGACCCGCTGCCGCGCTTCCGGCGTTCGGCCGCCGCCGTCGGTCACGTGCATGGCGACCCCGGCCCGCTGGATGGCGTCAGCCGCCTGGTTCCGCTGACGAAGGCTGCTGCGCGCGACCGCCGCTGGGCGCTGGCGCTGGAGGCCTTCCGGCTGAGCCGCGGCGCGGGCTACATCCTGGAATCGCCCGATGACCTCGAGGTCGGCGCGGCCCGCATCCCGGTGCGCTACTCCGACTCGCGCGCCCTGCGCATCCGCTATGTCCCGCCAGATCCGGACGGCACCTTCCCGCTCCCGCGCGTCTCACTGGCCGATCTGAAGCGCGAGCCTGAGCTCGCCGCCCGGTTCCACGGCAAGGTGGTCTTCGTGGGCGTGACGGCGCAATCGGCCGCGCGCGACCGCATGCTCACGCCGTACTCCTACGGCCTCTACATGCCGGGCATCGAGATCCACGCCAACATCTTCGAGACGCTGGCCCGCGGCGAGTTTCTGGTCTCCGCAAGCAACCTGGCGGTGGCGCTCCTGTGCCTGGCGCTGGGCGCGGCGGCGGTGGCGGCCTTCGCCTTCCGCTCCGGCTGGCAGGCCTACGCGCTGGCCGCGCTCGTGCTCGTGGCCGCACACGTGCTGCCCTACGCGTTCTTCACGCACGGCGTCGTGTTCCCGTACTTCGCGCCGGTTTCGGCGGCCTGGCTGGCGGCGGTGGGCGCCGGCTCCTTCCAGTTCGTGACGGTGCGGCGGCAACTGGGGCGGTCCGAAGCCGAGAAAACGCGCTACCAGCAGGCCATGCACTTCGTAACGCACGAGATGCGCACGCCGCTAACGGCCATCCAGGGCTCGAGCGAGCTGATGAGCCGCTACAAGCTTAGCGAAGAGAAACGCAGGCAGATCGCCGACCTGATCACCTCGGAGTCCAAGCGTCTGGCGCGCATGATCGAGACGTTCCTGAGCGTCGAGCGCCTCTCGGCCGGCCAGATGGACCTCAAGCAGGAGATCTTCGACCTCGGCGGGCTGGTGGCGACGTGCCTGGAGCGCGCCCGGCCACTGGCCGAGAGCAAGCAGATCCGCATCGACGTCGAGCCATTGCCCGAGGCCGCGCTCACCGGCGACCGCGAGCTGATGGAGTATGCGGTTTACAACCTGCTGTCAAATGCGGTGAAATATTCGCCTGCGGGGACAATCGTGAGGGTTTCGGCCGAGCCGGCCGGCGCCAGTCTCCGCCTGGGGGTGCGCGACCAGGGCATCGGTATGGACGCCGATGAGCTGAAGAGCATCTTCCAGAAGTTCTACCGGACCAAGCGGGCCGTCGCCTCCGGGGAGAAGGGCACGGGAATCGGGCTGTCGATCGTCGAGCAGATCGTCACCCATCACGGCGGGCGTATCGAGGTTTCGAGCGCGCCCGGCCAGGGCTCGTGTTTCACGCTGGTGCTGCCGGCGCGCATTTCCGAGCGCGCCGCCAGGCTGAACTGAGGCTGCCGCGGGGCAGCCGGGAGAGGGAGTGAACTTGGAACGTCTGCTGGTGGTGGAAGACGACGCGGCGGTCCGCTCGACGCTGGTGACTTTCCTCGAGCTGGAAGGCTACCAAGTGGACGCGGTCGCCTCCACGCGCGAGGCGCTCGAGCGGCTCCGGAGCGAGCAATACCCGATTGTGATCTCCGACATCTACCTGGATGAGCGGACCGGACTGGACGTGCTGGAGGCCGCCCGCGAGACCAACCCCGAGTGCGCCGTCATCCTGATGACCGCCCGGGGCAGCATGGAGACGGTCATGGCGGCCACGCGCGGCGGCGCGTTCGATTACATCGCCAAGCCCTTCGATCTGGACCGCATCCTGGAGACTATCCGGCGCGCCCAGGCCGCTCGCGCCGGCGGCCGGCCGGAGGAGGAAGAAGAGGAGGAGCCCGAGGAGCTGCCCGAGAGCGAGATGATCGGCAGCTCGCCCCAGATGATCGAAATCTACAAGATCGTCTCGCGGGTGGCGCCCACCGATGCGACGGTCCTCCTCGAGGGCGAGACTGGCACAGGCAAGGAGCTGATCGCCCGCATGATCCACCGCAACAGCCAGCGGGCCGACTCCCCCTTCGTCCCCATCGACTGCGCCTCGATCGCCCCCAGCCTGCTCGAAAGCGAGCTGTTCGGCGTCCTCCGCGGCGCTTTCACCGGGGCCGACCGCGACCGCATCGGCGTCTTCGAAGCCGCCAGCCATGGCACCGTGTTCCTGGACGAAATCGGGGACATCGAGCCGAACTTCCAGTTGAAGCTCTTGCGGTTCCTCCAGGACCACGAGGTCCGCCCGGTGGGGGCGCCCCGCTCTAGGAGCGTCGATACGCGCGTGATCGCGGCGACCAACAAGGAACTCCGGAAGCTGGTTGACGCCGGCAAGTTCAGGGATGACTTGTGGTTCCGGCTGAACGTCGTGCGCATTGTCGTACCGCCGCTGCGTGAGCGGCGCGGGGACGTGCCGCTGCTGGTGCAGCACTTCCTGCGGAAGTACAACGAGCGCTACAGCCAGCAGACCAGGCTCACCAGCGCCGGTCTGAAGGAGTTCAGCGAGCACACTTGGCCGGGTAACGTCCGGCAGGTGCAGCACATCGTCGAGCGGCTGAGCATCCTGGCGCCGGATGGCCGCATTGACGACGCCGCGGTCAGGGAGGCCATCGCCGCCACCGAGCCCCGCGAGCAGTCCAGCGAGAGCC
>JBEKLJ010000290.1:0-3396 GCA_050010255.1 Bryobacteraceae bacterium
ATCCTGGAGTCCACCACCTACCCCGGCACCACCGACGAGTTCGTCCTGCCGCTGCTGGAGAAGTCCGGGTTGAAGGTGGGGAGCGACTTCTTCCTCTGCTTCTCCCCGGAGCGCGTGGACCCGGGCAACGCGAAATACCAGACGGCGAACATCCCCAAGGTGGTGGGCGGAATCACTCCCGCCTGCACCGCGCTGGGCTCGCTGTTCTACTCCCAGGCGCTGGAGAAGGTGGTGCCGGTGAGCTCGACCCGGGTGGCGGAGATGGTCAAGCTGTTGGAGAACACGTTCCGCATGATCAACATCGGCCTGGCGAACGAAATGGCGCTGATGTGCGACCGCATGGGGATCGACGTCTGGGAAATGATCGACGCGGCCGCCACCAAGCCCTTCGGCTTCATGCCCTTCTACCCCGGGCCGGGACTCGGCGGCCACTGCATTCCGATCGACCCCTTCTACCTCTCCTGGAAGAGCCGGCAGGCGGGCATGGAGGCGCGGTTCATCGAGCTGGCGGGCTACATCAACGGCCAGATGCCGCGCTTCGTCGTGGACAAGATCCAGAGCGCCCTCAACGAGCGGGGGAAGCCGCTCAAGGGCTCGCACATCCACGTCCTGGGCATCGCCTACAAGCGCGACATAGACGACCTGCGCGAATCGCCCGCGCTCGATGTGATGCTGCTGCTCAAGCGCCGCGGGGCGCGCCTCAGCTACAGCGACCCCTTCATCCCGCGCCTGGCGCTGGAGGGGCTCGATCTCCGCTCCGAGACGGCCGAAACTGCCGCGGCGGCGGCCGACTGCGTGGTCATCATCACAGACCACTCGACGTTCGATTACGGCGCGCTGGTCGAGCGGGCGGACCTGATAGTGGACACCCGCAACGCGCTGAAGGGTGTCGATTCCGAGAAGATCGTGCGGCTGTAGCCCGCATTTCTCACCAACAACCTGCTGCGGCGCGCGGCTGGGCGGGTGGCCACGCTCCTCAAGCGCCGTATTCGCGCAAAGCGCGCTCGGCCAGGAGGCCGCAGTTGCCACCGGGATCCGCCGCGCGGGCTTGGTCGAACTGCTCGACCGCCGCGCTCATCCGGCCGCCCGCAACCAACGCCCTGCCCATGCGGTAGTGGAGGCCTGCCACCCCCGGCCTGAAGCGATCGCCTGTCTTCTTGCCGGCTTGCTCGAGCGCCTGCTCCGCCTCGGCAGGCCGGCCCAGCAGGAACAACGCCCAGGCACGGTTGGCCCAGAGATAACCGAACACGTCGCGGTCGGCTTGGGGCTGCAAGGGCGCGTTCCACTTGCGCGCGAGGCCCCGGCCGGTCAGTTCCAGCGCCGCCTGGGCCTCCACGCCCTGCCGCAGGTAGATCTCCGCCAGCGCGCTGCTCGCGGCGGCGCCGTTCGGCCGAAGCGCGAGGGCTCCCTCTAAGGCGCGCGTGGCCTCTTCATACCGCTCCTGCTCGAGCAGCGCGCGGCCCAGATTGACCAGCGTGAAGCTCTGACGCTCTCCGCCCTCCGCCTGGCCCGCCGCCAGAGCCTCGCGCAAAGCCTGCTCGGCCTCCAACTGGCGTCCCGCGAACAGGAGCGCCGTTCCTTTCAGATAGAGCAGCGCCGCCTTGCTCACCGGCAGATGGCCCAGCCAGGCGATGCGGCGCAGCGCCTCGTCATAGTCGGCCCGGTTCATGGCTCGGAGGACCAGGCGGAACGGGAGTCCCTCCCACACCCAGCTCATCACGCCGAGCAAGATCAGGCAGCCCAGCAGCACCACGAACAGCGAATGGGTTCGATTGTGGAACAGGGAATCCAGCCATTCAAAGGTCTTTCCCAAGAAGATCAGGAACAGCGGCCAGGCGATCCATTGGCAGAAGGTTATGAGCTTGCGCGCCGCCGGTCTTGGCCGCCCGCGCGCCAGCGGCCTGCTCCGTGCCTTCACCAAGAGGGCGAACGATCCCGCAATCAGCGCCACGACGGCGAGGGTCGCTAGCGCCAGCGTCCAGCCTGGAGCGGCGGGCCAATATCGAAGGTGCAGCTTCCACAAGCCGAGGCAAGCCGCGCCCGAAAGCACCAGCGCGACCCCCAGCATCAGAAGAGTCTCCCGCTCGGAGAGACTCCGCGCCGTCCCCGCCTCTGCCCGTATCCCGGCCGCTCTCTCGACCACTTCGTTCGTGCGCCGGCGCGCCTCGGCCCAGCCTCGGAACACCCACCGGGTGAGCAGGATCATGGTCGCGAACCCCACCAGGGCCAGCACGATCATGCCCAGCAACGGAGCCAGCGCGCGAAACCCCGGCCGTTGGTAACCGATCGCCCACACCCGGCCGCCCGGGCCAATCCCCGCGTCGCGGACGAGCATGCCCGGGACAGGCAGCGGCAGGCGCCTCCAGTGCCCAGACTCGCGCACCACCAGCGCCTCGCTGGTGGCGGCCCACAGCCGCGCGCCGTCCACGATAACCCGCCGGATGGCAGCCCTCGAAGAGACGCCCATCTCCGCCGCGCTGTATCGGGTCCGGATTCCGCCGTCGCGGGCCACCAACAGCAGGCTCGCGCCGTCGGCAACCCACACCTGCTCGCCCGCCGTGCCGACTAGCGTGGCGTGCTCTCTGCGGGCGCCCCCGGGCCGGACTTCGCGCCAGCCGGCCGCGTCCAGACGCGACAGCCCGTCGCAGGCCAGCCACAGCCCGGCGTCCGCGGTTCGCTCCAGCCGCGGCCGCGTGCACGCGCTCCGGTTGCCCCAGCGCACGCGCGGCAGGACGGACCGCAAGCTGTCAACCCGCCAGCGGCCGCCGTCGAAATGCGACAGGTTGCCCCTCGCTCCGACGATCCAGGCCTGCCCGCTTCCCGCGGCCACCGACGCGGGTTCCTGGCCGGCGAGAGCTTCGGAATACACGACCCAGCGCCGCCCATCGAAGTGGATGGCCGCTCCCTGGGTGGCGCCCCACACTTCCTCGCCGTCGAGGGCGAAGCCGCCCGCCAGCCAGCTTTCCCGCGTGTCGAAACTGGCGCCGTCGTAGGAGGTCCAGGAACCGCCGTCATACCGGCTGAGGCCGTCGCGGGAGGTGGTATCCACCCACACGATCCCGGCCGGACTGACACGCAGCTCCCAGGGCTGGCCGGGCAGAAGCCCGGCCTTCTTCCACCCACTGCCCTCCAGGAGATACACGGCCTCGGAATCCGGCGAGCTCGGCGGGCGGGGGGGAATGTGGCTCACGGACAGCATCATGAGCCCGGCCAGGACTGCCATTCCCAGCAATCCAACCGCGGGGCGCACTCGCAGCCAGTTCCTGCGCTCCGCGGGACGAGGTTCTCCGAACTCGCCAGCAGGTCTCATCCCCGCTCTGAAGATCGGCAGGAAGTATATCCCCCAGAAGCCGCAGCCGGCCGGCTGGACACGTGGGAAAACGGGTACAGGCAGCT
>JBEKLJ010000291.1:0-3362 GCA_050010255.1 Bryobacteraceae bacterium
GAATGATTCTTCACCGCACCTAGAGTCGAGCCGGCGCTGCGAGTCTCGGATACGGGCTCAAGTTTGTCGCGTTACAGGTTTATTCTGTTTCAACGGCTTAGGCCCGTGCAAGCTGCTCTTCGCGTGGCAGACTATCCAAACCATCGTCTCGTCATTGCGCCCGGCCCTGAAGTCGAACGTTGCAGCCTGCCGACCATCCGGCCCAGCTCTTACACCTACGGCCGCCCGACCGGCGGAACTGCCCTGAGTCGACGGCCACTACGCCAGCACTCAGGGCTCACCAAGTGTTGAGTTGATGTCTGCACGGGCACGGGTTCATCGCCGCCACCAGCATGAACCGCGAGGGGAACGACAGCGTCATGGTCGCGCGCGCCAGCCGCACCGCGCCGTCCTCAATCGGCTGCCGCAGCAGCTCGAGCACGTTCCGGGGGAACTCCGGCAGCTCGTCCAGGAAAAGCACGCCGTTGTGCGCCAGGCTGACCTCGCCGGGGCGCGGAATGCCGATGCCGCCGCCGATCAGGCCGGCATCGGAGACGGTGTGGTGCGGCGAGCGGAAGGGGCGCTCGACCAGCAGCCCGGAGCCGCTCGGCAGGACCCCGGCCACGCTGTGGACCTGCGTGGTCTCGAGCGCCTCCTCGAAAGCGAGCGGCGGGAGAATGGCGGCCAGGCGCTTGGCCAGCATGGTCTTGCCGGAACCCGGCGGGCCGATCATGAGCACGTTGTGGCCGCCGGCGGCGGCGACTTCCAGGGCGCGCTTGGCCGTGGTCTGCCCGCGCACCTCGCGGAAATCGAGGAGGCCCGCCTCCGGCCTGGCCGCGCCCTCCGGGTCCGGCTGGACCGGGGTGAATTGCTGGGGCGCGCGGAGCAGATTGACCGCCTCGGAGATGTGCTTGACGCCGTACACGCGCACGCCCTCGACCACGGCGGCCTCGGCCGCGTTGTCCGCCGGGACCACGAAGCTCGCGATGCCGTTCTTGCGCGCGCACACGGCCATTGACAGCGCCCCGCGCACCGGCCGGACCGCGCCATCCAAGGACAGCTCCCCGGAGAGCACGAAGTCATCCACGTGCGGCAGCGCGCCCATCGCGCCGATGATGCCCACGGCCATGGGCAAGTCGAATCCCGCGCCCTCTTTCCGCAGGTTGGCCGGCGCCAGGTTGATCGTCACCGACTTGCTGGGGTAGCCGAAGCCGGAGTTCATCATCGCGCTCTTGATGCGCTCGCGGCTCTCGCGCACCGCCACGTCCGGCATGCCGACGGTGATGAAGTCGCGCTGTATGCCGCCCGGGTACATATCGACTTCCACGTCGATCAATTGCGCCTCAATTCCGTAAACGGCGGCGCTGCGCGTGCGAAATAAAGCCATATTGCCGCTCCAGTATATCGGAACTGGGGGCGGAATCTTGGGGGCGGGGACCCCATGGTAGAGTGGAGACTTGCGATCGCCGTGGTGCGGACCGCGGCTCGGCTCGCAAGCACGTCAGGTATGGACAAGCTGGTCATCCGCGGCGGCACGCCGCTGAGGGGCGAGATTCCGGTCAGCGGGGCGAAGAACTCGGCGCTGCCCGCGCTGGCCGCCTGCCTGCTGACCGAGGAACCGGTCATCCTCCACCGCATTCCCAGCGTGCGGGACATCCTGACGATGGTGCGGCTGCTGCGCTCGATCGGCGCGCGCGCGGACGGGAAGAAGGGCACGCTTCGAGTCCGGGCGCGCAAGCTGCCGCATCCCGAGGCGCCTTACGAGCTGGTGAAGACGATGCGCGCCTCGAGCCTGGTGCTGGGGCCGCTGCTAGCGCGCGCGGGGAAGGCGCGCGTCTCCCTGCCCGGCGGCTGCGCCATCGGCACGCGGCCCATCAACCTGCACCTGGCCGGGCTGGAGCAGCTCGGCGCGCGCATTCGCCAGGAGCACGGCTACATCGAAGCCGAGGCGCCGGAGGGCCTGAGGGGCGCGCGCTTCACCTTCGACCGGATCACCGTGACCGGGACCGAGGACCTCATGATGGCGGCCTCGCTCGCCCAGGGCGAGAGCGTGCTCGAGAACGCCGCGCGCGAGCCCGAGATCGCCGACCTAGCCGAGCTGCTCAACAAGATGGGCGCCCGGATCGAAGGGGCGGGCAGCTCGACCATCCGAATTGACGGCGTCAGCCGCCTGGGCGGCGCCGAGCACGCCATCATCCCCGACCGAATCGAGGCCGGCACGTTCCTCATAGCCGGCGCCATCGCCGGCGGCGACCTGCTCGTCACCGGCTGCGTGCCCGAGCACCTGGCGGCGCTGATCGCCAAGCTGCGCCAGGCCGGCGCCGAGGTCACCGAGGCCGGGCCGGACGCGCTGAGGGTTCGCTCGGAGGGCGGCCTGAAAGCCGCCGACGTGATCACCGAGGAGTACCCCGGCTTCGCCACCGACCTGCAAGCCCAGTACATGGCGCTCATGACACAAGCGGAGGGCACCTCGCTGATCACCGAGACCATCTTCGAGAACCGGTTCATGCACGCGCTCGAGCTGGTGCGCATGGGCGCCGATATCCGGCTGGAGGGGCGGCAGGCAATCGTCGCCGGGCCTGGCAAGCTGACCGGCGCCGGGGTGCTCGCCTCGGACCTGCGCGCCAGCGCCTCGCTGGTGCTCGCCGGCCTGGTGGCCGCCGGAGAGACGGTCATCGACCGCGTTTACCACATCGACCGCGGCTACGAGAGAATCGAAGAGAAGCTGGCGCGCGCCGGCGCGCGAATCCGCAGAATCCGCTGAAGGAGAATTCCCACGGTGAGGCACCACCCAGGCTTTCTCAAGCTCGTCGCCGACGCGAAGAGCGGTGTGAAGCACATCGATTTGGACGAGTTACGGCGGCTGCGCGAATCCGGCGAGCACTTCCTGCTGATCGACGTGCGCGAGGAGAGCGAGTGGGCCGCCGGACACGCCGCCGGCGCGATTCACCTGGGCAGGGGCATCATCGAGCGGGATATCGAGGCGCGCGTGCCGGATCAGAGCGCCAAGCTGGTGCTTTACTGCGGCGGCGGTTACCGCTCGGTCCTGGCCGCGGAGAACCTCCAGAAGATGGGCTACCGCAACGTAATCTCGCTGGATGGAGGCTGGCGTGGCTACCAGGCGGCCGGGCTGCCCGTCGAGAGACCCTGAACGAGCGTCCCTTGCCGTGGGCGTGCTGCAGCGGGGTCAGCGGCATACACCTGCCAGCCGAGCCGCGACCGTGAGGGAGCGGAGCTTTTCGCTTTCACATTGGCAAACTGCTCCGCTTGCTTACGCGCGCGGCTTCCATGAGAAGGCCGGTCGGTGTCAAGGGGTTTTCTGTTGGCCGGCGGCGGCCGGCCTGGCAGGCGAAGCCTGCCAGCCAAGGCCTGCCATTCCCTCT
>JBEKLJ010000292.1:0-3317 GCA_050010255.1 Bryobacteraceae bacterium
GACTTGATGCCCGACAAGCCGGGCAATGCCTGGTTCAAGCGGGAAACCGATTCCGCTCTGCGCTCGTTAATGCTTTCCGGTCCGGTCCGTTCGCTTGCGAGCGAACTTGAACGCCCTCCGTTCATCGATCGCAGGAGGTTCGAATCGCTGCGTAAGAACCCCGACCGGCTGTTCTTGAAGCTCATCTTGTTCGATTGCTTACGCCGGGCGGTCCGCACTCTTGCGGGCTGAACGTCAACACAGCGCGCGACCCTCGCGCACACGCATCAGCATCGACTTGTCGAACCCGTCGAGCGGCATCGGAGGACGCGTCGTAAATGCCGGATCATCGGTCATTCGCAGACCGTCCTCAATTCCTTTGCGCACGGGCTCCGATTCCGGATCGAGGCCGAGCTCAGACTCTTCGAAGCGCGCCTGCAGTTCCCGGTAAATGCCCAGTTGGATCCGCCGCACATGGGCAAACCGCTCCTCGTCGTGGAGCCGCCAGAACAGCAGCCGGTTGCGATTGAAGTAGTACCGCTGGTGGACGCGGTCGATGCCTTGGCCGGCGCTCCCCTCGTTGTACGTCACGGCCTCGGGATGGCACGAGCAGTCGTAGCCCGCCCTCCTCATCCGAAACGAGAGATCGCTGCTTTCGAAGTACATCTCGAACACCGGATCGAGAATCCCCACGCGTTCCAGCGCCGTGGCGCGCACCAACGTTGAAGATATCGAGCAACTGGGCAACCGCAGCAGCGCCCGGCGGTCCTCTGGCAATTCCGTCAACGGCCGGCACTGGCCGTCGTCCAAAAAGCGGTGGCCGCACGAGTAGATCACATCCTCGCTCGACCGGCTGCGCACCAGCGGCTGCACCATCCCGCTCCGCGGATTTTCGTCCGCGAACCGCACCAGTTCCTCATACGCGTCGGGACGGCACGGATTGTCCGCGTCGATCAGGATCATATGATCCGGCGCCCACCGGCGATGCGCATACTGGAGGCCTGCGTTGACCCCGCCGCAGTAGTTGAGATTCGACCGCCCTAGCAGGAGTTCCACTTCCGGATGACGCTCGCAGATGTACTGCACTGAACCGTCGCGGGAGTAGTTGTCCACGTACATGACCCAACTCTCGCAGCCGGGGATCCGAGCCGCCGCGTCCACGATCTCTCCCAGGGTTCCTGCCCGCAGGTCCTGAGCGGCGCGGTATCCAAGCACGAACGCCACGACTCGCTTCATTTTAAGCCGGCCCTCCGTTCCTGATGGCGAAGCACTGGATGGTGTCGTGCGACGGAATAATCCTGAATTGCACCGGATCCAGACGCCGCTCCACCGCCATCTTCACTCCTGGAAGCCGCGGGTTCCCGTAATCGTCGAAGACGATCGCCCCGCCGGGAACCAGCACCCTCGCCGCGAACTCGATCACCTCCACGGTGGACTGGTATAGGTCGCCGTCTGCGTGAATGAAACACAGCGGCTCGCCGAACCGGGGCAGCGTCTCGGAGAACATGCCCGCGTGCACGCGGCAGCGGAGGTCCCCCACAGTCGCCATCACCTCTTCAATCGAACTCGCGTATTGCCCGCGGCCGAGTTCCTTCCACACGGAAGCCTCGCGCTCCTCATCGGTGACCAGGTTGGGCAGCCCCTCGAAACAGTCGAACAGGTGGACCGTTTTGGCAATGCGGTGGAAGCGCAGGTACCGCGCCAGTTCGCGCGCAGTCTCGCCCCGGTAGACCCCGCATTCCGCTACATCTCCTGGAAGCCCTACCGAGCGCTCGAACCATTCGTAAACACGGTCCGCGCGCGCACCCAGAAGCGAAGATCGCTCCAGGCCTAACGCCTCTCCTCTGTTCATCTCGCTGTCCTCCCGCGCATTCGCATCAGATCCTCCCAGGAGATCGGCGCGATCAGATCGCCTAGCAGGTACGAAGGGGTCAGCCGGTAGAGGCCCCTGCCCTCGGCCGCGCACTTCGCGGCGGCATAGGCGAAAGCCTCCCGTATCAGGTCGTGCTTCGCACGCCCCGCTTCGCCGTTCCACTCGTACTGCACGCGGTCCTTCTCCTCCTGCGTCTCCTCGTAGCTGTGGGATTCCGTGCGCTGCTGGATCGGGTAGCCGTCATAGCCCGCCAGAACCATGTTGGCCGCCCCCATGATATAGGCGATGCTCAGTTGGACGTACCCGCTGTTGTCGGCGCTGTAAACGTCGTCCGGCTCGAGCCCCACCAGGTTCTCGTAAACGTAGTAGAGGCGGATGTCGCACTCCCCCGCGGTGAAGCTCGAGAGGATCCGCGTGCCCGGACACGCATCGAAGAGGGCCTGGTGTACGCCGTACACGGACGGGTCGATGATCACGTAGTAATCAGGCTGGAAGGTGTGGCCGATGCCATTGCACCCGAGCGTCGTGAACCCGCGGAGCGCGCCGAGATCGAGCGTCCGCAGGGTCGGCCCGGTGCCGAGCAGGACCACCGTCTCGCCCCGGTGGCGGTCGCGCGCCCAGTCGACAAACGCCCGGCGGTCGCGCTCCATCTCCTCCAGGGTGAGCCGGCGGAGATACTTCTCCAGAATATCCGCACCGGGTTTCGGAGCGCCCGAGGAGCGCATCGCCGCCAGGTATTCCTCCAGCTTCTTTCGCCTGGCCTCAACCGGGGAACTCATAAAGAAGCGCTTCCCCCGATTTCCACTTCCCACGGCGGTGTCGCCACAGGCAGGACGCGCGCCCGGGCGTCGTGCAGGAACCGGAAGTTCACACAGTTCCGAAGCGGTACGCCCGTCACTGCATCGAGCATGCGCGCGGCCGCCTTCCGCCGCATTTCGGCGCGGGACTCTTCGGCGTAGAATGCGGCATGCGGCGTCAGCAGCACGCGTCCGTCAAGCCACGCTTCGCGGTTCGAGAACGCCTCGATCAGCGGATGCGCCCGGAGCGGCGGCTCGTCTTCCAGTACATCGGCGCCGAACGCCCGCACCCGTCCGCTGCGAAGCGCGTGGTAGACAGCGTGGAGCCGGACCACCCGCCCGCGCGCCACGTTGATCAGCGTCAGCCCGGGTCGCGCGGCAGACAGCAGGCGGTCGTCGATCATCCCGTCCGTTTCCGGGGTGAGCGGCACGTGCACGCTCAGGTAATCGCTTTCCGCCGCCAGTTCCTCCAGCGTTTTCGCGCGCTCCACCTGCAGGCTTTTGTCGAACCCGTCGGCGAGGTACGGGTCGTAGAACTTCACCCGCATGCCGAAAGCTCGCGCCCGCATTGCGACCGCCGTACCGATTCGCCCCAACCCGACGATTCCGATCACTGCCCCGGTCAGCCGCCTCATCTCGCCACCGGTCTCGGGTCGCCACGCGCCCGC
>JBEKLJ010000293.1:0-3248 GCA_050010255.1 Bryobacteraceae bacterium
CGTCTGCTCAGAAGAGGGAATGGCAGGCCTTGGCTGGCAGGCTTCGCCTGCCAGGCCGGCCGCCGCCGGCCAACAGAAAACCCCTTGACACCGACCGGCCTTCTCATGGAAGCCGCGCGCGTCAGCAAGCGGAGGGGTTTGCGCGTCTCGAAGCGAAGAGCTCCGCTCCCTCACGGTCGCGGCTCGGCCAGAAGGCGGATGTCGTTGACCGAGCAGCACGCGGCGGCGTTGGGGCGCCGGCAGCATATGTTATGGTGGTGGATGCTCACGCCACCAACGGGCCAGTAGCTCAGGAGGTAGAGCATCTGCCTTTTAAGCAGAGGGTCGCGGGTTCGAGTCCCGCCTGGCTCACCAGAACTGCCTTTAGAATCAGCGCGGCACCGGAACGCCTCGGCTGGCCGTCCTGCCATTGAACCTCTGCCCAGCGTGGATTCTGTCCTCGTATTGTCCACGCGCACCTGCTCGGCAGGCAGGGAATCCTGGGTGCGCCCACGAGTAACACAACCGAACACCTAAAAAAGCGCACCTAGCGCGGCCAGTAGCGACACGGGCGCGCAGTCCCCGCCGCCAGCAGGCGGCCATCCGGGGGCCGCGTATGACCATGTCAATCCGTCACCGCTTCCAATCCGAGCTGGGTACTCGGGGGGAGCTGGCATTTTCGAATTCTCAGAGGAGCGCACATAGCAAAACCCACAATCGAAGATCCAACCGCTGCCCTTCCAGCGGTGACCCCATGAACGGCGCGCCTGGGGGCGTCGAGCAGCCGAGTAGACGCGGTGGAAAGGCTTGTGGCGCGCACGGCGAAACTCACGCGGCTGCGACCCGACCCGCCGCTTGCCTCTGTTGGAGCCGCTTTTTTATACCCAATCCCCCCAGCGACTGCGGCGGCCCAAAACGGGGCCAGCCCCGCCGCTCGGTTTCCGGCCACGCGCAGGTGGCTCGTCTGGACTGGCCTCATGACGCGGCGCCTGTGCGGTTGGATGTACAATCGGTGCTGGCCAGGATGGACAAACGCGAATGCTGGCTTACAGAAGAGCCGTATGCACTAACAGGCGCCCGTACGGATCTGTGCTGGGCGTGCTAAGCGATTGGCATTCCTACCGCGACCAGTCGAGACCCGGTTGCCGCCAGGCTTTCGTCAGCCTCGGCGATTGAACCGGCGGCGAGCACCGCCCAGCAGCAGGAGCAAGCCGCCACCCATGAACGCTAAGGTGGACGGTTCCGGAACCGTGGCGCTGTTAAACGTGGTAACTAACGCACCAACCGTGCTGCCGATGCGATATGCGGTGTTAGGGACGTAATACGCACGGTCGGTCACGACTCCGATCTCATCCGCCCAGTTGTACCCGTTACCGTTACCGTTGGCTACAAGCGCCTGGTCAGTCACCACGACTTCCAACAACAAGGGACCGTTAATCGGATCATAGGTGAAACTGGTCGTGCCATTGATGGTGAAGTCGCCGAGCAATCCGCCCAGGTTTCCTGAGAAGAACAGTGTTTGCGAACCGCTGACATTGGTAGGCAAATCCGAGCTCAAGGAACCCACTGGATTCGCGCTGTAGGAGAAGTAGACGTCGTAGGTGCCGCCTAGGACCGCGTCATTGCCATAAACAGGCCAGTACTGGAAACTCAACGAGGTGATGGTCATGGGCACGGACAGCGCGTACACCTGTTGGTAGTCAATCGAGATGCCGGAACTGGTTTGGCTGTCGTTACACATGAATGGATAGCAGTTGCCGCTATCATAGGAGCCCAGTGTGACGGACCCCGCCTGGGCCCCTGGCGTTACCACAAGTAACGCGCCCAGAAGAAGGGCACCCGAGAAAGCCAAGCCTCTGTTTCGTAGTTTCAAATCCGCCTCCGTACCAGTTGCCTGTTCGAGATGCTGGTTAAGATCCCGTTCCTTGCGTTGTCGAGAATCTTCTCTTTGCCGTCCTGGACTCCGCTGCACGCTCAACGTTCAGCCCGGTCTGCAACTTTTCTGAGCTTATCATTGTGCGAGCCACATTCAACGGGGTTTTCAAGGGTCCGAGGGAAGTCTTGTACTAGTACTAGTACTGGCCTCGGGGCCACCCAAAACCGGCCACTGATGGTCACTTGAAAACCGGCCAGCGAGATCTTCACGCAGGACATTGACAGGAAGCCTGCGATGGTCCCCAATCGACTGATGCTCTGCTTTCACGATCTTCGATCCACGCCTGGCGGAGAGCTTGTTCGCAGGCCAGCATGAACGTCAGGTGCGGCTGCTCGGCGCGAATCTGCTCCAGCAGGCTGGTCGCCCGGATGAAGACACAGTCGCTGAGGTGGGCGGCTCCGGCCTTCGAGGTCATCTCGACCTTCTCAAAACGGAACGCTATCGCCGCGGCCACTCGGACCGTAGCGTTCCCGCCTCCGGCTCCAGATCTCCTGGGCAAATTCGGAGCGTCTGACGGGCGGAGTGGCTCGGATCGTGGCGACCGCATCCGGGACACTCATCGCATCGGACTCGCCCCGCATGGAGAGAACGGCGGTCAGCCATTGCGCGAGACTCACCGCGCCCTTGCTGGCGGGGTTGTACCGTACTGTGAGCCGGCCGATTCCGGCTGCTCGGAGAGCATTGCCGCATCGCACATTGCACGGGCGGCAGGTCCAGATGAGATTGACCCGTTCGCCGTGTTCCTCATGGCGGTCGAGGTGCCCGACCTGAATGGAGCACCGGCTGGCAGCCAAGGCCGCAAAAGATCCGGGCCACGGCGCCTGCCAGCTTGGGTATGATTGAGCCACTGCCCTATGAAAGTCCGAAAAGCCCTCATCACTGCCGCGGGGCGGAACCAGAGAACGCTGCCCCTGCAAGCCCTCATCGACCGCGATGGGGTTGAGAAACCGGTCCTGCGCATCATCCTCGACCAGGTCCTGGAGGCCCGGATCGAGGAGGTCTGCCTGGTGGTGTGTCCGGGCGACGAGGCCGCCTATGGGAAGGCCGCGGGCGAACAGGCCGGTCGCCTCCAGTTCGTGCCGCAGGCCGAACCCCTGGGCTACGGGCACGCCGTCTACTGCGCCCGCGATTTCGTCGATGGGGAGCCGTTCCTGCACCTGGTCGGAGATCACATCTATGTCAGCCCGGACGGCCGCAGCAGCGCGCGCCCGCTGATTGAGACCGCGGAAGCCGAAGCCTGCGCGGTCTCGGCCGTGCAGCCGACGCGCGAGACCGAACTTGCTCACTACGGCGCCGTGGGCGGCCAGCGCGTCTCCGGGCGCGCCGACCTCTA
>JBEKLJ010000294.1:0-3224 GCA_050010255.1 Bryobacteraceae bacterium
CCTGATCTCGAAGATCACCGTGAACAGGCGATCCTGGACCCATCCGATCGCGCGGTGCTGTTCCGGGTCGTCTGAGCGCCGGTCTTGGTAATACGGGCGCGTGAAGACCTCTTGCGCCTCCTCGAAGCCGACGCCTCGCTTCGGGTTGCGCCTCAGCGACTCGCTCTTGGCCTTGCTGAACCGGAATCGCATCGCAAGCTGGTATAACAGTTATACCACATCATCCCCGAATCGTGGGAACAATACGAGAACATCGAACTGGTGCGAACGCACAGGCCCGAACCAGGGAATCACGCGGCCCCTCGTGGAACTTCCTACCGGTTCCTGGAAGAGCGCTTCTTAGACTCCTGCGCACGAGTCCATTCGGCCTGCATCTTGGCCACGGCCTGCGGGATGTTCTCCGGATGGCGGATGAGTTCCTGGAACATGGCCCGCGAGTCCCCGCCGCCTGGCATCCCCCAGAGGGTGCGGTACTCGGAGGGCCGCGGAGGGCCGCCGCTCGTGCCCGCTGCGGGGATGGGCGCCGGGAGACGAATGGCGTACATGCTGCCGCCCGCCAGCGATTCATGCGGATACTGCGTGAGCCAACGGCAGTTGTGGCCATCCAGAAACATGTTGGCGGAGATCACGGCCCACTGGCCCGCATCGGCCGCGGCGGGCTTCTGGCAATCCCAGAGTTCGGCCTGCGGCACGATGCCCGTGGGATCGTTCATCCCATAGGCATCCAAGTTGACCTTCCGCAGGCCGTGCCGCTCGGCGAACCGTTTCACTTCAGGGAGCGACGCATTCCAGTCAACGTTGGAATCGTTCACCAGGGTGTAGGCGGGACGCCCGAAGGAGAACGCGTTGATGTAAGGGAAGTAGTAGGGATACGCCCGCAGGGCCGTGAACAGGCAACTCGCCGCCAGCAGCACGGTGAGCGCCGTCGCCAGGCGCGCGGCGATGGGGAACGAGGTCCGAAGGCGTCCCAGCATGCGGGGCAGAGGAGCCAGCAGGAGAATCAACAGAATCAAAGGGACACTGAAATGGCGGAAACTGATATCCAACTGGCTCAACAGGCAAGCGGCGCCAAAAACCACAAGAGAGACCCAGAGGACGCGCCAATGCACGTGCAGGCCCTCGGGGATTGCAGGCAGATTCCCCTGGCCGCCGCGCTTGCGGTTCAGAGCGACGACCAGCGCCAGCGCGAGCAAGCCGAGAAAGCCCAGGGGCGATTTCAGGAGCAGGAGAACGGGGAAATAGAACCAGACCCCATGGGAATACGCGTGGCCGAGGATGAACGTCGGACGGACCGAGCTCATCAGCACCACGAGCAGCCCGCGCAGATAGAGCCAGGCCGGCATGAGCAGGCGGCGCAGAGGATCCCAGGCGGGACCCTGGCCGAGACGGTCCAGGGCGTCGGTGGGCTGATTCCAGGAAAAGATGAAGTAGAACGCGTAGACGAAAACGGCGGCCCAGAGAATGCCCTTCAGGGTAGCGCGCCAGCGGAGCCTGCGCCAGGCCCGCGCCTCGGGTTTGGCGGCGGGCTGGCCGGGGACGGCGCGCCAGCGCGTACTCAAAGCGACTGCGGGGAAGGCGACGAGCAGAATGCCCGCCGTGAATTTCGAGAGGAGCGCGCCCGCCAGCGCCAGGGCGAACAGCAGCACGTTCTTGCGGCTGGGGTCTAGCCGGAGGTCAGCAAACGTCCACAGCGACAGCAGCGAAAACAGGGTCACCGCCAGGTCCGTGTGCACCAGGGGACCAAAGGCGAGAAAGACCGGCGAAGCGACGTAAACGCTCAGGCAGAGCAGCCCGGCCCAGTCGCCCCCCAGCCGGCGCGCGCAGGCGAAGACCACCCAGCCCAACGCCAGGGTGAGCAGCAGCATGGACAGCCGGGCCCAGGCCAGCGTGCTCGCCGGGTCGTTCCAGCGCGTCAGAAGCCGTTCGCCGAAAGCCCACTGTCCCATGTATCCGGGAAAGAACTCCCGGCTGACCGACCAGGAGGCGTTGGAGTAATCGGCGCGCGTCCCGCGGATCACCAGCGGCAACGCAGCCACCACCTTGGCCAGCGGCGGGTGTTCCGCATTCATGCGCAGGTCGAGCTTCTGCAAGTAACTGACACCGGCGCCAATGTGAGCGGTTTCATCGAAAGTGACGGATTCCCGCAAGGCAGCCCCACCCGCCAGCACTCCCATGAAGACCAGCAGCAGGACCGCCGCCACCGGGAAGAAAGCGCCCGCGATGCGCTGAAAAGGACGGTTCGGGCCGGGTGCAGGCAGGGAGATGGGCACGCGACTCCTCCTTTGAGGTAACGAAACTCACTTCGTCGAAGTTCAGTCCGAGTTGGGCCGGCGGCGGCGGTTGGTCAGGAACACGGGTTAAAACGACGGCTGCTCCCAAGCGCCTGTCCGAGCGGACCGGAAAACGGCCTCGATCACGGCCATGTTGCGGATCGAATCCTCGAGAGGCGTCGGCACTTCAGTGTCTTCGAGAATCGCACGGGAGAACCGCTCGCCCTGAATCGCGTACTGGTCGCAGACGGGGAACTCTTCCACGGTGATGCCGCTGCCGAACACGTCGGCGCCGTTGTCGACAAGAAGGCGGCAGGTGCGGTCCAGTGGCGCGTTGAAGGGAATCTCGATCTCGATGCGGCCGCGCGTTCCGAAGATCTGCATGCGCTGATAGGGCACGAGCTGTGTGCCGCAAGTGAACACGCCTTGGCCGGAAGGAAAATCGAGCAGAGCGGAGCTGAGCCGGTCCACGCCCAACTCGGGGTCGCGCTCCACCAGGCCGGCCACGCGAGCGGGCTCCTCGCCGAAGATCAACCGCGAGGTTTGGATCGGATAGCAGCCGATGTCCATCAATGCACCCCCGCCGTATTCGAGGATGTTGCGAATGTTGTGCGGGTCGCGATTGAAGAAGCTGAAAGCGCCCATGACGGCGCGCAGCGCGCCGATCTCCCCGGAGCGCACCAACTCCCGGGCCCGCAGCCACTGGGGGTGGGTGCGAACCATGAACGCTTCGCCGAGCTTCACGCCGGTCCGGTCGCGGGCTTCCATCAGCGTGCGGCACTCGGCGACACTCATGGCCAGCGGCTTTTCGCACAGCACATGCTTGCCGGCCTCGGCCGCCCGCACCGACCACGGCAAGTGCAGGTGGTTCGGCAGCGGGTTGTACACGGCGTCGACATCCGGGTCCCCAAGCAGTTCCTCGTAAGAGCCATACGCCTTGGGAATACCGAGCTC
>JBEKLJ010000295.1:0-5709 GCA_050010255.1 Bryobacteraceae bacterium
CTTTTCTCACCGCAACCGTGGCGGGACACGTGCTCACGGCCCGTCCGCCGCGGCGGCGCGCAGCAGCACCCGGGGGTGCTGCTGCAAGTTTCCTTTTGCTTCCGGGGCGGTTTTGCGGTAAAAACATTACAGGGCAGTTTTGTTGGAGCGGTTTCTGAGGAAAACTCGCGGACGGGGGAGGCAAGCGCTTGTTCCTCATCAGCTTCGGATCGCCGGCGTCTGAGGAAAACCGGAAAGGCTTTTGCACAGCTCCGCGCACAGCCTAACCCTCAGAAACCGCGCGCTGAAAATTTTTGTTGCCCCGCGGTCAGGGAAGCCGCATCATAGGGAGGCTTTTCGAACATGGCTGCCGCCGACCTCGCTCTTGAAAAGGGCCTCCCGGTCAACGTCGATGCCGAACGCCTCGTGCTCGGCTCGATCCTGCTCGACGAGGCGCTGTTCGTGCAGGTGGCCGGCTTGCTCCAGGCCGGCGACTTCGCCCTCGAGAAGCACCGCCGCATCTTCTCCCGCATGGCGGAGCTGCACGAGCGCGGCGAGAAGATCGACCGCATCACCGTCTACAACGAGCTGCTGAAGCACAACGAGGCGGAAGCCTGCGACGGCCTGACCTACTTGGTGTCGCTTGATGACGGCCTGCCGCGCATCTCCAACATCGACGCCTACGTGCGCATCGTGCGCGACAAGGCGCTGCTGCGGCGGATGATCTTCTCTGCGCAGAAGCTCATCGACCGCTGCCTGCTGGCCGAGGAGGATCCCGAGGAGATCCTGCTGGGCGCCGAGGAGACGCTGCTGAGGCTCGGTGACGACCGCAGCCGCTCCGCGCTCATCACGCCCGACGAGATCATCCGCGATCACGAGGGCGGCGTCAGCACCTTCCTCGACCCCTCCAAGCGCATTCACGGCCTGAGCACCGGCTTCCTGAAGCTCGACGAAATGACCGGCGGGCTGCACGGCGGCGAGCTGTTCATTTTGGCAGCGCGCCCGGCCATGGGCAAGACCGCCATGGCGCTCAATATCGCCCAGCACATCAGCATGGGCAAGGAACCCAAGGCCGTGGCGGTGTTTTCGCTCGAGATGTCGAAGGAGTCGTTGCTGACGCGCATGCTCTGCACGGCGGCGCGCGTGGACAGCCAGAAATTCCGCGCCGGGTTCCTCAACGCCGAGGAGCGCAGGCGGCTGGTTGCCGCCGCGAACGCTCTTGCGGATGCGCCGCTGTTCATCGACGATACGGCCGGCGCGAACCTCATGGACATCCACGCCAAGCTGCGCCGGCTGAAGGCCGAGCACGGCCTGGCGCTGGTGGTGCTCGACTACTTGCAACTGATGAGCGTGCCGGGGCGGGTGGAGAACCGCAACCAGGAGATCAGCAAGCTGTCGCGCGGCCTGAAGCTGCTGGCCAAGGAACTGAACGTCCCCATAATGGTGCTTTCCCAGCTCAGCCGCGCTCCCGAGATGCGGCAGGGCGACCGGCGGCCGCAGTTGAGCGACCTCCGCGACTCGGGCTCGATCGAGCAGGACGCCGACCTGGTGGCCTTCATCTTCCGCGAGGAAGTCTACAAGCCCGAGCGCCAGGACCTGCGCGGCGTCTCCGAGCTGATTCTGGCCAAGCAGCGCAACGGGCCCAGCGGCATCGTGAAGCTCGCCTTCCTGAAGCACTGCACCAAGTTCGAGAACCTCACCTCCGACTTCGAGGAGGGCACGCAGTCGCCGCCGGAAGAAGAGTAGCCCCCGCGGGCCGCTTCCTGCCGGAGTGCTGTTTCCGCAGTGTCAGGCGTGCCCGGCGGCGACCTCGGCCAGAACTTCGGCGGCGCGCTCGCAATCGGCGCGGCTCACGTCGTAGTGCGTCAGCAAGCGCAGGCGCGTGCCGCCGACGGCGTTGATGAGCACGCCGCGCGCCTTGAGCCGCGCGCTGAACTGCGCGCCCGTCAGGCCGGTACGCTCCACATCGAAGATGACGATGTTGGTCTCGACCCGATGCGGCACCGTGATGCCCGGAATGCGCGCGAGCGCCCCGGCGAGCAAACGCGCATTCTCGTGGTCCTCGCCGAGCCGCTGGGGCGTCTCCTCGAGCGCGATCAGCCCCGCCGCGGCCAGCACGCCCACCTGCCGCATGCCGCCCCCCAGGCGCTTGCGGTAGAGGCGGCCGCGCGCTATCGCCTCGGCCGTGCCGACCAGCAGCGAGCCCACCGGCGCGCCGAGCGCCTTGGACAAGCAGAACATCACCGTATCCGCCTTGGCCGCGAGCTGGTCGACCGGACGGTTGAGATACGTCGCCGCATTGAAGATCCGCGCGCCGTCCAGATGCACCTTCAGACCGAGCTTGTGCGCGCCGTCGCAGATCTCCTCGAACACTTCGGGCGGGTAGACCGAGCCGCCGGCCAGGTTATTCGTGTTCTCGAGCTCGATGAGACCGGTGGGCGCCCAGTGCGGGCCGTGCGGCCGGATTTCGGGGATGATGTGCGCCCAGGTGAGGATGCCGTCCAGGGCGTGGATCGGCCGGGCCAGGCAGCCCGAGAACCAGGCCAGCATGGAAAGCTCGTAGTTGATCAAGTGCGAACAGGCCCGCTTCCTTGCCGAGGATCTGGGCGGCGCGCTGCTCGAGACGGTTGACGGTTGGGTCCTCGCCGTAGACGTCGTCGCCGACTTCGGCTTCCGCCATCGCGCGGCGCATGGCGGGCGTGGGGCGGGTGACGGTGTCGCTGCGCAGGTCGATCGGACGCGCGGCGCCAGTTTCAGTAGGTTCACTCATGCCACGAACTCCTGGAAGACTTCATTGGACAACAGAACGCCCCGGCGCGTCAGGCGGAGGGTGGCGCCGTCGCACTCGAGGAGGCCGGCCTCGATGAAGCGCCGAATCGGCGCGCCGAAGCGCGCCCACTGCCCGCGCGTCGGCCGCACGCCGTCCCGCAGCCGCAGGCCCAGGAACAGCGCTTCCTCGTCGGCCTGCGCCGGCAGGGTCTCGACGCACGGCGATTCGCCGCGCTCGATGCGCCCGGTGTACTCTTCCGGCGACTCGGCGTTGCGGCGGCGCAGAGCGCCGTCGAAGGAGTGCGCGTCGGAGCCGAAGCCGGCGTACGGCTCCCTCCGCCAGTACTTCAAATTGTGCAGCGACTCGAAGCCCGGCCGGGCGAAGTTCGAGATCTCGTACTGGCGCAGGCCGGCGGCCACCAGCTCCTCGATGGCGGCCTCATAGAACTCGACCGCCTGCTCCTCCGAAGGCGCCGCGGCGGCGCCATAGCGGGAGCCGCCGCGCAGCATCTCGGCGCCGAGCCGGCTGTCCTGGTCCACTTCGAGCATGTAGACGGAGGCGTGCGGCGCCTCGATCCGCTCCACCCAAGCCAGCGACTCCCGCCAGCTCGCGGCGGTCTGATGCGGAAGGCCGGCGATCAGATCGATGTTGAAGTTGGCGATGCCGTGCTGGGCCAGCAGCGCAACCTCGCCCGCAACGGTCTGGGCCGTGTGCCGCCGGCCAGTGCGCGCAATCTCTTCGCCGACGAAGGATTGCACCCCCAGGCTGACGCGGTTCAAACCGGCCTCGGCCCAGGCGCGCGCTTTCTCGCGGGTGAGGGAGCCGGGCGCGGCCTCGATGGTCGCTTCCTTCCACGGCCGGCCGGGGATGAGCGCCAGAAGCGAGGCCAGCGCGGTTTCCGGAATGCGGCTGGGCGTGCCGCCGCCCAGATACACCGTCTGGGGCGTCCACGGCCAGTGGAAGGCGGCGATCTCGGCATGAAGCGCAGCCAGGTAGCGCTCTTCCAGGCTGCGCGCGAAGACACCCGAGGCGAAGTTGCAGAACGTGCATTTCTGCGCGCAGAACGGGAACGAAATGTAGACGCCCGCCAAATCCCATTGTATGTGCGCGTCACATCCGGGCTGGGGCGCCTATCTGCTACGTTGGGACTGGGAAATGGACGCCGCCTGTATCCGCCAGACCGAGTTGCCGGGCACGACCGCACTCTTCGCCGACTACCTCTACGCCTTCGACCGCGTGGCGCGGTTCTACGCCTGGGACCCGCACAGCACGGAGTCGTTCAGGAGGGCAGCGGCGGCAATCGACTTTCAGACCCAGAGGCGCGCGGCGCTCGTCGAAGCGTTGCGCGAGCAGAATGGGCCGGGCGAGCTGCTGGATCTGCTGGCACGCCCTGAGACCGTGGCCGTGGTGACCGGGCAGCAGGTGGGGTTATTCAGCGGGCCGTGCTACACGGTCTACAAAGCGCTCACCGCGGTGCGGCTGGCGCGGCAGTTGAGCGAGGCGGGCCTCCCGGCGGCGCCGGTGTTCTGGCTGGCCACCGAGGACCACGATTTCGCGGAGGTCGACCACTGCTGGGTGTTCAACGCCCGCCAGCAGACCGTGCGGCTGCAGATGCCGGGCGAGAGCGTGGGGTCTCAACCCGTGGGCCGCATTCAGATCGCCGCCGCGCCCGTGGAGGGCTTGCGCGAGGCCCTGACCGGCCTGCCGTTCGCCGCTGAGGTGGTTGCGGCGGTCGAGCGCGCTTACGCACCCGGAGAGACGCTGGGCTCCGCGTTCGGAAGGCTGCTGAAGGATGTGCTCGGGCCGCAGGCCCCGCTCCTGTTCGACCCCCTGCACCCAGCCGCGCGGCGACTGGCCGCGCCGGCGCTCGGCCAGGCGGCGCGGCTGGCGCACGAGCTCTCGCGCCGGGTGCTCGAGCGCGGCGCCGCGCTCACCGCGGCGGGGTATCACGCCCAGGTGCTCGTCGAGCCGCACACCTCGTTCCTGTTCTTGCTCGAAGGCGGCCGGCGCGTGCCGTTGCGGCTGGATGGCGACGGCTTCGTCGGCAACGGGCGCCGCTACACCTCGGATGAGCTGGTGGAGCGTGCCGAGGACCTCTCGCCGAACGCGCTGCTGCGCCCGGTGATTCAGGATTCGATGCTGCCGACGGTGGCCTATGTCGGCGGGCCGGCCGAGGTCGCGTACCTGGCCCAAAGCGGCCCGCTCTACGACCGCCTGCTGGGGCGCATGCCGGTCGCGGTGCCGCGGCAGAGCCTGACGCTGCTCGACGCCCGCGCCGCGAAGCTGATGGCCCGCTACCACCTCACGCTCGACAGCCTGGTTCGCGGCGGGGCCGGCGAGGGCATCGCCGCCCAGCTCGTGCCGCCGCACATCGAGGCGGCGCTGCGGGAGACGTCCGAAAAGCTGTGGGACCTGCTCGAATCGCTCGGCGCGGAGCTGGAGCGCTTCGACCCGACGCTCGGCGAGGCCTTCGCGCGCAGCCGGCGGAAGATCGGGTATCAGATGCTGAAGACGGACCGCAAGGTGGCCCGCGAAGCTTTGCGCCGCGACGACCGGGCGCAAGCCGAGGCCGCCTATCTGCACGGGCTCCTTTACCCGGAGAAGCGCCTCCAGGAGCGGCTGTACTCGATCCTGCCGTTCCTGGCGCGGCACGGCGGCGCATTGATCGGCCGGCTGGCCGAGGAGGTCCGCCTGGACTGCCCGGACCACCGCGTCATCACGCTCTGAGCCGGACCGCGTTGATATACTGAAGGCTCTCACCCGTGCTGGAGTGGCGGAATTGGCAGACGCACGGGACTCAAAATCCCGCGCTCTTCACTGAGCATGAGGGTTCGACCCCCTCCTCCAGCACCAACCTTTCAGACTCCGTATCCGAACCGCGTGGTGCATGTTCGCGGCGCTATCTTAAAACCATGGATCCGGTCGTGCGGCTGACCAGCTTCGAAGAGCTGGAGGCTGCC
>JBEKLJ010000296.1:0-3167 GCA_050010255.1 Bryobacteraceae bacterium
CCTCTTCGGCCAGCCGCATCGGCCTGGCCGAAGCGATATAGACCTGCACGCCAGATTCGCTCCCAGCCGAGATCGCCGGCTGCGCCCAGGGCGAATCCGTGAGTAGCTCCTGAAGCTCATCATCGGACCACTGGGCGGGCGGTTTCGACTCCCAAAAAGGCGTGCCGGCCCAGGCGTTGAAAGCCGCGAATGCGCAACACAGGCAGATAGCCGTGAATGGACGTAAATGAACGTGAATGGCAAAGCGCTTTGATTCTCGTTTATTCACGTTCATTTACGCTCATTCACGGCTACTAGCACGAAGCCAGCACTTCTAGATCGACGTTGCCTCCGGAGAGGATCACGCCAACCGATCGGATGCCCGCGGGCAGCTTGTGGAAGAGCACCGCGGCGGCTGCAGCCGCGCCGCTGGGCTCCACCAGGATCTTCATCCGCTCGAGCAGGAACTTCATGGTGGCGCGGATCTGCTCGTCGGTGACCAGCAGGATGTCCTCGGCCAGCCGCTGGAGGATGGGGAAGGTCAACTCGCCGGGGCGGGTCGAGCGCAGGCCGTCGGCCAGAGTTTTGGGCGGCGGGATCTCGACGCGGCGTCCGGCGCGCATCGACAGGTGCGTGTCGTTGCCGTCCTGAGGCTCGACGCCGAAGATCCGGATCTGAGGGGTGACGGCCTTGGCCGCGATGGCGCATCCCGCGAGCAGCCCGCCGCCGCTGACCGGCGCGATGAGGGCATCGAGGTCCGGCGCCTGCTCGAGCAGCTCCAGGCCGGCGGTGCCCTGGCCGGCGATGATCCAGGGATGATCGAACGGCGGCACCAGCGCCGCCCCGCTCTCCTCGGCGATCCGCCGGGCGATGGCCTCGCGGTCCTCGCGCAGGCGGTCGTAGGTGACGATCTTCGCGCCGTACCCGCGCGTCGCCTCGACTTTCGAGCGCGGCGCGTCCGCCGGCATGACGATGGTTGCGGGTGCGCCGGCCTGAGCCGCCGCGATCGCCACGGCCTGCGCGTGGTTGCCCGAGGAGAACGCCACCACGCCCCTGGCCAGCCGCTCGGGCTCCATCGAGAAAACAAAGTTCGACGCCCCGCGGATCTTGAATGCGCCGCCGCGCTGGAAGTTCTCGCACTTGAAAAAAACGGAGAGGCCGGCCTCGCGGTCGAAGGTCCGCGAGGTCATCACCGGCGTGCGCAGGGCGATGGATCGGATGCGGTCGGCGGCTGCCCGGATCTGCTCCAGGCCGATTTCGGACATCGGACTATTGTAGCCTGCGTCCCCTGGGCCGCCGGAGGGCGAATTGCGGCCCGCAATCCGGCGTGGCTTCTGTGTCACACACCCCCCTGCAACCACCGGCGGCCGAAGAACTACTATTCTTAGTTGAATGGCACTGGCGAGCCGGAGCGCCCAGCGCGGGAGTCAAGTTCTCATCGGGGCGGTGACGCTCCTGGCCGGCGGTCTCGCCGCCGCTCAGACGAATTCCATCGCGCTGACGCTCGATGACTGTATCCGCCTCGCCCTCGCGGCGCCCTCCACCCTCACCGCCGCCCAACAGGACCTCGAGATCGCGCAGTACGGCCTGAGGCAGGCGCGCGCCGGGTTCCTCCCGCGGGCCCAGCTCGGGAACGGCTTCACATACAACAGCCCTCTGGCGGGCAGCCCGGACCAGTTCAGCTTCATCGCCCTGAACGGCATCCGCGAGTACGCATCGCAGTTCACGGTGCTCCAGGAGTTCGACACCTCGGGCAGGCTACGGGCGGCACTGGCGCGCGCGCGCGCGGACCGCAGCGCGGCGGCGGCGAGCGCCGGCATGGCGCGGCGCGACCTGCGGCGCGCCGTCACGGCGGCCTACTACCAACTGCTGGTCGCGCGAAGAATGGCCGTGGTCAGCCGGGAGGCCCTCGAAGAGGCGCGCAGTTTCGAAAAACGCGCGCGGCTGCTGGCGGAGAATGGAGAGGCGGCACAGGCAGACGTGGTCAAAGCGGCGGCGCAAGCAGCTTTTATCGAGCAGTCGCAGCGCGCGGCGGAACTGGAGGCCGAGATCGCCAACCACGAGCTGGCATCGTTCTGGACCCAGGACACCCGCGAACCGCTGGCGGTCGAGGACGTGCTCGACAGGGCCGTGCCGCCACCCGAGACGCCCGCGTCCGCCGCGGGCCGCCTGTTCCTTCGCCGGCCGGAGTTCAACCTCTCCGAGGCCCGGCGCCAGGGTTTCCTGGCCGATGCGCGGCAGGCGCGCGCACAACTGCTGCCGCAAATGAACCTGGTCTTCCAATACGGCATTGATTCGTTGCACCTGCGCGCTGGCGACCGCGGCTATGCGGCATTCATCAACCTCAACATCCCGGTCTTCGACTGGTTCCGCGCGCGCAGCCAGGCGCGGCAGAGTGAGCTGAGAGCGAGCCAGGTCGAGGTGACCCGCACGGCGGCGGCGCGGGGGTTCTCGAGAGACTACGAGAACGCGCTGGCCCGGGTGCGGCTCATTTACGACCAGATTGCGGCGACTTTGGCGCAGGTGAAGCTCTCCGAAGAGAGTTTGCGGCTGAGCCGGCTGCGGTACGACGAAGGCGAGGGATCCGCGCTCGACGTGGTAGCCGCTCAGGTGCAGGTCGTGCAAGCCCGGAGCAACCGGTATGCGTCCATAGCCGCATACCTGAATGCGCGGGCGGACCTGGAGGTGGCGAGCGGACGATGATTAGCACACTGAAGAGACGCAGCCCCGCAGCCGGCCTGGCGCTGGCCCTGTGCCTGGCCGGCTGTGGAGCTAAAGAGGAGCAGCCAGCCAAGCCGGTGGTCGAGGTCCGCGTGGCGCGGGTTGAAACGGCGACCGTGACGCATTCGCTGCGCGCTCCGGGCTCGATCTTTCCGCGCGCGCAGGCGAGCGTCGCCGCGCGGGTCACGGCGACCATCCGCCGGCTCGCAGTGCACAAGGGCGAGGACGTGGCCGCCGGCCAGGCGTTGGTTGAGCTCGAGAACCGCGACCTGGTGGCTCAGCGGCAGGAAGCGGCAGCCGCGGTCGCCGATGCCCGCGCCAGCCTGGAGAAGACCACGACTGGCACGCTTCCCGCTGACGTCCAGCGGGCTCGCGGCCAACTCTCCATCGCCGAGGCCGCGCTCAACCAGGCACGCAAAATCCACGACCGGCGCGAGGAACTGTATAAAGCGGGCGCGATCCCGGGG
>JBEKLJ010000297.1:0-3164 GCA_050010255.1 Bryobacteraceae bacterium
GGGCGGGACGGCCGTTGTGACCGAGCGCCGCGACCGCGATCTGAGCGCCAAGACGGTCTTCCTCGGCCTGGGGGCCACGCTGATCTCGATGGTGCTGCTCTACACCTACTTCTCGGGCACGCTTCCCGGGGGCCTGGTGGCGGCGCTGGTCATGATCGTCCTGGGGTTCTTCTTCGCCGCGGTTTCCGGCAACCTGGTGGGCCTGATCGGGTCCTCGAACAACCCCGTCTCCGGGCTGACGCTTTCCACTCTGATCGTGGCCGCGCTGCTGATGGTCTCGATCGGCGTTTCCGGCATGAGCGGCGTGGCGGCGGTGCTGGGCGTGGCGGCCGTGGTGTGCGTCTCCTCGGCCGTGGCCGGCGAGATGCTGCAGGACCTGAAGGTGGGCCACATCCTCGGCGGAACGCCGCGCAGCATGCAGATCGGCGACATTCTGGGAATCGTCGTAGCCGGCGCCGCGCTCTACTTCCCGCTGCTGATCCTCCACCAGGGCGACATCAACGCCGGCGGGACCGGCTTCGGCGGCAAGGAGCTGGCGGCCCCGCAGGCCGGCCTGATGGCGTCGCTGGCCCAGGGGATCGTGAACCACCAGATGGCCTGGCCGCTGGTGGTCGTAGGCATATTCCTGGGCCTGGCGCTCATCCTGGTGCAGGTGCGCAGCCCCATGCTGTTCGCCGTCGGGATGTACCTTCCGCTGGAGACCACCTTTGCCATCTTTATCGGCGGCGTTCTCCGCTGGCTCACCGACCGGGTGCGCGACCGCCGCGGGCTCAACGACGCGCAGAAGGGGCGCGTGGAGAACGCCGGCGTGCTCACCGCGTCCGGCCTGATCGCCGGGGAGGCCATGGCGGGGCTGGTGATTGCCGGATTACAGTTCGCCCGGATCAAGCTACCTGCGATCTTCCCGTCGCCGTCGGTCTGGGCGGGCCTGGTTGCGCTGATCCTTCTGGCGGTCCTCATGGTCAGGCTGCCAGTGGCCAAGGCCGGCAGTCCGGACGAGCCCGCGCCGCCGATAGCGATCATGTAAGAGCGCGCCGCGGCAGTGTAGTTCGCGGCTGCGCTACCGCGGTGGCGGTCCCCCGCCGCCTCAGTGCCGGAAGTGCCTTACGCCGGTGAAGACCATGGCCAGGCCGAGCTGGTCCGCCGCCCCGATCACTTCCAGGTCCCGCATCGAGCCGCCGGGCTGAATCACGGCCGTGATGCCGTGCCGGGCCGCCTCTTCGATGCCGTCGGGGAAGGGGAAGTAGGCGTCCGAGCCGAGCACCGTGCCTTCCAGCGGCAGCGCGGCCTTCATGGCGCCCACCTTCACCGAATCCACGCGGCTCATCTGGCCCGCGCCCACCGCCACGGCCTGCCCCGCATGCGCGTAGACGATGGCGTTGGACTTGACGTGCTTGGTCACCTTCCAGACGAACTCGAGCGCCCGCCACTCCTCCTCGCTGGGCGCGCGGCTGGTCACGATCTTGCACTCCCCGCGCTTCAGGCGATGCAAGTCCGCGGTCTCGGCCAGGAACCCGCCGCTGATGGATTTGAGGACCAGCGCGTCCGGCGCGGGGTTGGTCACCTTCAGCAGGCGCAGGTTCTTCTTGGCTGTGAGCACGGCCAGCGCCTCTTCGGTGTAGTCCGGCGCGGCGATGGCCTCGATGAAGGTCTTGGCTATCTCCCGGGCCGTCTCCTGGTCCAGCGGCCGGTTGAAGGCCAGCACGCCGCCGTAGGCCGAAATCGGGTCGCACTCGAAGGCCTTGCGGTAGGCCTGTGCGAGCTCGGGCTGCTCGGCGCAGCCGCAGGGGTTGGTGTGCTTGATGATCGCCGCCGCCGGCGCGTCGAACTCGTTCACCAAGGCCCAGGCCGCGTCCAGGTCCACCAGGTTGTTGTAGGAAAGCTCCTTGCCGTGTAGCTGCGCGGCCCCGGCGATGCCGCGCGCGCGGTCCGAGTAGAGCGCCGCCTGCTGGTGGGGGTTCTCGCCGTAGCGCAGGTCGAGCGCGCGGCCGGCGCGAATGTCCAGCACCGGCGGCAGCGCCGCGGGCGGGTGGTCGGCGAGGCCGCCGTCCTCTACCGCGATGCGCGCCAGCCGGGCGGAGATGGCGCGGTCGTAATCGGCCGTCGTCCGAAAGGCTTTCTGCATGAGGCGCCAATGCGTGGCCAGGGAGAGCGAGCCCTGGTTCGCCTTCAGCTCCTCGAGGAGGCCGGCGTAATCGGCGGGCGAGACCACCACCGCCACGTCCTGCCAGTTCTTGGCCGCGGCGCGGATCATGCTCGGCCCGCCGATGTCGATGTTCTCGACCAGCTCCTCGACCGTCGCTCCCGGCTTGGCCGCCGCCTTCTCGAACTCGTAAAGGTTCACCACCACCATGTCGATGGTCCCGATGCCGTGCTCCGCCAGCGCCTGCATGTGCCCGGCGTTGGCGCGGATGGCGAGAATGCCGCCGTGGACCCTGGGATGCAGCGTCTTGACGCGGCCGTCGAGCATCTCCGGGAAGCCGGTGATTTCGGCGATGTCGCGGACGGCGATTCCGGCCTCGCGGAGCAGGCGGGCCGTGCCGCCGGTCGAGAGGATCTCGACCCCCAGCTTGGCCAGGCCGCCGGCGAACTCGGCGATGCCGCTCTTATCGGTGAGACTGATCAACGCGCGCTGGATCTGGGGCATGGATCTTACATTCTGCCATGCGAGGGAACCAGCCCGCATTTCTCACCAACAACCTGCCGCGGCAGGCGAGCCAGGGCAGACTCAACCGGCGCCGTGGTGCGTGGAGCGTGGGAAGCAGGCCTCGCGGGCCGGTTCCCGGCCCGCGAGTCGCCGTCGGAGGGACCCCGAACTACAGTCCCTTTTGTGCGAGGAACTTGATCAGGTCAACCACGCGGAGGGAGTAGCCCCACTCGTTGTCGTACCAGGCCACGACCTTGGCCAGGTTGCCGTCGACCACCTTGGTCAACTGGCTATCCACGATCGCGCTGTTGGGATTGTGCAGCATGTCGGTGGAGACCACCGGGTCCTCGGTGTAGGCCAGGATGCCCTTCAGCTCGCCCTCGGCGGCCGTCTTCAGGGCGGCGTTGATCTCTTCGGCCGTGGTGTTCTTCTGGAGCAAGGCCACCAGGTCCACCACCGAGACGTTCGGCGTCGGCACGCGCATGGAGTACCCGTCGAGCTTGCCCTTGAGCTCGGG
>JBEKLJ010000298.1:0-3137 GCA_050010255.1 Bryobacteraceae bacterium
AAGGCGCGCGACGGGGTGAGCCCGCAGGTCCGTAACGGATCGAGGACTCACCCCGAGCGCAACGCAGAAGATGCCGGCCTCCCGCAAGCCGCAGCCGAAGGCGTGTGAGAAGATCGGGCTAGACCCGCTCAAGCGCCAACGGGTTAGTCCATCTCAGGCCAGGGAACCGGGCGAACGCAAGGCTGGCTGAAGAAGCGGGCCATAGCACTTGGGCGGCCTCTCGGGGCCGCCCGTGAGTGATGGAAGCATGTGGTGCGGAGAGGGGGACTTGAACCCCCACGGGATTGCTCCCGCTAGCACCTCAAGCTAGTGCGTCTGCCAATTCCGCCACCTCCGCATGTCGAAACCTGGTGGCCGCTACTTCGGCGGGGCAGCCGGCCGCGGCTGCGGTTGCGCGGGCGGCGGGACCGGCATCGGCGCCGCCGGGCTGGTCGTGCCGCCGACCTGACCGGAAGTCGTGGGCATCCCGGCCGGCGGTTGATGTGGCGCACCCCGCGCGGGGGTCTGCTGCGTCCTCGCCGGCGGCTGGCCGCCCAGCACTCCCCCCGAGGTGGTCTGCGAGCCGCGCGTCGCCAGAATCGCCAGCGTCAGAGACGTGACCATGAACAGCGCGGCCGCTATGGTTGTGGCCTTGGACAGGATCGTCGCCGAGCCGCGCGGGCCGAAGGCTGTCTGCGAACCCATGCCGCCGAAGGCGCCGGCCAAGTCGGCGGCTTTGCCGCTCTGGAGCAACACCACGATCACCAAAAAGAAACAGATCAGGATGTGCAAGCCCACCATCAGGTAGTAAAGCATACGAGTTTCCGCGGACACACGAAAGAACTGCAAGCCCGCAACATTCATCAGTATAGGGGACGGTGCCCGGCCGGTCAAACAGGGGCCCGAACTCGCAGTCTGTTCGTGATGCTCCTAGCGACTGTGCGGCGCACGCACTTCCGTCGCAGGAGAGTGGCCGACCGCGTCTCTTGAGCGCCCGGTGAACCTCGGGCCACAGAGGGGGACCGGTGGCGCCCGATGAGTGGCGGATAGGGGCGCCGCCAGAAGGACTCCGGTCACTCACGTCCAGTGTGAGAACTCCCGGTACTGGAGCGTGGGTTCTATCGGTACCACATGGAAGCCGGGGACTTTCAGCCTATTGATTCCGGGACTAAGGGTTCCTATCATTGATACTGCCCCGTGGGGGCACTCGGCGAGGCGGTGTCTCGTGCGTGAGTTTTGGAACGACGAATCAGGTCAGGACTTTGTTGAGTATACGCTACTTATGGCCTTTATCGTCGTGGTCAGCGCCGCTTTGCTTATGTACAACACGGGTGCCGTCGCCGCCATTTGGGGAGAGACGAGCAACGCTCTGGACGGGCATCCGCGCCCCTGAGCGCGTCAGAGGCTTCTGGCGACCCTGATCTCTGGGGTGGCACCTCTCGACCGGGGATGCCAGCCGGCATTTCTCACCAATAACCTTCTGCGGCCCGCTCATGGCGCCTCGCCACGGTCGTGGTGAGAAAAGCAGGCTAGCTGCGGCCACGGTTCTCAATCCGTCAGCTCAATCTTCGGTCCCTGCGGCGCGCCGATTTCTTTGACGCGTGCCACGACGCTCCGCGCCAGGGCGTAGAACGCGCTGGCGTGGGGGTCGCCCTCGCCGCGCCGGGCCACGGACTCGCCCATGTCGCCTCCCAGCCGCACCTCCGGATCCAGGGGCACCTCGCCCAGGAAGTGAACGCCCATGCGCTCGGCCGTGCGTCTGCCGCCGCCGTGGCTGAATACGTCGACGCGCTGGTGGCAGTGCGGGCACACCAGGTAGCTCATGTTCTCGACGATGCCGAGGATCTCCACGCGCACCTGCCGGAACATGTTGACGGCCTTGCGCGCGTCCTCCAGCGAGACGTCCGAGGGCGTGGTGACGATGATGGCGCCGCCGATGGGGGCGGTCTGGATGAGCGACAGCGCCACGTCCCCCGTGCCCGGCGGCAGGTCGATGATGAGACACTCCAGATCGCCCCAATCCACCTGGCGGAGGAACTGCTGGATGACGTTGTGGAGCATGGGGCCGCGCCAGATTAGCGGCTGGTCGCCGGGGGCGATGAAGCCCATCGACATGACCTGCAGGCCGCCAGAAGAAAGCGGCTGGATGCGGTCGCCGAGGGCGTGCGGCGTTTCCTGGAGGCCGAGCATCAGCGGCACGTTCGGGCCGTAGACGTCGGCATCCAGCAGTCCGGTCTTGTGCCCTAGGCTGGCGAGCGCCAGGGCCAGATTCACCGCCACGGTGGTCTTGCCGACGCCGCCCTTGCCGGAACCGACGGCGATCAGATTCCGCACACCGGGAATCGGCAGCTTGGGCGTTTCGCCCGGAGGTATGGAACCCATTCCTCGTATGGTATCGCGCGACGCCGCCGGATCAGGCGATCGGCGTCACTCCGCCAGGGTCAGATTCGAGGACGCGGCCAGCGAATGACCGGCAAACTCGCCGCGCTGGAACTTCGGGAACGCAGCCGCGGCGATCATGGCGGCATTATCGGTGGAGAGCCCGGGGCTCGGAAAATGGACGGGGCAGGGAAGCCGCGCCGCTCCGGCGGCGGCGCGCAGACCCAGGTTGCAGGCCACGCCGCCGGAGACAATGAGCGCGCGCGCGCCGGTCTGGTCGGCGGCGGCCGCGGCGCGCCGCAGCAGCTCCTCGATGACGGTGCGCTGGAAGGAGGCGAGAAGGTCCAGTGTCGCCGGCGGCGTCAGGGCCAGCCACTGTTCGACGGCGGGCCGCCGGGTCCGCCGGAGCAACTGGCGCCGCGCCTCGATTTCGGCCGTCATATCGTGCTGCTCCACCCAGCGTAGAACGGCCGTCTTCAGCCCGCTGAAACTGAAATCGAGCGCGTTGCCCTTCATCCGTGCCAGGGTGAACTTCACCGCGTGCGGGTTGCCGTAGGGCGCCAGGCTGTCGATGAGCGGGCCGCCCGGATAGCCGAAGCCCAGCAGCTTGGCGACCTTGTCGAAGGCCTCGCCGGCCGCGTCGTCGCGGGTTCGGCCGAGCAGGCGGTAACGCAGTCCCTCGCGGATCTCGAACAGGTGCGTGTGGCCTCCGCTCACCACCAGTCCCACAGCGGGGTACTCGACCGGACGCCCGCTGGCGAGAGCCTGCGAGATCACGG
>JBEKLJ010000299.1:0-3133 GCA_050010255.1 Bryobacteraceae bacterium
AGTCGGGCCTGCCCGCGCTCCGGATTGCGAATATCCTGCGCGACGCCGAGGTGCTCGAGATCGCGCGCCGCGAGGCGGCCACGCTGTTGAGCCGGCCGGAGACGGACGACGAGCGGCGGCGGTCCATCGCCTACCTGCGCGGGCACTGGCAGCAGCGCTACGGGCTGGTGCAGGTGGGATAACCGAGCCGCGACCGTGAGGGAGCGGAGGTTTTTGAGGTAGAGACCGAATGCGCGTGATTGGCGGCGAGTTCCGCAGCCGGCGGTTGAAGACCATACCTGGCATCGCCACCCGGCCCACGCCGGACCGGCTGCGCGAGACGCTGTTCGACATCCTGGCGCCGCGGATCCGGGACGTGCTGTTTCTGGATGCTTACGCCGGCACCGGAGCGGTGGGCATCGAGGCCTTGAGCCGCGGGGCGCGCCAGGCGATCTTCATCGAGAAGAACCACGCCCCGCTGGACGCGCTCCGTGTGAATCTGAAGTCGCTGGGGCTGGAGGAGCGGGCGCAGGTCTTCTGTGGTAAGGCGCGCGTGGTGCTGGCGCGGCTGACGGCCGATATCGTGTTTCTAGATCCGCCCTACGACGCGCCGGAGGAATACGCCGCCGTGCTCGGCCTGCTGGGCAACGTACCGCCGCCGCCGCTCATCGTAGCGCAGCATTCCGTTCGTCAGCCGCTCGAAGAGCGCTACGGTGCGCTGCGGCGTGTGCGCACGGTGCGGCAAAGCGATAACGCGCTGAGCTTCTATCAGAAGACAGGAGACAGGAAACAGGAGACAGGAGGCAGTAGACAGAAGGGGAGCCCATGATGAGACAGATCCATTTCTTTGCATGCGCCTTGCTGGCCTGCAGCATCGCGGGCGCGCAGCAGCTCGCAGATGTGAAGGTTGAGAAAGTCGCGGGCGACTTCCAGTTCACCGAAGGGCCGGTCTGGTCGCGCGACGGCTACCTCTTGTTCAGCGACATCCCGGCCGGCAAGATTCTCCGCCTCACGCCGGGCCAAGCGGGGACCGAGGTGTATCGCGGGAACACCAACGGCGCCAACGGCAACGCCTTCGACACCCGGGGCCGGCTCTACTCCTGCGAGGGCAGCGGCCGCCGCGTAGTCCGCATCGACCGCTCCGGCAAGGTCGAGGTGCTCGCCGAGCGCTTTGAAGGCAAGCGCCTGAACCAGCCCAACGACATTGTGGTCCGCCGGGACGGCCACGTCTACTTCACCGATCCTGCCTTCGGCAGCGGCGACCGGGAGCGCGAGCTGGACTTCTACGGCGTCTACCACATTTCGCCCAGGGGCGAGCTGGAGCTGATCGCCAAGCCCAAGGGCCGGCCCAACGGCGTGGCGCTCTCGCCGGATGGCAGGATCCTTTACGTGGACAACACCGACGAGAGAAACGTGCGAGCCTACGATCTGGACCACGGCGGCAGGGCCTCGAACGAGCACGTGCTCATCTCGGGCATCAGCGGCTCCCCGGACGGCATGAAGGTGGACGAGAGCGGCAACCTGTACGTCGCGGCGGGGGCGATCGAGATCTATGCGCCCGATGGCAGGCACTTGGGGACGATCAAGCTGCCCGAGACGCCCGCCAACTGCGCCTTCGGCGACGCCGACTTCCAGACGCTCTACGTGACCGCGCGCACTTCCCTCTACCGCGTGCGCCTGAACGTCAAGGGCTCGGTCCAGTACTGAGGCAGCCGCGATGAATACCAGCATCCAGCTCCTGGAATTCGACCAGTTGCGCGAGCTGGTGGGGCGCTACGTCTCGAGCCCGCTCGGCCGCGCCGAGTTGGAGCGGGTCCAGCCCGGCGAGGATCGCGCGGCGGCGGAGCGGGCGCTGGCCGAGGCGGCCGAGGCGGTCGAGTACCTGGGCGCGGCCTCCAGGCCGCAGCCGGCCGCCCGCGGAGCCGCGGTGCGGCTGCGGTTCGACTCGCTGCCCGACGCGGGCGACTCGGTCCGCAAGCTCCGCATCGAAGGCGCCGCACTGGACTCCAAAGAGGTCCTCGCGCTCACCGAGCTGCTCGACCGCGCCGCCGACATGCGAGCGGTGCTGCTGGCCGTGGCGCCGCGGTTCCCCAAACTCGGCGCGCGCGGCGCCGCCATGGGCGAGTTCCGCCCGCTGCTCAAGGACCTGGCGGGCAAGATCCTGCCCGATGGGACGGTGGCCGACCACGCCAGCGTGCTGCTCGGCCGGCTGCGGCGCGAAATCGAGCGGCAGAAGTCGTCTATTCAGGACTCGCTCGAGCGTTTCCTGCGCTCGCACCGCGAGGAAGGCGTGCTGCAAGAGGAGTTCGTCACCATCCGCAACGAGCGCTTCGTGGTGCCGATCATCGCCGGGCAGAGGCGCCGCATCGACGGGGTCATCCACGGCGCCAGCGGAACGGGTCACACGCTGTTCGTCGAGCCGCTGGAGACCATCGAGCTGAACAACGAGCTGGTCCGGCTCAGCGAGGACGAGATGCGCGAGGTGCACCGCATCCTGCTCGAGCTCACCTCGCGCCTGCGCGATTACGCCGACGCCATCGAGCGCACCCTGGCCATCCTCGGAGAGCTCGAGCTGCTCTTCGCCAAGGCCCAGTTCGCCCTCGACTTCGGCTGCACCATCCCGCGCTTCAGCCCGCCAGAGGCGCGCCGCCTGGCGCTGCGCGATGCGCGCCACCCGCTGCTCGAAGACGTGCTCAGGCGGCAGCACCGGGAGGTGATTCCGTTCTCGCTGGTCCTGGAAGGCGGCACGCGCACGCTGCTGGTGAGCGGCCCCAACAGCGGCGGCAAGACGGTGACCCTCAAGACCGTGGGTCTGCTGGCGCTGATGGCGCAGGCCGGCTTGCCGGTGCCCTGCGCCGAGGCCGAGTTCCCGTTCTGCGACCGGGTGCTGGCCGACATCGGCGACCAGCAGTCCATCCAGGAGTCGCTCAGCACCTTCTCGGCGCACATCACGCGCATCCGGGACATCGTCGAGCGGGCCACGCCGGAGTCGCTGGTCCTGCTGGATGAGCTGGGCCGCGCCACCGATCCGGAGGAGGGCGGCGCGCTCGGCACGGCCATCCTGGAAGGGGTGCGCGCCTGCGGCGCCTTCACGCTAGCCTCCACCCATCTGCTGGCGCTCAAGGTCTACGGCGCCAGCACCGCGGGCGTGCTC
>JBEKLJ010000300.1:0-3111 GCA_050010255.1 Bryobacteraceae bacterium
CCAGAAATCGGCTCGCCGAAACACCCCCTGCCTCCGCCTCTAGGAATGTGGATAAAGCCGGAGCCTCCCAAACCCTGAGCGTTCTTTCCGGTGGTAAGCTGGCCTTTGCCAGTCCTGAGGCCTAGGGAAGGCCGGGAGCCTGGCGGAGGACCGGCTGGGCAGCGACGCCGCTCAGAAGAGGAATAGTAATCTCATCAACTCAAACTGCAAGAACACACTGGGGAGTTTCAAATGAGGCTGATCCGATTCGCAACTGCGTTCGCACTGGCGGTCTCGCTATCCTTTGCCCTGGATGGCCCCGAATGGTTTCCAACACGCATAGTCAATATCGAGTACCCGTTGCTGGCTCTCCAATCACAGATGCAGGGGGCCGTCAAGATTCGGTGCGACGTGCGAGCCGATGGATCGGTCAGCGACTGCAAGGTGCTCTCTGGCCCGTTGCTGCTGGCCGGTGCAGTGTTTGCTCGTATTGGCGAGTGGAAATTCAGGCGTGGGCCACTGACCGCATCGCAACCACCCGAGGCCGTGATCCTTACGTTCAACTTCCGACTCGAGGAACCAGGTGTGACGTCAGTACGCGCCGCGACGTTCATCTTTGAGTACCCAGATACGGCGACAATCGTTTCACACGCGATCAGGGTGACTTATTGACCGGGAATGGCGGACTAGCGGGACGGGGGCCAGCGTCCACCCAAGGGCAAGCCGGCGAGCGTGATTCGCGATTTTGCAATGCGCCCTAATTGTCCATAATGAGCCAATACTGGAGTAGACGGATGAGCAATATGGTTGTGGTGGCCGCTATCGCCATTTTTGGGTTGCAGACCGCAACGGGGCGGTCTTCAGCAATTCATCGAACCGTCACCGTTGGTGAAGCTCGCTCACTGGTGGACAAGGCCTTAGAGACAACAGGCGCAACGAATCTTCCGGGGTACGGTCGCGAACTGCGTAGGAACGCCGATGTTAGCGGCGCTTTCTTTTTCTTCGAGGCGACGTGGGCCAACCCGAACCCTGGAAGTATGGTTATTGGACACTACGCCGTTGATCGACGAACCGGCGACGTCTGGAACGCGGTGATTTGCGAAGAGGTGACGTCCCCATCACTGAAGCGGCTGCAACGTGCCATCCGAAAGCGACTTGGATTTACTGATAAAGACCATCACAGACTCAGGAGGCCGGGCCCCATGTGCTGAAAAACCCCGTCAGCCCCTTCACGCTTCTGGCGGCACGCCCGTCTGGACCGCCCGCACCTACGACACCCTGGGCCGGCCGGTGTCTGGGGCAGCGCCGACGACTTCGAGTTGGTGGCCTTCGCCCATACGGCCGCGTACCAGGCGAATGACCGGGAGGCCCGTCGAGTGCCTTCAGCCTGGGAGAGGCGGAGCGGAATCATTGCGGGTGACGTGACGGACGCGACTGGCGTTGTGGTCCCCGGTGCCGTCGTCCGTGTCATCCTCAAGACCGAGCGCGGCCTCGAGCTGGAGCTCAAGACCGCCACGGACGACATTGGACCATGCCACCTACCGCCGCTGCGCTTCGCGCCGGCTATCGCACGTCGGCGGCAACCAGATGGAACCGCAGCGTGAGCGGTTGGCCCGGCTGAAGGGTGAAGGCCTGCACGTTCTGGGTGCGGCCCGGGAAGGAAGCGCCGACAAAGCCGTAGTGGCGCAGACACCACTGGTAGGGAAGGCCGGGATTGGCGGGATGGGGTGTGATGCGGAGCAGCGCGCGCCGGCCTTCGTAGGAACCTTCCAGCTCCGCCGAAGGGTAGGTCTTCAGGTCCTCGTCCCCCGCCACGGCGGCGCCGCCGCCGCGCACGACCGTGCCGGTGCGCGGCGCGAAGCGCGCGCTTAGCCCTCCGTAGCTTTTCCCCTCCGCCGGAGAGCCGCGCAGAGTCACCGGCCCGCCGAGCGCTTCCAGGCGCAGTGCGACGTCGAACTCGCGGGTGTCGCCGCGAGCCGGCGAGACCGTCAGGGTCAAGATCTCCCGCACGATTTTGCGATCGCCCGCGAACCAGCCGTTCTCGACGACGAGCCGGGCCGCTTTCCTGCGCGCGCGCGTCTCGATGAATCTCCCGAAGCGGTGCGCGACGCCCTTGAACATCCACAGATCATACTGGCCGCTGGGAGTCTCGACGACGGGCCAGGCCCAGAACACGCCGCGGTGATGAGGGTGGTCCGCGGGGAAATCGTCGAGCATGGAAACACCGGCCGGGGTGAACAAGGGAAAGATGTAGCAGCAGCGGCGCCGGTCCGCCGGCGCGCCGTTGCGGAGTTGGGGGCCGTAGTTGTACACCAGCACGGGCTTGCCGGTCTCGAGGAGCTCGATGCGGCCGTCAGCGTGGTCTTTCCAGGCGAAGCGGTCCCGGGCCGCCAGCGTGGAGCAGGCAGCCAGCAGCAAGAGCGCCGTCGGAATCCGCATCTTAGTCATGCGCAGCCTGGCGTACTCTCTGTTCATCCACTTCCACTCCGAGACCCGGACCCGTGGGTACTCGCAAAGCGCCCCCTTCCAGCGTGAACGGCCTCTTCAAGAACGAGGCAGCCAGGAACTGAAGCCCGTTTAGTGCGGCCGGGTACTTCAACCCGTAGGCCCCGAAGAGGGCCAGCGACGCGGCCAGCGACACGTCGGGATCGGTGAGGCCGCTTCCGAGGAACATCAACTTGTTCCGCTCTAGGTACTCCACCTGCCGCCGCGCCTCGAACAGCCCCGCGCACCGCGCCGGTTTCATGGCTACCCCATCGAGCAACCCGAGCTTGTGGAACTCCTCGAGATCGGCGGCCGAGACGACACCCTCATCGAGAAGGATGGGCAGCGCACCCTGCTTTCTCAATGCCGCCAGACCGCTCAGACAGTTGGGAGGCACCGGCTGCTCCAGAACGTCGACCTTCGCGTCGCGCAACCTGGGAGCGGCGCTGAGAGCCGTCTGGGTATCGTAGCCGCCGTTGGCGTCCGCCCAAAGGAAGGCGCCGGGAGCGAGACGGCGCACGGTCTTGGCCAGCGAAACGTCGAACTCCACATCCGGGGCAACCTTGATGTTGAAATGCCGGTATCCCCGCTCCTGGCCGCGCGCCATAAGCGGCTCCACCTCGCCGAGGGTTTTGACGTTGACGGTCC
>JBEKLJ010000301.1:0-3057 GCA_050010255.1 Bryobacteraceae bacterium
GGCATCTTCTGCGTCGGGCGCGGGGTGTGTCCACGATCCGTAACGGACCTGCGGGCTCACCCCGTCGCGCGCCTTGAATCTGCCGGCCTCGCGCGGCGCCTCGCTTCGAACGGTGTGAGAAGATCGGGCTGGGGTAGGCGGCTGCCGGGCCGTCTCCGTAAGATACTCGCGCTCCACCGGCTGTGCGTTCATCATCCGGTGCTGCGAAGAATGCTTTCCAACGCGTGCGGGTATTGTAATCTGAGAGATTGACCCAGAGTGTGCGAAGATGCGGCTCCACGCCGAGTTGTTGCGGACCGATGCACTCTTCGAGGGACGGCACATGACCAGTCGCGAGCGGGTGCTGGCTGCCTTGGACCATCGCCAGCCGGATCGCGTGCCGGTCGACTTCGGCGGCACATCAGTAACCGGCATCCACGTGAGCTCGGTGGCCGCCTTGCGCGACTACTACGGCCTGGAGAAGCGTCCGGTCAAGCTGCACGAACCGTTGCAGATGCTCGGCTGGGTCGATGACGACCTAAAGGACGCCATGGGCATCGACGTCGAAGGCGTGTTTCCGTACAACACGATCTTCGGGTTCAAGAACGAAAACTGGAAGACGTGGCGCGCCGGCTGGGGCCAGGAGCTGCTCGTCCCGGGGGATTTCAACGTCACGTCTGACGGCAACGGCGACACGCTGATCTACCCCGAAGGCGACACGAGCGTGCCCCCCAGCGGCCGCATGCCGAAAGGCTTCTACTTCTTCGACGCGATCATCCGCCAGCCGCCCATCGACGAGGGCAAGCTGAATCCCGAGGACAACCTCGAGGAATTCACGCCGATTGCGGACGGCTACCTGGCGCATCTGGCCCGCGCGGCGCCGGAGGCCGCCTCGAAAGGCCGCGCCGTCATCGCGGCCTTCGGCGGCACGGGCTTCGGCGACGTCGCGCTGGTCCCGGGGACGTTCCTCAAGCATCCCAAGGGCATCCGGGACGTCACCGAGTGGTACGTCTCGACCCGCACCCGCCGCGACTACCTTCACACGGTCTTCGCCGGACAGGGCCAGATCGCGCTGGCCAACCTGGAGCGGATCCGCCAGGTGGTCGCCGGCAACGTGGACATCGCGTTTGTCTGCGGCACGGACTTCGGCACCCAGACCTCGTCGTTCTGCTCGGTTCAGACCTTCCGCGAGCTTTACATGCCGTACTACCAGGCGGTGAATGGCTGGATCCACCGCCGGACCAACTGGAAGACCTTCAAGCACTCCTGCGGCGCGGTGGAGAAGTTCATGGAGTCGTTTATCGACGCCGGCTTCGATATCATCAGCCCGGTGCAGTGCTCGGCCGCCGGCATGGAGCCCGCGCAGCTCAAGTCCAGGTACGGCGACCGGCTGGTGTTCTGGGGCGGCGGCGTGGACACCCAGAAGTCGCTGCCCTTCGGCACGCCTGAGGAAATCCGCCGGCAAGTGCTCGAGCGCTGCGAGGTCTTCTCGAAGAACGGCGGCTTCGTCTTCGACACGGTGCACAACATCCAGGCGCTCACGCCGGTGGAGAACATCGTCGCCATGGTTGAGGCAATTCGCGAATTCAACGCCCGGTAAAGGGAGATTCATGCCTGATCTAACGAACCTCTACGAGGCCATCCTGAACGGAGACGGCAAGGCGGCTGTCGCGATCGCCAAGCAGGCGCTCCAGGAAGGCGCCGACCCGCTGGAGCTCGTGAACCGCCAGATGATCCCGGCCATGGACGAGGCCGGGCGGCGCTTCGAGCGCGAGGAGTACTTCGTGCCCGAGTTGCTGCTGGCCGCGCGCGCCATGAAGGGCGCGCTGGAGCTGATCCGGCCGCTGCTGGCCGCGCGCGGCGACGAGCCCGTGGGCCGGGTGGTCATCGGCACGGTCAAGGGTGACCTGCACGACATCGGCAAGAATCTCATCGCCTCGATGCTCGAGGGCGGCGGCTTCGAGGTCATCGACCTCGGCACCGACGTCGGTCCGGAGAGATTCGTCCAGGCGGTGCGGGAACGCGAGCCCCACCTGGTCTGCCTTTCGGCGCTCCTGACGGTGACGATGCCGTCGATGAAATCGACCATCGTGGCCCTCGAGCAAGCCGGAGTGCGCGAGCGCGTGCGCGTCGTCATCGGCGGCGCGCCGGTGACTGAAGAGTACGCCAGGGAGATCGGCGCCGACGCCTACGGGCCGAACGCTTCCTCCGCCGTGCCGATCGCCCGGAGGTTGCTGGGCAAATGAGTCTCATCGATGACCTCGTGGCGGCTGGGCCGGTCCTCACCGACGGCGCCTGGGGTACACAGTTCCAGGCGCGCGGGCTGGCTGCCGGCGAGCTGCCCGATGCTTGGAACCTGACGCACCCGGAGCGCGTCGAGGCGGTGGCCCGCGCTTACGTCGAGGCCGGCAGTCGCGTCATCCTGACCAACACGTTCCGGGCTAACCGACTAGCGCTGGCCGCCTACGGCTTAGCCGATCGAATCGCCGAGATCAACCGCGCCGGCGTCGCCATCTCGCGGCGCGCGGCCGGCGGCAGCGCCAAGGTGTTCGCTTCCATCGGCACCACCGGCAAGCTGCTTGTGACCGGCGAGACTACCGAGGAGGAGCTTCACGCGGTGTTCGCCGAGCAGGTCCGTGCGCTGGCCGAGAGCGGCGCCGACGCGATCCTGCTGGAAACCATGACGGATCTGACCGAGGCCGCGATCGCCGTCCGCGCCGCGCGCGAGACCGGCTTGCCCGTTGTCGCCTCGATGGTGTTCGACTCCGGCAAGAACAAGGACCGCACCATGATGGGCGCGACTCCGGAGCGCGCCGCCGCCGAGCTGGTCAAAGCCGGCGCCGACGCCGTTGGCGCCAATTGCGGCGCCGGCATCGCCGCCTACGTGCCGATTTGCGAGCGGTTCCGCGCCGCCACCGACCGGCCCATCTGGATCAAGCCGAACGCCGGGCTGCCGGAACTCATCGACGGCCGAACCATCTACCGCACCTCGCCCGAAGACTTCGCCGCCTATGTGCCGGCGCTGGTCCGGGCGGGCGCCAGCTTCATCGGCGGCTGCTGTGGCACGGACCCGGAGTT
>JBEKLJ010000302.1:0-3042 GCA_050010255.1 Bryobacteraceae bacterium
GCTCGAAAGCCGGCGGGATGCCGCCCTCCTCCATGTGCGCGTGGCCGGTGTCGAAGCAGAAGCCGAGGTTGAGGTGAGTGACGCCGATGAACTGGACCAGGCGACGGGCGCTCGAGAGGGCGTTGGGAATGTTCTCCAGCAGGACCTCGACGCCGCGCTGCCTGGAGAAGACCACCAGCTCCTCGAGCGAGCAGAAGGCGGCCTCCGTTTTCCTCTCGTCATACTCCTCGGAGCCGACGCCGACGTGCTGGACGAGATAGCGGAGCGGCACGTGGTCGGCAAGCTCGAGCGCGCGCTTGATCTCGTCAACCCCGGCCATGCGCCTGACCTTCGAGCTTTCCGTGATGTCGATGACCGAGTTAGGCCCGGAGCGGCCCCAGACCTCGTCGCTGTAAATGGGTGCGTGCAGCGAGTGCAGCGTGAGTTCCGAGTCGCGGAACCAGTGGGCCAGCTCGGCGACCTGGGCGTGGTTGGTCCAGTCGAAGTGCTGGCGCGCGCAGAAGATCTCCACCGCGTCGATGCCGGCGTGCCGGATGCGGTCCAGCAGCGCCGTGGTCAGACGGTGGTTGACGAACAGGTGAGTGGACAGTGCGTGCTTCATTGGGCTTCTAGTATCCGGAGGCCCCCCTCTCGAGGCGCCCGCGTGCCGGGACGAGAACGGCCGCCATCTCGCCACGATTGTACTATGCGGGTCGAGAGCGCCTCACTAGGGTCGTGCCGTAATCCGTCCGCAAGAACGCGCTGCAGGCCAGAACTCAGGCGACGGGGGAGGTGCGCTGGGATGCGACATCCACCCGGCGGGCGTCACCGGCGCTCGCCGTAGCGTGGGCACTCATGCCTGCCGCGTCGCCACTCCTGGCGACGCAGGGCGAGTGCGGGGATGCGCCCGGGGAGCGTTGTGCCAGACGTCGGCTGAAGCCGACGCTGCAAGCTGAAGCTCGCGCCACAAGACGGAGGCCGTGCCGACTTGCGGACGGATTACGGTCGTGCGGGCCGCACCATTCTGTGCTACCTTCGAGGGGCTGTGCAGCCTGCGGCCGGGCGCAGTGCGGCCGCGCTGCAAGGCCTATCGCGAACCCACTCGTGGAGTTGATAGAACCGTGACCAGACTCTCTCAGATTCTCCTGTTATCGGTGGTGACAATGAGCGTGAACGCGCAGGATTTCAAGGCGGCTCGCATCCAGCCCGAGGTCGGCGGGTTGCCAGCCGTCTCCCTGAGCCGGCAGCAGCAGGGCGACGCCAAACCGCAGATCCTCAACGTCGAAGTCCTTCCCGGACGCGGCATGAACATTTACCAGGTGCGCGCCTTTCTGCCGGGCAGGGGCGTCGTGGACCTGTTTGGAGCGCCCAGCCTCGGGCAGGCCGCTAAGGCCATGAACGGCGGGCCGGAAGATTTCATGGGCAACCAGTCGTTCATGGTCGGCGGCGCGATCCTGGTGCCGTACGCCAACCGCATTCGCGGCAAGCTCTCCCCGGACGGCCGCAGCATTACCGTCCAGATGCTGGGCAAGGAAGTGCGCCTCCCGGCGAACTGGAAGGGAAAGAACCCGGGCGCTGAGCCGCACGCGATGCACGGGCTGATTATGGACAGGCCGTTCCAGGGGGTCCGGCTGGATGCCGGCGCGAAGCGCGCCGCGGTAACGGCCAGCTACGACGCCGGCGACTTCGGCGGCCACTGGCTCTCCAAGACGCGGCTGACGGTCACCACCACGCTCGACCGGGACGGATTCGAGCTGGCGGTCACGGCCGAGAACGCCGGCCAGGAGCCCGAACCGATGGGCATTGGCTGGCATCCCTACTTCGCCATACCGAGCGGCGATCGCCGGCAGGCCCGGATTCATATCCCGGCGAAGGTGCGCGCCCTGGCGAACAATTACGACGACGTGTTCCCGACCGGGCAGATTGTGCCGCTGGCGGGCACGCCGTTCGACTTCTCGCCCTCGGGCGGCGGCGCGCTTAACCAGACCTTCGTCGATGATTGCTTCTTCGAGCTGCGGAAGGACGCCGCGGGCCGTGCCGTGGCCGAGGTCATCGACCCGGCGGCGCGCTACGGGCTGCGGGTGATCGGGATCTCGCCCGAGATCCGCGCCTTCCAGATGTACGCGCCTCCGGATAAGAGCTTCGTCGCGCTGGAGCCGCAGTTCAACCTGGCCGACCCCTTCAGCGGCATTTACCCCGCGGGTACCGACACTGGGATGGTGACGCTTCAGCCCGGGCAGTCGGTCACCTACCGGGTGCGGCTGGAGATGTTCGTTCCCTAGCCCGATCTTCTCACACGCCTTCGGCTGCGGCGCGCGACCGGACCGGCATGCCACTTCGTGCGGCCTCGCGGATCGTCCTCTGCCAGGACCGCGCCTTCTCTGGGTTCTGCTGCTTGCTCATCCGAAAGACTAGAATGGAGATTCCGGACTAGGTAGCTCGACGGAGGTTGGGATATGTCCGCGCAAGACCACGATCCTGCCGTTTCCGAGGATGCCGCTGGCACGGTGGATGTCGTCACCGAGGTCCAACGCAAAGAGGTTCTGCTGAAAGCGGGGGCCTTGCAGAACGCGATTTTCAACAGCGCTAACTTCTCGAGTATCGCCACCGACGAGAAAGGCGTCATTCAATTATTCAATGTCGGCGCCGAGCGCATGCTGGGCTACACCGCCGCCGACGTGCTGGACAAGATCACCCCGGCCGACATTTCCGATCCGCAGGAAGTGATCGCCCGCGCCGAAGCATTGAGCCGCGAGCTCGCCACCCCGATCACGCCCGGTTTCCAGGCATTGGCCTTCAAGGCTTCGCGCGGGATCGAGGACATCTACGAATTGACTTACATCCGCAAGGACGGCAGCCGCTTTCCGGCCATCGTGTCGGTCACGGCGCTGCGCGACGATCAAGATGCAATCATCGGCTATCTGTTGATCGGCACCGATAACACCGCGCGCAAGCAGGCGGAAGAGGCTCTGCTGAAAGCGGGGGCCTTGCAGAACGCGATTTTCAACAGCGCCAACTTCTCGAGTATCGCCACCGACGAGAAAGGCGTCATTCAATTATTCA
>JBEKLJ010000303.1:0-2987 GCA_050010255.1 Bryobacteraceae bacterium
AGGAGGCCGCGTAGAAGACGCGGCCGACGCCGCCCGCGGCGCAGGCGCGGAAGAGCTGGAACGTCCCGTCGATGTTGGTCTGGTGCGAGGGGACAGGGTCGGAGATCGAGCGCGGGACCGAGGGAATCGCCGCCAGGTGGAAGACCACGCCGGCGCCGCTGACAAGCGGCTCGATCGCCTCGTAGCAGCGGATGTCGGCACGGTGGAGCTCGACTCCACCCCGCACCTCCTCGAGGTTCTCCTCGCGCCCGGTCGCCAGATTGTCGATGACGACGACCTTCCCGGCGCCCTCCTTGAGCAGCGCGCGCACCAGGGCCGAGCCGATGAACCCCGCACCTCCGGTGACCACGTATCGGTTCATACCAGCCTCGCAATCTCGGATTCCACGTAGCCTAACGAATCGCGCGCGATGCCATCCGCGCCGGCGCTGAAGTCGAAAACCTCCAGCGACAGCCAACCCTGGTAGCCGCGCCGAGCCAGCACCTCCAGCAGCGGCTTGAAATCGTACGCGCCAGTGCCAGGGCGGCGGCCATCCATCTCGTTGAGGTGGACGTGGCGGATCAGCTCGAAGTGCCGCTCGAGGAGCGCCGGGTGGGGCTCGCGCTCGGCGACGGCGTTGTGGCAGTCGAACATGGTCCGGATGGCCGGCGAGCCCACCTGGCGTACGAGCGCGGCGGCCTCGTCGAGCGACGTGACCACATCGGTCTGGCCGGGCGAGAGCGGTTCGAGAAGGACTGTGACGCCGCGCTCCAGGGCGTGCGCCCCGAGCTGGCCCAGCCCCTCGGCCAGATGCTGCGATGCTTCCGCGGGACTCAGCCCGCCCGTCGCCGAGCGTTGCTTCGGCGAGCCGAAGACCATCACGCCCGCCGGGCCGAGGTCCGCGCACAGGTCGGTGAGGCGGCGCACGTACTCCCAGCTCTTCTCGCGCAGCGCCCGGTCCGGCGTGGTCACGTGCAGGCCCTGGGGACTCACCAGCAGCCAGTGCAGGCCGACGAACTGCAGGCCGGCATCCACGATCGCGGCGCGGAGCCGGCAACGCTCCGGGGGCGGGATGGCGGCGGGATCCTCAGCCAGCGTGAACGGCGCAACCTCAATGCCGGTGTAGCCGGCCTCGCGAATTGCCTTGCAGGTCTCGGCGAAGGGGCGGTCCCCGTAAAGCTCGTTGCAGACCGAATGCCGGAACCGATGCGGCATAGACCCCCCGTAAGGGTCGATCATGATCGACCCCTGCGGGCCACCGCCACCAGCGACAGTCCCCGCCAGGGCAGGAGCGTATCCACGCGGCGCCAGAGCCAGACCGTCTTGTCAAACAGCTTGAGGGTGAGCTTGTTGATCGACTTGCGCCGCAACACGCCGCCATAGAGCATCCAGGCCAGCGCGCCGACTTTGTTCAACTGGTACGCCTTCTCAAGCTGGAGGCCGCTCCGCTCGACCAGCTCGCGCAACGCCTCCAGGCGGAACCGGCGCTTGTGGCCCAGCCGGCGATCGATGCCGCAGTACAGGGCCGGGCCTTGCGGCACCAGGAGGAGCATCGCGCCGCCGGGCTTCAGCGTTCCGCAGAGCGCCTCGACGGTGGCCTGCGGGTCGTCCAGGTACTCGAGCACGTTCAGGCACAGCACCGTGTCGAAGCATTCGCCCAGGCCGGCGAACTGCGACGGCACCGCCGGGTCGAGCTGGCGCACGGAGACGTTCGGCGTCCTGAGGAAGCGATTGCGGAGAGCATGCAGGTACAGCGGGTCCTTCTCCGCCGCCACGTACTCGAGGCGCCGCACCATGAGCCGGCCGGTGATGTTGCCGATGCCCGCGCCCACCTCCAGCACGGTGTCACCCAGGTGCGGCCTGAGGAGGCGCGCCACCCAGCTCAGGTACTGCGGCGTGCCGGTGAGGTTGTTGAGCAGGCGGCGGCCGTACAGCTCGACGTAGAGATCGTCGATCAGCCAGAAGCGCAGGATGGTGGCCAGAGCCTTGACACCGTCCTTCCAGCCGATCTTCTTCCCTTCCTCGTAAGTGCGGCCGTGGTAGCTAATGGGCACTTCGTAGATGCGCAGCTTGCGCTTGGCGCACTTAATGACAATTTCGGGCTCGAAGCCGAAGCGGTTCGAGCGGATCGGGATGCTCTTGAGCAGATCGGTGCGGAAAGCCTTGTAGCAGGTCTCCATATCGCTGAGGTTCAGGTTGCAGAACATGTTGGAGACCAGCGTGAGGCCCTGGTTGATCATGGAGTGCCAGAAGGGGAGCACGCGGGTCTGTTCGCCGGCCAGGTAGCGGGAGCCGAACACGGCGTCGGCGTGGCCGTCTAGCAACGGCCGGAGCAGCCGGGGATATTCGTGAGGGTCGTACTCCAGGTCGGCGTCCTGCACGATGGCGAAGTCACCCGTGGCCTGCTGGACGGCGGTGCGCACGGCGGCGCCCTTGCCCCGGTTGACCCCGTGCCGGAACAGCCGGATCGAGGGCGTGGTGGCGGCCAGCCGGTCCAGGATGTCCGAGGTGCCGTCGGTGGAGTGGTCGTCCACGACCACCAGCTCCCGCTCCATGTCCTCCGGCAGCGGTGCGCCCAGCACTTGCGCGATCGAACGCTCCACCATCGTGCGCTCGTTATAGACCGGCATCAGGATAGAGAGCTTCATCGGGGCTTCAATCAGTATATCGGGAGCGTTGGGCGTTGGAGGCCGCTAGCCTCTAGCCATCAGCCGCGACCCGACGGCAGGACGGTTGCCGTGGCTTCAACTGGGCCGACTGGCGCGGAGGGTTCGTGCTGCGTCAACTTCTCAACAAAGCCAGGAAACCCTCGACACTCAGCCCGGCCTGGTCAAGGATACTCGCTAGAGTACCCCGTTTCATGTCCCGGTTGTGCACGGGGAGCGTCACACGAAACCCAAGTCGGTCCGGGTGCTTCAGCACATAGTGGCTGCCGGAAACATGGTGAACAAAGAACCCGCCCCGCTTGAGCGCCGTGAGCACGGCCTTCGGCTTGAGCGACGGAAGCC
>JBEKLJ010000304.1:0-2903 GCA_050010255.1 Bryobacteraceae bacterium
GCGTCTCCGCGTTGAATGGAAGGGTCGGAGTATAGGGAATGATCACTGATCCCATTGCGGACATGTTGACGCGGATTCGCAACGCGCTCAAGGCGCGGCATCCCAAGGTGGACGTGCCGGCCTCGAAGCTGAAGGTGGAGATTGCGCGGATCCTGAAGGAAGAAGGCTACATTCTCAACTACAAGGTGGCCGAGGACGGCGCCCGGAAGACCATCAAGATCTACCTGAAGTACCAGGCCAACACCCAGCCGGTGATTTCGGAGCTGGAGCGCGTCTCGCGGCCCGGCTGCCGGGTGTATGTCGACTGCGCGGAGATCCCGCGCGTGATGGGCGGCCTGGGGGTCAGCATCCTGACCACGCCCCAGGGCGTGATGACGGGCCGGCAGGCGCGCCAGCAGCGCGTGGGCGGAGAGGTCCTCTGCCAGATCAGCTAGTGGAGTCCTGATTATGTCGAGAGTGGGCAACAAGCCGATTCCGCTGCCAACCGGAGTGAAGGTGACGATCGGCGATCAACTGCTAGTGGCGGGCCCCAAGGGCACGCTGAAGGTGCCGGTTCCGCCGGGCATCCACGTTCGGCAGGGCGATGGACGGCTGGAACTGACGCGTGACGGCGACGAACTGGCCGCGCTGCACGGGCTTACGCGGGCGCTGGCGGCCAACGCCGTCCAGGGGGTCTCGACCGGCTTCAGCAAGGAGCTGGACGTGGTGGGCATCGGCTACCGCGCCGAGGTCAAGGGGCGCGTGGCCAGCTTCACGCTCGGCTACTCGCATTCGATCGAGTACCTGCTGCCTGCGGGCATCGACCTGAAGATTGACAAGCAGACGCACCTGGTCCTGAGCGGCGCGGACCGGCAGATGCTGGGCCAGGTGGCGGCCAACATTCGCGCGCTGCGCTCGCCGGACCCATACAAGAACAAGGGCATTCGCTACACCGGCGAGCCGCTGCGCAAGAAGGTGGGCAAGACAGGAGCGGCCAGCAAATGATCCACAAGGTTTCCCGGGACGAGACTCGGCGCCGGGTGCACCGGCGCATCCGGCTGAAGGTCCGCGGCACCGCCGGGCGGCCGCGCCTGGCGGTGTTTCGCAGCCTGAAGCACATCTACGCCCAGGTGATCGACGACCAGCAGGGCCGGACCTTGGTGGCGGCCTCGTCGGCCGAGAAGGCCGGCGGCGCCTCCGGCGGCGGCAACCTCGCCGGCGCCCGCCAGGTGGGCCAGCTCATCGCCGAGCGCGCCGTTCAGAAGGGTGTCCGGGCGGTGGTCTTTGACCGTGGCGGTTACCTCTACCACGGACGTGTGAAGGCGCTGGCGGAGGCGGCTCGCCAGGCGGGCCTGGAGTTCTAAAGCATGGGAACGTTACCGGCGACACTGCGCAAGCCGATCAACTCGGCGGGTTTGAACCTCAAGGAGCACGTGGTTTCGATCAACCGTGTGACCAAGGTGGTCAAGGGCGGCAAGAACCTGAGCTTCTCGGCGCTGGTCGTGGTGGGCGACGCGGAGGCGCGCGTGGTCGGCTATGCCACGGGCAAGGCCAAGGAAGTGCCGGCCGCCATCAAGAAGGCGATCGAGGCGGCGAAGAAGAACCTGCGCAAGATCAACGTCAAGGACACCACCATTGCGCACGTGGTGCTGGGGCGGTTCGGCGGCGGGCGGGTGCTCCTCAAGCCGGCGCCGGAAGGCACCGGCGTCATCGCCGGCGGCCCGGTGCGGGCGGTCATCGAGGCGGTTGGCATCGCCAACGTGGCCACCAAGTCGATCGGCTCGCACAACCCCCACAACGTGGTCAAGGCCACCGTGGCGGCGCTGGAGAAGTTGCGCGAGAAACATGCCGTGGCCGACATCCGCGGCGTTCCACTGGAGAAGCTCTGAGATGGCGGACCCGACGATCAAGATCAAGTTGGTACGCAGCCCCATCTGCGCGCCCCAGAAGCACAAAATCGTGGTCCGCGGCCTGGGCCTGCGGAAGCTCAACCAGGTGGTCGAGCGGCCGGACAACCCCTGCATCCGCGGCATGATCGCGAAGGTTCCGCACCTGGTGGCGGTGGTCGGATAGGCCCCGGGCGAAGGTGAGCGGCGAAGGAAGGATGGTATGAATCTCAGCGGATTGAAGCCTCCGGCGGGGCAGAAACATGTCCAGCGGCGGATCGGCCGCGGCATGGGCAGCGGGCGCGGCAAGACCTCCGGCCGCGGCCAGAAGGGCCAGCTTTCGGTCACCGGGCTCGGCCGGATGCGCGGGTTTGAAGGCGGCCAGATGCCGCTGCACCGCCGCCTGCCCAAGCGCGGGTTCACCAACATCTTCAAGAAGGAGTTCGCCATAGTCAACGTCGGCCGGCTGGCGCAACTGGAGGGCGATGCCTTCACGCCCGAGCGGCTGCTCCAGCTCGGCGTCATCAAGTCGCTGGGCGATGGCCTGAAGATCCTGGGTTCGGGCGACCTCGTGCGCCCCATCCAGGTTCGGGCGCACCTGTTCTCGAAGTCGGCCCGGGAGAAGATCCAGGCCGCTGGAGGGAGCGCGGAACCCATCGAGTGAGGGATTCCCTTCCGCGGCCGTGAGGGCGCGGAGGAAACGAGCCAAGCATGAACAAGTTCTTCGAAGCCGTCGCGAACATCTTTCGCATCCCGGACTTGCGCCGGCGTGTGCTGTTCACGCTGATGCTGCTGGCCGTCTACCGCCTGGGCGGGCACATTCCCACGCCCGGCATCGATGCCAACAAGCTCGACGAATTCTTCCGGCAGAACCAGGGCACGGTGTTCGGCTTCATCGACCTGTTCTCGGGCGGCATGTTCCGCAGGCTGACCATTTTCGCCCTGGGCATCATGCCCTACATCACCGCGTCGATCATCCTGCAATTGTTGACGGTCGTGATCCCCACCCTCGAGAAGTTGCAGAAGGAAGGCGAGCTG
>JBEKLJ010000305.1:0-2903 GCA_050010255.1 Bryobacteraceae bacterium
GTGAGTTTTCGGGACTTGCTGGCCGATACGCTCCGTACCCTCTGGGCGCACAAGCTGCGGACCTTCCTCACCATGTTCGGCATCGCCTGGGGCGTCATTTCCATCGTGCTGATGGTGGCTGCCGGCGAAGGCTTCCGGGTCGGGCAGAAGAAAGTGGCCGACAACTTTGGCAAAGACATCATGATCTTCATGGCGGGGCGCACCAGCATGCAGGCGGGCGGGATGCGGGCCGGCCGCCGGGTCACATTCGAGGACCGCGACTACGAGTACGTGAGCCGCGAGGCCACCGCCTGCGCCGAGGTGATGCCGGAGCTGGGCAACGGCGGACTGGTCCACAGCGCGTTCAACAGCGGCTCGTTTCTGATAACGGGATCGCTGGCGGCGTTTGCCGAGGCTCGCACCATCCCCGTGGGCGAGGGCCGCTTCTACAACGACGAGGACTCGGCCCAGGGCCGCCGCGTCGCCTTCCTGGGCAGCGACGCCAAGAAACAACTGTTCGCCTCCCGCCCGGCGCTCGGGCAGACGATCCACCTGGCCGGCCTGCCCTACACCGTGATCGGAGTGATGCGCGCCAAGGAGCAGGACTCCAGCTACGACGGCCGGGATATCTCCAAGGTCTTCATCCCGTTCGGCGCCGTGATCCGCGATTTCCCGAACCGGCCGCCCCAGGTCCGGCGCAGCGTGGACCGGCTGCTGGTGACGCCCAGGTCCTACGAGGACCACGAATCCTGCAAGTGGCAGGTGCGGCGCGCGCTGGGGCGCCTCCACGGTTTCGATCCCCGCGACGAGGAAGCCTGTCCGGTCTGGGACACCGTCGAGGACACCAAAGCCTTCCGCCAAATGACCGAGGGGATGAAGCTGTTTCTGGGCGCGGTGGGCGTGGTCAGCCTGTTTCTGGGCGGCATTGGCGTGATGAACGTGATGCTGGTGGCCGTGCGCGAGCGGACCCGCGAGATCGGCCTGCGCAAGTCCCTGGGCGCCACCTCGCGCGCCATCCTCTCGCAGTTCTTCGTCGAGACGCTGATCATCGTCTTCCTGAGCGGCGGCATCGGCATGGGCGTGGCCTGGGGCCTGTGCTCCCTGGTGAACCGCCTCGAGATGCCGGAATACTTCGCGGGACTGCTGGCGACCTGGCAGACGGGCCTGGCGGCCCTGGCGCTGCTGGGCACGGTGGCGGTGCTCTCGGCGCTGTACCCGGCGCGGCGCGCGGCCGCGGTGGATCCAATCGAGGCCCTGCGATTCGAGGCCGGAGGCTGAGATGCTCGCCGAGATCTTCAGACAGGCCTGGGATGCGCTGCGGCGGAACCCCGCCCGCAGTCTTCTGACGATGCTCGGCATCGTGTGGGGCATCGTGGCGGTGGCCGTGTTGATCGCCTACGGCAACGGCTTCCGCCAGGCCCTGGTGCACGCCTTCGACGCCTTCGGCAAGAGCGCGGTGGTGTGCTGGCCCGGCCAGACCAGCCAGCAGGCCGGCGGCGAGCGTGCCGGGCAGCGCATCCGTTTCGAGCGGGAGGACATGGATCTGATTCGCGCGGACGCCACGCTGGTCCGGCATGTGAGCCTGGAGACGGTGCGCTTCCTGCCGGTTTCCTTCGGCGACCGTCTGGCGAACACGGCCGTGCGCGGCGTGTATCCGGAGTACGGCATCATCCGCAACGAGGTGCCGGAGGAGGGCCGCTGGATCTCCCCGGAAGACCTGCTGGAGCGGCGCCGGGTGGCGTTCCTGGGCGGGAGGCTGCGGCAGCGGCTCTTCAGCGGCCGGCCGGCGGTCGGCGAGACGGTGTTTATCCGCGGCGCGCGCTTCACGGTCATCGGCACGATGGACCGCAAGCTCCAGCTCAGCAACTACTTCACCAGCGACGACGAGTCCTGCTGGATCCCTTACAGCGCCGCGGCCGATCTGTGGGACGCGCGCTACGCCAGCGTGATCGTGTTTTCTTCCATCGCGCCGCGGTTCGAGCGCAAGGCCCAGCAGCAGGTGCGCGAGATCATGGGCCGGCGCCAGCGGTTCCTGCCCGGCGACACGCGCGCCATCCTCATGTTCGGCCGCGAGGAATTCCGCCCGGTCATCGACGGCATCACGATCGGCCTCCAAGTGCTGTTGGTTTTCATCGGCACTCTCACGCTCGGTATCGGCGGCGTGGGTGTGATGAACATCATGCTGGTCTCGGTGGAGGAGCGGGTGCGTGAGATCGGCCTGAGACGCGCGCTGGGAGCGCGGCGCTGGCACATCCGCGCGCAGTTCCTCGCCGAGGCGCTCGTGCTGACGCTGATCGGCGGCTTGGCCGGCACGGTGCTGGCGGTCGTCATCACCGCGTACGCCGGGACCCTGCCGCTGCTCGGGCCGCTGTTTAAGGACACCTCGGGGAAGGGCGACATCCACCTGGTCCTTTCGCCGGCCGCCCTGGCCCTATCGACCGGCATCCTGGTGCTGGTGGGCGTGCTGAGCGGTCTGGCACCGGCCCTCCGCGCCGCCCGCCTGGACCCGGTTGAGGCGCTCCGGTACGAATAGGCCGGCGCCCACTGAGGCGGCGGGGCCGAGCGACAGCAGACCGAGGCCCCCGTGGGAAAGGTCGCCGATCACACCGACCGGGCCCTACTTCGCGGCGATCGAATACTTCAGGCTCTGCTCAACCGAGTCGCTGCCCTGGAGCGCCGTAATCTTCAGTTCATAATTGCCCGGCCTGGCAACGGCGCCGATGGTCATGGGGATGGCGCCGGTTGCATCCGGGTCCGGAAGATCGGCGGTCTGCTGGGCAATCACGCGGCCGTCGAGCAGGAACTGCACTCCGATCTGCGGTTTCTCTGCTTTCGACTTGTCCGGATAGACCACGAAGTACACGTATGGCTCCGCATTGGGGGGCAGGTTTGTAGCCATCTCCGGGACCACGCGCTGGCCCTGG
>JBEKLJ010000306.1:0-2870 GCA_050010255.1 Bryobacteraceae bacterium
TCAGCAGGGCGCGCGGCAACCGATCTCGGCCTTTCGGGTGAGCTTCGAGTATTCCAACCGCCAAGTGGCACAGAAGGTGACGCAGGAGCTGGTCCGGGGGTTCATCGACGAGAACATCCGATCGCTCTCCACGCAGTCCACCGCGACCACCGAGTTTTTGAAGGAGCAGTGGGAGGTGGCGCGGAAGACCCTGGCGGAAATCGAGAACCGCATGACGCAGTTCCGGTTGAGGAACGCCGGGCGGCTCCCGGACGAGTTGCAGGCAAACCTGACGACGCTGCGCACGCTGGAACAGCAGCTTTCCGGCTCCAATGAGGCCATCAGTCGAATCGGGCAGACGAAGCTGTTGCTGGAGTCGCAGATCCGGGTTTACCGTGAGCAGCTCGCGGCGCTGAACCAGCCCGTGGACCAGATGGCCATGCAGGCCAAGAGCGAGAGGCTGACACAACTGGAACGCGAGATCGGGGCGCTGGAGGCGGGGATCGCCGCGCTTCGGGAGCGTTACACCGCAACGCACCCGGATGTGAATAGGGCCGAGGCGCAGTTGGCCATGCTCAAGAGCCGCCGCGATGGGCTGCTCAAGGCAGAGCAGGAGGTCAAGCCGACGGATGAGCCGCCGGTCCGGAGGCTGAACCCGGAGCAGATGCGGGGAGCGCGCGAGCTAGAGGGGGCGATTTCCGCCATCCAGAGCCGGATTCAGGCCGCGGAGTTGGAGCTGGAAGAACGCACCAAGTCCCAGCGGCAGTTGATTGCGCTGATCGACCAGTACAACAAGCGCATCCAGTCCAGCCCGCTGATGGAGCGCGAGTACTCCGACCTGACGCGCGACTTCAACCAAGCCAAGGCCAAGTACGACGAGCTGAACGCCAAGAAGGCGCAGTCCGAGGCCGCCACGAGCCTGGAGAACCGGGGTCAGGGCGAGCGGCTGCAACTCCTGGATCCGGCTTCGCTTCCCGAAACGCCCACCAAGCCGAAGCGGCTGATGATCATTGGGGCCGGCGCGGGGCTGGGCCTGCTGTTGGGGATCTTCGCCGCCGGTGCGCGGGAGATGAAGGACACCTCGCTGAAGAACCTCAAGGACGCGCGGGCCTATACCAACTTGCCAGTGCTGGGAACGATTCCGCTGCTGGAGAACGACCTAGTGGTTCGCCGCAAGAGGCGGGTGGCTTGGCTGGCCTGGTCGGCGGCGTCGATCCTGGGCATTCTTGCCATGAGCAGCTCGGTGTACTTCTACTATGCGACCAAGGTATAGGGTCCCAACGGTACGATTGGAGACGACATGAGCCGGGTTCACGATGCATTGCGCCGCGCCGAACAGATGGGCGCGCCGCTGGTTCCGCGAGGCGACACGCCGGCGGCCGCGCCACCCTTCGGTTCGGCGGTCGAGGCGCCGAGGCAGGCTCCTATTCCGCCAGGGGGATTCCTCGACGACGTGGCGGAGGTGGCCTTCACTCCCGCACCGGAGGCCCTGCTGATCGACAGCCGTCGCCCGCAGGAGGCGCCGAGCGAGGAGTTCCGCAGCCTGCGCACCCGGCTGAACCACCTGCAGACGCTTCAGCCCATCCACACCGTGGTCGTGACCAGCCCGTCTCCGGCCGAAGGCAAGTCGTTCGCCGCCGCGAACCTGGCGCTGGCGGAGTCGCAACTGACGGGCAGCCTGACGCTGCTGGTGGACTTCGATTTCCGCCGCCCGGCGGTGCACAACCTGTTTCAAATCGAGCGCACTCCCGGGGCCACGGATTATCTGCTGGGGAACGCCCCGCTGGCGGCATGCATGAAGAGGATCACCGGCACGAGTTTGTACGTAATGCCGGCGGGCTCGGCGGTGAAGAACCCACTGGAGCTGTTGAACCTGCGCGAAGTGAAAACGCTGTTTCAGGAACTGCCCAAGACGTTCAACTGGGTACTCCTGGACAGCCCGCCCCTGCTGTTTTCGGCCGACGCGAACCTGCTGGGCACCCTGACCGACGGCACGATCCTGGTGGTGCGAATCGGGGCGACGACGATCGACATGGTGCACCGCGCCATGCAATCGCTGTGCGAGAACAACGTGCTGGGGATCGTGGTCAACGGCGCGCGCGCCGGCGAGCTCTACAGCAAGTACACCTACTACTACTCCAAATACGCCTACCAGACCAAGGAAGAGCGCGAAGAAGCCGAAGAAGCCGCGTCGGGGGGCTAGGCCGGACCTCTCACACGCCTTCGGGGGGCTTGCGGGAGGTCAGCTTTCAGCTGTCAGCTACCAGCTTTCAGCTTCCAGCTACCAGCTATCAGAGCCCCTGACGGTGGCGGTTCAGTCGTCTACCGGGTGCGGAAGTTCAGGGGGATTTCGGCCAGTACGCAGGCATCCGGGGCGGTGCTGGGGTTGGCGACGTAGGCTGCCGGATCGCGCGAAAGCGATGCGAGCCGGTCATCGGCGCGGGCCCCGGCGCCGGCCCAGCGGGCCTGGGTGCGCGCGACCAGTGTTGCTGGCGCGCCGGCGTCCGGCTGGCGGCAGAGGATGAGGTGGACTACGCCGGGGCGAAGGTCCATGTCATAGGGATGGCGGGGCTCCACCGGGCCGGCGAAGAGCGCGGCATCGCCAGCCAACACGTAGAGATGACCGCGCTGGTTGACTTGGACGCGCAAGCGGACGCGCTCGCCGGGTTCGAGCGGCGTGGTGGGAGCAACCTCGACCTGGCTGCCTCCCTTGGCCGGTTTGAGGAGCGCGTAGCGAAGCGCCAGGGCGACGGGGAGAGGCCGCTGCGCCTGCGCCTTCAGCGCCGGCGCAGCCAGGCGCTCGACCGCGGGCTGGGGCCGCGGGGCGCCGACCCCGCCCACCCTGGTCGAGGACGGCCCAGACACATCAGCGTAGTAAAGCTGCCGGGCGT
>JBEKLJ010000307.1:0-2794 GCA_050010255.1 Bryobacteraceae bacterium
GAGTACACTGTGTCATAGCAAAGAGCCGTCCTCTCTTGGTCGAAACATCTGCTTCCACAAATGTTTATGCCAGAGTCGGCGGCTCTTTGCCAGAGGCCGCGTGAAATATTCGGGCTAGCCCGATCTCGAGTAGACCGCAAGTTGTTGGTGCGGATGAGAGGACTTGAACCCCAGTCCTACCGCGACGGGGAGCCTTGCCGAAACTGCTCGCCCGCCTCCTGGCGCTTGCCCTCCAGCAGGAGCACCAGGCCGAGGTTGCGGTGCGCCAGCGCGTCGCCGGGGGCGACTTCGAGCACCTTCTTCCACCACGCCTCCGACTCGGCGAAGCGCTTCTGCCGCTGGAAGTACATGGCACGGTCGAAAAGCTTGTAATAGTCAAGCACAGGCCCGCCGAACGCGCGCATATCGTTGTTGACAAATTCGGGGATGTTCACGGCGCGGTTCGCCGCGGTGGTGTTTTCGATGAGAACGGGCGGGCTCGAATTGCCGCGGCTATCGATGTGCGTCAGGTACATCTGCGTGTAAAACGAGCGCGCCTTCGAGGCGAACACCAGCCAGCGGCCGTTGGGCGAGAAGCTGTGCCAGGAGTTCATCCGCGGGGTGTTCGCCTCCAGGCGCCGCGCCGGACCGCCATCGGCCGGCACGATGTAGAGCTCGCTATCGGGCCGCATCAGCAGCCCGTTGCGGCAGCGCACGAAGACGATCCAGCGGCCGTCGGGAGAGACCTTGGGGAACGTGTTGCTGAAGCCGTTCGCCGATGCGCCGGCGACCGGTTCGGCCGCGCCACCCTGGCCGTCGTTGAACGGAATCCGGTAGAGGTCGTACTTGACCTGAAGCTCGTTGGGGTCGTTGGCGAAGGCGGCGACCGGCGCGCCTTGCGGTTCCGGATCTCTGGCTGGGGCGCGCGCGAAGACCAGGTACTTGCCATCGGGGCTCCAGACGGCGTTGGTCTGGACGTAGCGCGGATCGTCGGCGCCGGGAAGCGGTTCGAGGATACCCGTCGCGCGGCTGTACCAGGCCAGGATGCCGCGAGTAGGATAGAAGACTTGCAGAAACCGGTAGTCCCTGAAATTGGCGACGTAGTAGTTGCTGACGGCCTTCGAAGCCGGGTCGGGTGAATCAATCGTGGTGATAACGAAGTCGCCGTGGGGGGAGACCTGCGACATGAAACCGATGCGCAGCCTGCCGTTGAGCTTGCCTTTGGCTGTGCTCCACTGGATCACGTTCTCGTTGCGGATGACGGTCTGGCGGGCCACCGGAGTGAGGGTGTAGAGGCCCCGGTTGTTCTGCAGGCCGTCCAGGTCCATTCCGAGCGTGGAGCCGTCGGCGGAGAAGGAGTGGCAGTTGGCGCAGACGGGCAGGCCTTCCAGCAGCATGCGACCGCGCGGCTCGGCGATGTTGCGAATCCGCCAGGCGATCAACCGCACGGCCTCGCTCGGGATCGGCTTGATGACACCGGTCTGGGTTTCCGAGGGCATCAGCGGCACGTCGCGATAGAAGATGGGGGCGCCCACCGGATCACGCGAAGTGCGGATGGTAACGCTCCCGCGCGAGACCGGTTGCCCGCCGGCCAGACCGGTGAACGTCACGGTCGCGGCGGGGCGTTTCTTGATGGCCTCCCAGGTGGCCGCATCGGGAACCCAGGTGCGCAAGGCGCGGACCTTCGGCAGCTCGTTGGTGGGCGCGATGCAGTCGGGATCGATGGGGCCCACGCGCAGGCGCTCGCCTTTGGCGGCAACGTGCAGCGCAGGGGAGCCATCGTCGAAAGAGATGTCTGCGCGCCAGGCGGTGGCTGTCTTCGCGCTATCGCGCCACAGGAACGTGGGCGCGGTAATTTCCGGCGGGAATACTGCGCCCTCCGCCGGATACTCGATGCGAATCGGACCCAGGACGCCGCTCGCGAGAAGAACGGCCAACAGCACAACTCCATTATCGTTCCTGCGTCGTCTTGTCGCCGGCGCACGGAGCACGCCCGTCGCCAGGCGGCCCTGTTAAGTCCTTTAGAATCTATGGTGCGGATGAGAGGATTTGAACCTCCACGGAGTTGCCCCCACTAGAACCTGAATCTAGCGCGTCTGCCAATTCCGCCACATCCGCACGGTTTCGGTGGGCTACATCCTATTGTGACCAAGGCCCGGCGGGGTGTCAAACGGTGGCCGCCTCCTCGATCACCAGCTCGCCTTTGTCGGCATCGAGCGCCGCCATCACCCCCAGCGGCAGCGTGAGCTGATCGTCCGTGTGACCGATTGCCAGGCCCGAGAGCACCGGCGCATTGAGTCCGCCCAGGACGCGGTCGAGCACCTCGCCCAGGGAGAACGTCGATTCGAACGACGGCTTACACTCGCGCGGGCGGCAGTTGCTGCACTCGCCGAAGACGATCCCGGCGGCCTGATCGAGCTTCCCCGCCAGCCGCAACTGGGTCAGCATCCGGTCAATCGAGTACGGCTCCTCGTCAACATCCTCGAGGAACACGATCCGGCCCCGGGTGTCGATCTCGTACGGGGTGCCGAGGGTCGCGCAGACCAGCGTCAGGTTGCCGCCCGTCAGGCGGCCGCGCGCCTGGCCCCCGCGAACCCTTCTCAGCGTATGGGCCGGGCGGAGCTGGTTGGCCTCCGGCGGGTTCGCCAGCGCGCCCAGCGGCTGCGGCTCGAACAGCGCCCGCCGGAACCACTTCTGCGTGAATTCGGTGAAGGCGGAGATCATCATCGGGCCGTGGAACGTCACCAGGCCGGCGCGCTTCTGAATAGCCAGATGCAGCGAGGTGATGTCGCTGTAGCCCAGGAAGACCTTCGGG
>JBEKLJ010000308.1:0-2787 GCA_050010255.1 Bryobacteraceae bacterium
ACACCGGCGCGGTGATGGCCACGGCGAAGATGGTGCAGGGCATGGTCCAAGGCGTGGACCGGCCGGCGCTGGCCACGGTGTTCCCCAACATCCGCGGCACGGCGACGGTGATGATGGACGTGGGCGCCAACGTCGATTGCTCGCCGCAGATGCTGGCGCAGTTCGCCCTCATGGGCGAGATCTATTCGCGAGTGATTTTCGGCAATGCGAACCCGCGCGTGGGCCTGTTGTCGATCGGCGAGGAGGAGCACAAGGGCAACGAGCTGACCAAGAGCGCCACGCCGTTGCTGAAGACCCTGCCGATCCACTTCATCGGCAACGTCGAGGGCCGGGACCTCTACACCGGGAAGGCCGACGTGATCGTCTGCGACGGCTTCATCGGCAATGTGGCGCTCAAGGTCAGCGAAGGGCTGGTCGAGGTCATTCGCAAGATGTTCGATCAGTCGCTGCGCACGACCATCACCCGCCAGCTCGGCTACATGCTGGTCCACGGAGCGTTCCAGGATTCCCGCAGGCGGCTCGACTACTCCGAATACGGCGGCGCGCCGCTGCTGGGCGTCAAGGGCGTTTGCATCATCTGCCACGGCCGCTCGAACGCCAACGCGTTCAAGAACGCCATCCGGGTGGCCGCCCAGTACGCCGAGGCGCGCGTCAACCAGCGCATCGAGACCGAGCTCAAGCGCTGGTCCTGCGCCTCCCAGGAAGCCGTTCAGGCGTAGCAGTGCCCCGCCGCCTTCCAGCCCTGGCTGTGCTGCTGGCGGCCGCCTGCGTCCTGCCGGCTGTGGCCCAGAAGCTGAATCCGGTCCGATGGACGATTGAGCCCCAAGCGGCCCAGGCCCCGGCGGGCGCGAACGTCCTGATCCTCGTCACCGCCACGATTGAACCCGGGTGGCACCTCTACGGGTTGAATGCTCCCCGGCCCATCATCCCGACCAGCATCCGCCTTTCCCAGAACCCGGCCATTGCGGCGGTGAAGCTCTACCAGCCGACGCCGCGGACGGTCTTCGATCCGAACTTCCGCTTCCAGGTTGGCACTTACCAACAGCAGGCCGTCTTCCGGCTCCAGATCGAGCTCGGGAAGAACGCGCCCGCCGGGCCCCTCGACCTGCTGGTCCAGACGCGCTGGCAGACCTGCAACGACCAGATGTGCCTGCCGCCGCGGCGGGCGGAGCTGGCGCTGAAGCTGACCATCGTCCCGGGCGCGCGAGCGGCGGCGGACATCGCGATTCCGCCCGGGTACACACTGTTCGACCCGAACGCACCCGTGCGCGGAAACGCGCCTCCCTCTTCCCGCGGCGCCGGGGGCGTGGCTGAGGACGCAGCGGGGCTGGCGATGTTCCTGCTGGCCGCCTTTGGCTTCGGACTGGCAGCGGTCTTCACGCCGTGCGTCTTCCCGATGATCCCGATCACGGTCTCCTACTTCCTGAGCAAGCCTGCTGTGTCGCGCGGCCGGAGCGCCGGCGACGCTCTGCTGTTCGCGCTGGGGATCATTGTGCTGTTCTCGGGCCTGGGCCTGATCGCGACGGCGATACTCGGCCCGTTCGGCGCGCTCCAGCTCGGCTCGAACGTCTGGGTGAACGGCTTTGTCGCGCTGGTCTTCCTGGTGTTCGCTCTGAGCCTGCTCGGCGCCTTCGAGATCACGCTGCCTTCGCGCCTGCTGACGCGGTTGGACCGCGCCTCGAAGGGCGGGGGAGCGCTCGGCGCCCTGCTCATGGGTTTGACCTTCTCGCTGACGGCGTTCGCTTGCGTCGGGCCGTTCATGGGGACGCTGCTCGCGGCCTCCGTGGCCAGCGGCGGCCTGCGCCCGCTGGGCGGCATGATCGCGTTCGCCGGGGGCCTGGCGACGCCGTTCTTCCTGCTGGCGCTGTTCCCCGCCTTCCTGAAACGCCTGCCCAAGAGCGGCGGCTGGCTGGAGCGGGTCAAAGTGGTGATGGGTTTCTTGATCCTGGCCGCGATGTTCAAGTACTTGAGCGCGATCGACCAGGTGATGCAATGGAACCTGCTCACGCGCGAGCGGTTCCTGGCGGCGTGGATCGTGCTGTTCGCCGCCGCCGGCCTGTACCTGCTGGGCTTGCTGCGGCTGCCTGGGACCAAGCCGGAGGAGGGAGTCGGACTGGCGCGGCTGCTGGCGGGCGCCGCGCTGCTCGTCTTCGCCCTCAGCCTCGTGCCGGGGATGTTCGGCGCGCGTCTGGGCGAGCTGGACGCCTACGTCCCGGCAGCCTCGGAGAGCTCGCTCCGGGCCGGCCACGGCGGGGGGGGAAGTCTCGCCTGGATGAAGAACCAGTACCGCGAGGCGCTCGAGCGGGCGCGCCGGGAGAACAGGCGCGTGCTGGTCGCCTTCAGCGGCTACGCCTGCACGAACTGCCACTGGATGAAGGCGAACATGTTCACCCGGCCCGAGATCGCCGCGGCGCTGGAGGACTACGTCCTGGTCGAGCTGTACACCGATGGCCTGGACCCGGCCTCCCAGGAGAACCAGGCGCTCGAGCAGGCCCTGTTCGCGACCGTCGCCATCCCCTACTACGCCATTCTCGATCCGGACGGGAAGGTGATTGCCACTTTCCCCGGCCTGACGCGGGATTCGCGGGCGTTCCTGAGGTTTCTGCTATCGGGCGCGCGGTGAGGGGCGGCGGTGGGACTTCTCAGTTGCGATTGGCAGGAACACCGGGGCCAGGAAGCTGTGAAACAATCCGTTCGCTGGGTTGGTGTGCGAGCTTGTGCCGCGGTGATGACGGTTGCTCCCGAGCCGCATGCTCCCAGCGAGCCGGCGCTGGCAGGCTCTGCGGG
>JBEKLJ010000309.1:0-2752 GCA_050010255.1 Bryobacteraceae bacterium
CACGGCGATGCGGCCTACGTGGTCAGTCTCATTTTCACGTTCGTGGGCGCGGCGGTCTTCTCGACCATCCGCGGCCGGCGCGCGCGCATTCCGCAGGAGGCGGTCATCGGCATTTGCTACGCCGTGGCTTCCGCCGCGGCGATTCTAGCCATGAGCAAATCGACCCAGCAGACCGAACACCTCAAGGAGATGCTGGTGGGCAACATCCTCACGGTCTCCTGGTACGAGGTCGCCAAGACCGCCGCGCTATACGGAGCCATCGGCCTGTTCCATTACATTTTCCGCCGCAGGTTCCTGTTGATCTCCATGCACCCGGAGGAGGCCGAGGCGAAAGGCATCTCGACGCGGCTGTGGGATTTCCTGTTCTACGCTTCGTTCGGGTTTGTGGTGACCTCGTCGGTGGCGATCGCCGGGGTTCTGCTGGTGTTCTGCTACCTGATCGTTCCGTCCGTGGGAGCGATGCTCTATGCCGAGAATGTGGGCCCGCGGCTGGCGATCGGCTGGACGATGGGCACGCTCGTTTCCGCGCTGGGGGTCTATCTGTCGCTACAGATTGACCTGCCCACGGGCGCGACGATCGTGTGCACATTTGGAGTCGTCCTGATCCTGATGGCCCTGGTGCGGCGCTGGGTGCCGCGCAAGGCCGCTGGTCCCCAGCTCTCCGCCAGCCGCGATCTAGCGTAGGGGCTGCGGAAGGATTAGCTTCCAGCTTCGAGCTTTCAGCTTCCAGAACGTCGGCTGTCCGATTGCGGATCCAAAAAGCGGAAAGCCGACGCGGCACGCTATCCGATTGCGGATGCCAAAAAACGGCAGAGCGCGCGCTACAAAAAACAGCTATCAGCTTCCAGCCATCAGCTGCCAGCTTCCAGCCTGGAGGTGACAGTGCGCCCCGGCGACCCGTAGAATATGAGCTTCGGCGGCCGGATGCGACAAACCGAGGTGAGATTGATTTTACCCCACGGGGGCGCGTTGGTTGACCGGCGCGCAGGCGCGGAGGAGCGCGAGGAGTTGCTGCGCGAGGCCGAGGGCCTGCCGCGCCTGGATCTGAGCGAGCGCGCGCTGGCGGACCTGGAGTGCATCGCCAGCGGCGTGTACTCACCGCTCGAAGGTTTCGCCGGCGAGGCCGACTACCACGGCGTGGTGGAGGAGATGAGGCTCGCCAGCGGCGTCCTGTGGCCGGTCCCGGTGACGCTGGGCGTGGACGCGGGCTTCGCCGCGGGGCTGGGCGGCGGCCGGCGCATTGCGCTCGCCTGGCAGGGGACGGTGCTGGCTTCGATGACGGTGACCGACGTTTACCGTCCCGACAAAGCCAGGGAGGCGGCGGCCGTCTTCCGGACCCAGGACGCCGCGCATCCCGGCGTTGCGGCGCTGTACGAAGCGGGCGAGGTGAATGTGGGCGGGCCGGTCACGCTGCTGGGTGCGGTCCCGCACGAGGAGTTTCTCGAGTACCGCTTCACGCCGGCCCAGACGCGCGCGGAGTTCGCCGCGCGCGGCTGGCGCACGATCGTCGCCTTCCAGACGCGCAACCCGATTCACCGCGCGCACGAGTACCTGCAAAAGGTAGCGCTGGAGACGGTGGACGGACTGTTCGTGAATCCGCTGGTGGGCGCCACCAAGGGCGACGATGTCCCGGCCGCGGTGCGGATGCGCACTTACGAGGCGATCCTGAAGAACTACTACCCGCGGGACCGGGTGCTGCTGGGCGTGTTCCCGGCGGCGATGCGCTACGGCGGACCGCGCGAGGCCATCATGCATGCCATCGCGCGCAAGAATTACGGCTGCACGCACTTCATCGTGGGCCGCGACCACGCGGGCGTGGGCAAGTACTACGGCACTTACGAGGCGCAGGAGATCTTCGACGAGCTGGCGCCGGGCGAGCTCGGCATCGTGCCGCTGAAGTTCGAGAACGCACACCACTGCCGCAAGTGCGGCCAGTTCGTGACCGCCAAGACCTGCCCGCACGGACCCGAATCCTGGCTCCAGTTGTCGGGCACGGCGGTGCGGGACATGCTTGCGCGCGGGCAAATGCCGCCGGCGGAGTTCAGCCGGCCCGAAGTGGCGCGTATCTTGATGGAAGCCAGCCGGGAGGCGCCTGCCAAGTGACCAGCGAACGCCGGGGTGTGACGGTCTGGTTTACCGGACTCAGCGGGGCGGGGAAGACGACCCTCTGCCAGGAAGTAGAGCGCGTGCTGCGCGCGCGGGGGCGCAAGGTCGAGGCGCTCGACGGCGACGTGGTGCGCCGGAGCCTCACCAAGGGCCTGGGGTTCTCGAAGGCTGACCGGGACGAGAACATCCGCCGCATCGGCTTCGTGGCGGATTTGCTCGCGCGCAACGGAGTCATCGCGCTGGTGGCGGCCATCTCGCCCTACCGCGAGATCCGCGACGAGTGCCGCGCGCGCATCGGGGATTTCATCGAGGTGTGGGTGAACGCGCCGCTGGAGGTGTGCGAGCAGCGCGACAACAAGGGCCTGTACCGCAAGGCGCGGGCCGGCGAGATCAAGGGCTTCACCGGCATCGACGATCCGTACGAGCCACCGCTCGCGGCCGAGGTGGAGTGCTGCACCGATGTGGAGTCGGTCGAGGAGAGCGCCGCCAAGGTGCTGCGCGCGCTGGAGGAGCGCGGCTACGTGGACGGCGGCGAGGCGTGAGCCGGAGGGTGAGGCGGGTGCGCGGTGCTAACCGCGCGGGTGCTAGCCGCACGGCAGGGCGGCGCACGGCGCTCAGAAGCTAATCTGGACGAGACTGGTCCGAT
>JBEKLJ010000310.1:0-2711 GCA_050010255.1 Bryobacteraceae bacterium
GCAATCCCTGAATTCGTCCCGCCGGCCAGAGGGCCGGCTGGCGAACCAGAGGGTTCGCCCCACTCGTAGGGCGAGTTCTCGAAGTCGCCGCCGGGCTCTCAAGCCCGGGCAGCGGCCGGCGATGCGGGCACGCCTGCTGTACGATCAATAGGAACGGAGGTGGCCATGCATTCGCACACCCGCAGAGGCTTCTTCGCCCGGCTGAGCGCCGGCTGGATGGGGCTTTCGGTTCTGGAGCACGCGTTCTTCAGCGCGGCGCAGGCCCGCGCGCAGGCAGCCGCCGCGCCCGCCGGCCTGTTTGAGATCGAGAAGGTGGCCGAGGGCGTCTGGGCCGCCATCGCCCGGCCGGCGGCCATGATCAACTGCAACGCGGCCGTCTTCGAGAACGCAAACGACCTGCTGGTGATAGACACGCACTCGAAGCCCTCGGCCGCGGCGGCGCTCATCGCCGATCTGAGGAAGATCACGCCCAAGCCCGTCCGCTACGTCGTCAACACGCATTTCCACTTCGATCACGTGGGCGGTAACTCGGCCTACGCCAAGGTCGCGCCGGGAGCCGACTTCATTTCGAGCACGGCGACGCGGGACCTCATTCTCAAGCGCTCTGAAGCGGCGATGAAGTCGATGGCGGAGCGCCTTTCGAAGGAGATCGAACGCTTCGAACAGCAACGGGCGGCGGCCAAGGATCCCCGGGCGCGCGCGCATTTCGAGCAAGGCGTCGCCGAAGCAAAGGCCTTCCTGGCTGAGCTCCGCGGGATGCCGATTGAGCTGCCGAACATCACCTTCGACCGCGACCTCGTCATCCACGACAAGGCCCACGAGCTGCGGTTGTCCTTCCGCGGCCGCGGGCACACGGCCGGCGACGTGATTGTCTGGTGCCCGCAGAAGAAGGTCCTCGCCAGCGGCGATCTGCTGCATGGGTTCTTGCCCTATGTTGGCGACGGGTATCCGCGCGAGTGGCCCGCAACGTTACGGTCGATTGCCGAGCTCGACTTCAGGCATGTCATCGGCGGCCACGGCGCTGTGCAAGACACCCGCGAGCGCCTGCCACAAATGGCCGCCTATATCAGCGAGCTGACCGAGGCGGTGTCTCGCGGAAAGGAGCGGGGCCGGACGGTCGAACAACTTCAGAAGGAGATCACGCCGCCGACGCTCAAGTCCCTGGCGGGCACCTACGGCGAGTACGTGGCTGCCCAGTCGGTCCGGTACAGCTTCGACGCGGCGCTCAGCACTCCGGCCGAGGCGCTGGCCGAAGGGGTCAAGGAAAACATCGCCGCGACCTTCAGTGCCCTGGAGAACAAATAGGGCGAATGGCATCCACCGCACCAACGCCCGGGCCCGAAGTGATGGATAGCGAGAAGCTCACGCCACTCTATCACGTGATCCTGCTCGACGACGACGTGCACACCTATGCCTACGTCATCGAGATGCTGCATCGGCTGTTTGTGCTCTCCGAGGCGCAGGCGTTCCACCGCGCCGTCGAGGTGGATACGACCGGGCGCACCGTCGTGATCACCTGCGAGCTGCCGCAGGCCGAGTTCGCGCGCGACCAGATCCGCGGCTACGGCCCGGATCCGCGCATCCCCGAGTCGCGGGGCTCGATGCAGGCCGTCGTCGAACCGGCGGGCGGCGGGGAGTAGGGGTCGATCATGATCGACCCCTACCCGCTGTCCCCGGTTTCCGGCTTCAGCAGATCCTCGGCAACTGCTCGCCGCTGAGCATGTCCACGACGCGGGCGCCGCCGATGCGGCTCTCCAGGACCACCTCGGCGCGGCCGTCCACCACGTGGCCGATGCGCGCGGCGCGGTGTGATACCACCAGCCCTCGCAGCACGTCCACGGCGCGCTCGGCGTCGCGCGCCGGCACGAAGGCGGCGAACCGGCCCTCGTTGGCGACGTAGAGCGGGTCGAGGCCCAGAAGCTCGCAAGCGGCCTTCACCACCTCGCGCACCGGGATCGCAATCTCCTCGATGGTGATGCGCAGGCCGCGGGCCGAGGCGATTTCGTTCAGCGCGGAGGCCAGGCCGCCGCGGGTCAGGTCGCGCAGGCAGTGCACCTCAATTCCGGCCTTGAGCAGCGCCTGGACCGGCGCCCAAAGCGGCGCGGTGTCGCTCTCGATCGGCGCCTCGAACTCCAGACCCTCCCGCACGGAGAGAACAGCGACCCCGTGTGCGCCGAGATCGCCGCTGAGAATGACGGCGTCGCCCGGCTGGACGGCTTGCGGCCCGATGTCGCCTGGGTGCTCGATCAGGCCCACGCCGGCGGTGGCGATGAACAGCTCGTCGGCGGCGCCGCGGTCCACCACCTTGGTGTCGCCCGTCACCAGCTCGACTCCGGCGGCTTGCGCGGCCCGGCGCATCGAGGCCACCACGGTGGTGAGCGTCTCCATGGCGAGGCCCTCTTCGAGGATGAATGCCGCGCTCAGCCACAACGGCCGCGCGCCGCACATGGCCAAGTCGTTCACGGTGCCGTTCACCGCCAGGTCGCCAATGTCGCCGCCGGGGAAGATCACCGGGCGCACCACGTATGCGTCCGTGGTGAACGCCAGGCGCTGGTTGCCCGCGCGGAGCACCGCGCCGTCGTGCCGCGCATTGAGCGCCGGGTTCGAAAACGCCGGCAAGAACACTGTCTCGATGAGCTGCTGCGTGAGCTTGCCGCCGCCGCCGTGCGCGAGCACGATGCGGTCGCCCGCGGGCAGCGGGACCGGGCAGG
>JBEKLJ010000311.1:0-2707 GCA_050010255.1 Bryobacteraceae bacterium
CTGCCTGGGGCTGCACGCGCTGCTGGAGCGCAGCGAGGAGGCGCCGGAGGTCCGCGGGCTGGGTGTCTACCAGGGCGCGGTGCGGCGGTTCCCGGCTACGGCTCGGGTGCCGCACATGGGCTGGAACGAACTGGAGCGGCAGCGGCAGGCGCGGCTGCTGGATGGACTTGGCCCGAAGCCATTCGTGTACTTCGCTCATAGTTACTATGTTCCGCTAAGTCATCTGACCGCGGCGGCGTGCAGTTACTCGATTCCCTGCACGGCGCTGCTCGAGGACCGCAATGTGTTCGGGGTACAGTTCCACCCCGAGAAGTCCGGCCCCGTGGGGCTGAAGATCGTAAGGAACTTCGTGGAGCTTTGATGCTGGCCAAGCGCATCATCCCCTGCCTGGACGTGACCGCGGGCCGCGTGGTCAAAGGCGTGCACTTCGTGAACCTGAGGGACGCGGGAGACCCGGTCGAGCTGGCGGACCGCTATAACCAGCAGGGTGCGGACGAGCTGGTCTTTCTGGACATCACGGCCTCGAGCGACGCGCGCGAGACCATGGTCGACGTGGTGGCGCGCACGGCGCGGAAGGTCTTCATCCCGCTGACGGTGGGCGGGGGCATCCGGTCGGTGGCGGACGCGCGCAAGATTCTGCTGGCCGGAGCGGACAAGGTGGGCGTCAACACCGCCGCGGTGAAGCGTCCGGAGCTGATCACGGAGCTGAGCGAGGAGTTCGGCGCGCAGGCGGTGGTGCTGGCTATCGACGCCAAGCGCGGCGCGCCGGGCCAGTGGCGCGTCTACGTGCGCGGCGGGCGCGACGACACCGGCGTCGACGCCCTCCAGTGGGCGGCGCGCGGCGAGGCGCTGGGCGCGGGCGAGATCCTGCTCACCTCCATGGATACCGACGGCGTTCAGGAGGGCTTCGACTGCGAGCTGACGCGGGCGGTCTCGCGGGCCACTCACATCCCCGTCATCGCTTCGGGCGGCGCGGGCAGGCCGGAGCACTTCGCGCGGGTGCTCACCGAAGGCGAGGCCGACGCCGCGCTGGCTGCATCGGTTTTCCATTACGGCACTTACACCGTGGACGACTTGAAGCGGTACCTGGCCGCCTGCGGTGTTCCGGTGCGCCCCGCGCTCGGGAGCGAGCTCGCGTGATCATCCCCTGCATCGACCTGATGGACGGCAAGGTCGTGCAGCTCGTCCAGGGGCGGGAGAAGGCGCTCGAGGGCGGCACGCCCGAGGAAATGCTGGCGCGCTTCGCGGCCTTCCCGGAGATTCAGGTGATCGACCTCGACGCCGCCATCGGCCGCGGCTCGAACGACGCCATCGTCGAGTTCCTGGCGCGGCGCTCGGCGGCGCGGGTCGGCGGCGGCGTGCGAACCATCGAGCGTGCGCGCAAGCTCATCGAGCAGGGAGCGCGCAAGGTGATCGTCGGCACGGCCGCGTTCTCCTCGGCCGGCATCAACGCGGAGTTCCTCGCCGGGATGGCCGCGGCGATCGGACGCGAGCGCGTGATCGTGGCCCTGGATTCCAAGGACGGCAGAATCGTCGTCAAGGGCTGGCGGGAGGCGACCTCGCTCAACGCGGAAGAGGTGCTCTCCCAGCTCGAGCCCTTCTGCGGCGGCTTCCTCTGCACCTATGTGGACAAAGAGGGCCTGCTCGAAGGGACCGATCTGGACTGGTTCCGGCGGCTCCGCCGCGCCACCGCGCTCGAGATCACGGCGGCGGGGGGCATCACCACGATGGAGGAGGTCCGCGAGCTCGACCGCCTCGGCGTCCACGCCGCGCTCGGCATGGCCATCTATACGGGCCGGCTCGGCCTGGAAGAGCTAGCGCGAATCGGGCGCTGAGCCCGGCATATAATCAGTCTTTGCGCCGACTGTCCCTACCACTGTTGCTGCTGCTCTCGACTGCGCCCGTGTGGGCGCAAGCGGCGGAGTGCTTGAAGTGCCACCAGCCGCTCGCGAGCGAACTGAAGAAGCACTCGGTGCACCCCGGCGACTGCCTCACCTGCCACGTGGATCACTCCGCGGCGCCAGACTCCAAACCGCCCTATTTGAAAGGTGCGCAGCCCGCGCTCTGCCTCGACTGCCACGACGCGCGCGCGGCGAGCTTCACCGCCGCTCACCAGCAGCAGCCGGTCGAGACCGCCTCGTGCACGATCTGCCACGACCCGCACGCCTCGCGTCTGCGAAAGCTGCTCTACGAGATCCAGCACGGGCCGTTTGCCGGGCGCCACTGCGACGACTGCCATGCCGAACCGCGGGGAGGCAGGGTGCAGTTGATCGGCGGCAAGGTCACCGACCTGTGCCTGAGCTGCCACGTGCTGATCGACAACCAGCTCGCCCGGAGCAAGTCGGCGCACGGCAAACTGCCGTGCACGGCCTGCCACACGCCACATACCAGCAACTACCGGCCGCACCTGAAGGTCCGGCGCGAAGCGCTGTGCCGCTCCTGTCACAAGCAGTTGGCGGCGGAGGCGAAGTTCGCTCACTGAGCCGCGTGGCGGCCGACGCCCTCACAAAAACCGGAGCCAGAGGGATACATTCTCTGACCGAGCCGCGACCGTCAGGGAGCGGAGCCTTTTGGCCCCGCGCTCGAAACCCCTCCGCTTGCTTACGCGCGCGGCTTCCATGAGAAGGCCGGTCGGTGTCAAGGGGTTTTCTGTTGGCCGGCGGCGGCCGGCCTGGCAGGCGAAGCCTGCCAGCCAAGGCCTGCCATT
>JBEKLJ010000312.1:0-2701 GCA_050010255.1 Bryobacteraceae bacterium
TCTCCATCGATCACGACAAGCAGTACATCCTGCCGCAGTTGCGGACCGCGCGCAAGCACAACCCGAGTCTGTACCTGCTGGCTTCGCCGTGGAGCCCTCCGGGCTGGATGAAGGCAAACGGAACGATGTTGGGCGGCTCGCTCAGGCCCAGGAACTTCCCGGCGTATGCCAAGTACCTGGTGAAGTTCCTGCAGAGCTACCAAGCCGAGGGCGTGCCGGTCGACGCCATCACGCCTCAGAATGAGGTCGACACCGATCAGGACGGGCGCATGCCCGCCTGCCTTTGGGCCCAGGAACACGAGATCGCGTTCGTGGGCCAGCATTTCGGCCCGGCCCTCGAGCAAAACAAGATCCCGACCAAGATCTGGATACTGGACCATAACTTTAATCTCTATGGCCGTGTGATGAATGAGCTTGAGAACCCCGCGCTCAACCGCTACACCGATGGCGTGGCGTGGCATTCCTACGTGGGTTCGGTCACCGCGGTGAGCCGCGTGCACGACCTGTTCCCAAACCAAAACATGTACTGGACCGAAGGCGACTTTGAAGCCACGTTCTCGCTAGTCGGCCCCATGACCTTTGGAGCCGGCGCTCCCGGTGGAGCCGGTCCCGAGCCTGCCGGCGGAGCCGGAAGCCAGCCTCGCCGCGACCGGCAGTCTTGCGAGGTGATTGCGCGCGCCGGCGTGGGCGCCGCGAATGCTGTGCGCAACTGGCTGAAATGCATCATCGTCTGGAACCTGGTGCTCGACGAAAACGGCAAACCGAACATCGGGCCGTTCACCGGCCCCGGTCTTATTACGATCGATTCCAAGACGAAAGAAATCACCCGTAGCGGCGCCTATTGGGCCATGAAGCACTATACCCGCGCGGCGCACCGCGGATCGAAGCGCTTCGATACGCAGGGCGACCTGGAAGGAGTCGCGCACGTGGCATTCGTCAACCCAGAGGCCGCCAAGACCGTGGTTCTGAGCAACACCGGCGCCGCGCGCAAGACGCAGTTGCGGCTGGGAAACCTGATGACCGAAGTTACCCTGCCGGCCAACTCCATCACCAACCTGAGTTGGGTGTGAGGCCGCAATCTCAAAATGAAAATCCTGGCCGATACGGCGCCACGGTGAACTCTTGGGCCGATCAGTGGGCCAGCTTAACGGTGGATCGTCAGGCATTTCACAGGACCCAACTTCGCTATCAGTTGCCAGGCCGGCTCCAGGTGATAGGGGATTAGATCGAACGGACGGACTTCGGCTCGGCCAGGGCCACCGTGATGGTGTCCGCGTGGACATCAAGACCAATAAGCGTACCTTAGACATCCAGCCAGCTTCTTTCGCCTGCCGTTCTGCGCCGCGGCTTCTTCTTATTCGCTGCGTAATTCGAGCTGCTGCGAATCGGGGCTGGGCGCTTGATTTGTAGCCTCGTCCGGGGAATCTGTGGGCAACTGGCGGGCTCAGCGCTGGGTTGAGTGAGAAAGCGGTGGAGTTTGCGGCAGGTCGAGTCGAAGGAGCGCTGCTCCTCTTCCGAGCCGTTATGAATCAGCGGGCCGCCGTCCTCGTGGATCACATTGCGCAGAAGCCGTTCCGCCGCGCGGGCGATCTTCTCGACGCGCCGGCTGCGGGAGGAATTCTACGGCCTGCCGCCGAACCGCGAGCTGCTGGTGGAGCGGGCGGTGCGCGAGCTGTGGCACGAAGTGGGGCACCTGCGCGGGTTGGTGCACTGCCCGAACTGGTCCTGCGTCATGAGCTCCGCGCACTCGGTGGACCGGGTGGACGCCAAGGGGGACGAGTACTGCCGGGAGTGCCGAGGGCGGTTGAAGCTCACGGCCGCCGAAGACTGAGCCGGGCTTGCCGCAGAGACGCCGCCGGCGGCCTTTCAGCGAAAAGGTGCAAATTGTTACTGTCCCCGGTTCGCGCGTCATCAACAACCATTCTACCGTCAGGCGCACCACAGAGTGATGTTCAGGTCCGTGATGGCGAATGGTGGGTCGAACCGAGGACAAGCGGTCGGTGCCGAGGGAGCCGGTCGACTCGCGCGGCAGGGTGGCTCACAACCCAGATTCAGGTTCGATGCCGAGTCGGTCGTTGACAGCGTGGCTCGCGCGCTAGGCGGGTGCTTGAGGTACACTCAGAACCGCCCGGGAACGCCTAGGGCACAAGGACGTCCAGACCACGATGGTTTACGCGCACATTTGGAATCGTCTGCGGAAAGCTGTCTCCATCGAGAGGGGCGGAACTGGTCGGCCTCGTCGGCCGACCTCAAACTGGGAGCGAAGTTGTCGGACAAGGAAGGTGAGCCGTGGCGTCAGCCGACTACAGTGAGGAAGAATGGACAGCTTCCGCCGGGCACTATCCCTTGAAGGATAGGCCGACCGAGGATTTCCTCCTGCTGCATCGCCATTGGATGTGGGCGAACCAACAGCGGGAGCTCTTCGATCAGTGCCTTCGGGAACTGCCGGATGACTTTCCAGAAGCGGGTCCGGCTATGCTCGCGAGCAAGCAGTTCGGATTCATGCTTGTTTGGTACGGCATGCTCTGGGCCGTCATCGAGGCCTGCATCGATGTAAAGGAAGGTAGGAACGTCGACATCCGTGGCACGTTCAGGACGGAAATCGACAAGCTCGAGCCGAGGCTTCGTCGTTGTCGACATGCCATTCTCTACGTTCCACGCACCGGCGACCTTCTTGATGCACGGATCATCGCCCTTGTTT
>JBEKLJ010000313.1:0-2700 GCA_050010255.1 Bryobacteraceae bacterium
GTCCGCGCGCGCCAGCGTTTTTGGCACCGAGGACTACGCCGCCGCCAGCCCCTACGCCGCGCGCTTTCGCGAGAAGGTGCGGATCATCCTCCCCATCGTCGAAATCCCCGTTCCCGATCCCGCCGCGGTCGGTGCGTTGCGCCAGCGTCATGCGCCGCGGGGCGAGAGGCTGATCGGATTCGTCGGCCGGCTGGCGGCCGAGAAAGGCATCCACGTTCTGCTGGACGCGCTCGAGCGCCTGCTCGCCGCCGGCCACAACGCGCGGCTGCTGATGGCCGGCGACACTGATACGGTCATCGGCGAGGCCGCCTACCGCCGCAGAATCCTCACCCGCCTGGGCGGGCTGGGAGATCGCTGCCGCCTACTGGGCATCGTCGAACCCGACCTTTCCGCCTTCTACGCCGCCTGCGACGTGCTCGCGCTCCCCAGCCTGAATCGCACCGAGAGTTTCGGGCTGGTGCAGGCCGAGGCCATGCTGTGCGGCACGCCGGTGGTGGCGAGCGACCTGCCTGGTGTGCGCATGGCCGTGCGCTGGACCGGTTTCGGCCGCAGCGTTCCGCCGGGCGATGCCGGGGCGCTCGCCGAAGCCATCGCCGGGGTGCTCGCGGAGCGTGCCGGCGGCGCGCCACCGCCCCAGTGCATTCGCCAGCGGTTCGCGGCCCAGGACTCCATCGGGCGTTTCGAAGCCCTGCTGGAGGAGTGCGTCCGATGACCGCTTCGCCGCGCGAGTTCGTGGCCGCTTATTTGCGCGAAGCGCCGCTGTTCGCCGCCATCGTGCGCGGCGTCGAGTGCGCCCTGCTGCGCGATGCCGGGCCGCTGGAGCGTCCGCTGCTCGATCTGGGCGCGGGCGACGGGCTGTTTGCCGCGCTGGCCTTCCGCGAGCCGCCGGATTGCGGCGTCGATCTGGACCCGCGCGTGCTCGCCGAGGCGCGCGCCCGCCGCGCCCATCGTCACCTGCTGGCCGCCGACGCGACGCGCCTGCCGTTTCCGGCCGGCGCGTTCGCCACCATAGTCTCGAACTCGGTGTTCGAGCACATCCCGGATCTCGATGGCGCGCTCGGCGAGTGCCGTCGCGTGCTGGCGCCGCGCGGCCGCCTGCTGCTCACTGCGCCCAGCCACACCTTCGGCCGCATGTTGCTCGGCAGCCGCGTCGCCGCCGGCTACGCGCGCTGGTTCAACGGCCACTCGCGCCATTTTCATACGCTTTCGCTGGAGGAGTGGACGAGCCGCCTCGCGCGCGGCGGATTCCGCCTGAACCGCGGCTTCTATTACCTCTCCCCGCGCGCCCACCGGGTCTTCGACGCGGCGCATTACCTGAGCGCCTGGCGCTGGCTGTGCCGCCACCTCACCGGCCGCTGGACGCTGTCGCCTCGCCCGTGGCTGAACGCCTTTTGGGAGCACTGGCTGGCGCCGCTCACCGAACGCGCGTGGCCCGCGCCGGAAGGACCCTACCTTTACCTCGATGCGAACCGAACGGACTGAACGGCTGTCGATCGGACTGGTGCTCGGGCTGGCGGCGCTGCTGCGCGGCTGGGGCCTCGGCTTCGGCGCGCCGTTGCTTTCGAACTTCTACGTGCGGCCCGACGAGTCGCTGATTGTGCAGGCGGCCGCCGGCTTTTTCGCGCATTTGGGGAACCCCGGTTTCTTCGCTTATCCCGCGCTGCTGGTGGAGTGCTGCGCGGTGGTCTACGCGGTGTTGCTGAAGCCGTGGACGGATTTCGCGTCGAACCCCACGGCATACTTCCTGGCCGCGCGCGCCATCTCGCTGGCCGCCGGAACCCTGACGGTGCTGCTGGTGTACTGGATGGCGCGCCGCCTCTGCCCGCGCGGCTGGGCGCTGGCTGCCGCCGCCGCCTATGCGGTGTCGCCGCTGGCCGTGCGCGAGGCGCACTTCGGCGTCACCGATACGCTCATGACCGCGCTGGTGGCCGCGTGCCTGCTCCAGGCGATGCGCTGCCGCGAAGCGCCGGAGAGCGGGCGCCGGCGGGCGCTGCTGGCCGCCGCGGCGTGTTTCGGCCTGGCCCTGGCGACCAAGTACACGGCGGCGCTGGCCGCACCCGGCCTGCTCCTGGTCGTCCTGCAGGGCAACGCCTTCGCCGCATCGCGCCGGCTCCTGGCCGAGATAGCGCTGGCCGCGGCCACCGCCGGCGCGGTCTTCGCGGTGTTGAACCCCTATGTGTTTCTGGCGCACGGGGAATCCTCCGGGACGGTAGTCTCGATCCTGAGCGCGTTCTATGGCGGCGCAGCGGGGTCCGCGCCGTGGGAGGCCGCCCGCGCCGCGGAGATGCTGCTGCGGCCGCTCTTCTACGGGCCGGGAAGCTGGTTGGGACTGGTGGCGGCGGCCGCCGCGGTTTGGGGCGTGGTCCGCCGCCGCCCAGGCTGCCACGGCGCCGCGGTGATACTGCTCGGCACGGCGCCGCTCGTCGCCGCGCTCATCCCCTTCCGTCACCCGGTCCCCTTCCGCTACCTGTTGCCGGCGCTGCCCGGCGTCGCGGTGCTGGCGGCGTGGACGGCGGCGCGCCTGGCCGCGCGTCTGGCTCCTCGAAAAGCGGCGCAGCGGCTGCTATACGGCGCCGTCGCCCTGCTCCTGGGGTTGCAGTTGGCCGCAGCGGGCGCTCTGGTGGCGGCGCTGGCGCGCGAAGATACGCGCACGCTCGCCGGGCGATGGATCGAGCGGAACGTGCCGCGCGAGGCGCCGGT
>JBEKLJ010000314.1:0-2685 GCA_050010255.1 Bryobacteraceae bacterium
TGTCCCCTTCTTCCCATGCTTCAAACAAACAGGCAGCTGACGCTCGTCTCCTCGTGGATCGACTGGATGGCGCGCGCCAGAAGCGGCGCCACCGAAAGCGTCCGGATCTTCTCGCACCGGCGCCCTGCCTCGCTGAGCGGAATCGAGTTGCTCAGCACCACCTCCCGGATCATCGAGGCCCCGATGCGCTCGACCGACGGCGGCGACAGCACCGCGTGCGTGGCCACCGCCATCACGCTCGCCGCGCCGGCCTTCAGCAGCGCCTCGGCGCTCTTGACCAGCGTTCCGCCGGTGTCGATCAGATCGTCGATGATCAGGCAATCCCTCTCCTCGACCTCGCCGATGATGTGCATCACCTCGGCCACGTTCACATCGTCGCGGCGCTTGTCGATGATCGCCAGCGGAACGTTCATCCGCTTGGCGAACGCCCGCGCCCGTTCCACCCCGCCCGCGTCCGGTGACACCACGATCGTGCCCGGCGTCTGGAGCGGCCTCAGGTACTCGATCATCACCGGCATGGCGAACAAGTGGTCCACGGGGATATCGAAGAAGCCCTGGATCTGCGCTGCGTGCAGATCCATGGCCAGAATCCGGTCGGCTCCCGCTTTCTCCAGTAGTTTGGCGACGAGCTTCGCCGAAATGGGGACTCTAGGCTTGTCTTTCCGGTCCTGCCGGGCGTACCCATAATAGGGTAACACCGCCGTGATCCGGTCCGCTGAAGCGCGCTTGAGCGCGTCCATCATCAACAGCAGCTCCATCAGGTTCCGGTCCACCGGCTTGCAGGTGGGCTGCACCACGAACACGTCCGCCCCCCGCACGTTCTCCTGGATTTGCAGGTAGATTTCGCCATCGGCGAAGTTCTCCACCGAGGAACAACCCAGCGGCAGCTTGAGGAAGTCGCAGATCTCCTGCGCCAGTGCCGGGTTGGCATTGCCCGTGAAGATTTTGATGCGTTCGGGATCCATCATTCGTACCGGCTTTGCGGCGGCCATACCCTTTCCGCGATGTGCGCGCCCAGTTGCCGCCACCACAACTCGCGGTAGCGGGCGCGCGTCACCACACGAATCGCAAACGCCTGCTCCTTTCCGAAAGCTGAGCGCGCGCGCTCGGCTGGCTGGCGCCCGCTGAACATGCCCCACAGCGCCGAGCCGCTGCCGCTCAACATCGCCGGCTCAGCTCCGAGGCTTTCGAGCCTATGCTTGAGAGTCCTCAGGCGGGGATGACGCGCGAAAACCACGGTTTCGAAATCGTTCCGGCCAGCCGCCGCGGAAAAAGACCCGCCCCGCTCCCAAACGCAAGACTGGAAATCACTTATGATACTTTGCGAAGCTGCTGAAGTCAAACTGCGCCGGCGGTCCAGCTCACGGTAGGCCTCGGCCGTCGAGACGTGAATGCCGGGCGCCACCACCAGCCCGTACGCGACCGCCGGCCGGTCCGGCAGCGGATACAGCTCGGTGCCCCGCCCCAGCGCCACCGCCGTGCCGCCCAGCAGGAAAAACGGCACGTCGCTGCCCAGGCAGGCGCCCAGTTCGATCAGCTTCTCCAGCCCCAACCGCCGGCCCGCCAGCACCGGCAGGGCCAGCAGCGTCGCCGCCGCGTCGCTCGACCCTCCGCCCAACCCCGCACCCAGCGGAATCCGCTTCCTGAGGTGAACCTCGACCCGGCCTCGCGTCCTCATCGCTTCCAGGGCCAGGTGCGCCGCGCGCTCCACCAGGTTCTGGCCCGCAATCTCCACGTCGCACGCCACTGAGACCACCGTCCGCCGCGCCGGCGTGAACCCCACTTCCAGGGCATCCGCCAGGGAGATGGTTTGAAACACCGTCCGCAACTCGTGGTAGCCGTCCGGCCGCGCCTCGAGCACCCGCAGGTCGAAGTTGATCTTGGCGAGCGCCCGCAGGCGCGCGCGACGACGGATCATCACTACGCCTCGTATGTCAGCAGCGAGAACACGTCGTAGCCTCCCAGCTTCTGCCGCCCGTTCAGGAACAGCAGCTCGATCACGAAGCCCAGCCCGGCCACGCGTCCGCCCAGCTTCTCCACCAGCTTGGCGACCGCCGCCGCCGTCCCGCCCGTCGCCAGCAGGTCATCCACGATCAGCACGTTCTGCCCGGCCTGGATCGCGTCCTTGTGGATCTCCACCCTGTCGGTCCCGTACTCGAGCTGGTACTCCATCGCAACCCTCTCGGCTGGCAGCTTCTTCGGCTTGCGCACCGGCACGAACCCCTTCCCCAGCGCGCAGGCCAGCGCCGGCGCGAAAATGAACCCTCGCGCCTCGATCCCCAGCACGATGTCGATGGCGGTGTGCTCATAGCGCTCCCTGAGCGCCTCAACCACGCTGCGAAGGCCCGCGGCGTCCTTGAGCAGCGTCGTGATGTCGTAGAAGAGGATGCCGGGCTTGGGAAAGTCCGGCACCTCGCGAACCAGTTTCTTCAGGTCGGGAACGGCCAGCAAGTCGCTCATAAACGCACCTCGAACAGTGTAATGCAGTGCGGCAACGGCTCGCTCACGGGCGTCGCGGTCCCCGCCCGCGTAGGCCGATCATGATCGGCCCCCGCGCGGTCCCTAGCCCGGATGTTTCACCAGCAATCTGCTGCGGCGCGCGATAGGGCCGCATCTACTGTGTTGCGCTCGGCCGGCGTCCTCGATCCGTTACGGACCTCCGGGCGCCGGCCGTCGCGCGCCTTG
>JBEKLJ010000315.1:0-2605 GCA_050010255.1 Bryobacteraceae bacterium
GCAGGCAGGGGCTCTGGCTCCCGGGCATGGATTCGAACGACGATTCACGGCCCCAAAGGCCGCTGTCCTGCGATTCGACGACCGGGGAGTGGCCGGAACTGGGTGCGCCGCCGCGCCACAGCGGAGCCAGCCTCGTGTCAGCCCAGCTACGCGTCGGCCTGGGCGCCGGCCTTTACCAGCTCGAGAAACGCCTTGGCGGCGTGTGACAGCGCGCGCCGCGCCGGGTAGACCAGCCGGACGTTGCGATCGACGTGCAGCTCCTCGACCTCCACTTCGCACAGCAGGCCCTGGCCGATCTCCTGCTCGACGCACATGCGCGGCAGGAAGGCCACGCCCTCGTTGCGCTGCACCAAACGCCGGATGGACTCCACGGTGGGCATCTCGACGTCCATGTTCAGCGGCGCTTTGCGCCGGTAGAACTCCTTGACAACCACCTCGCGGTAGGGTGAGACCACGTTGTGCGCCACGAACGTCTCCAGGCCCAGCTCCGCGATCGACACCGACTTCCGCTGGGCGAAGCGGTGCTCCGGCGAGACCACGAAGGCCAGGTGGTCGTGATAGATCACGGTGCTGACCAGCCGGGGGTCGTCTGGGTCGTAGCTGATTACGCCCAGCTCCAGGTCGCCATCCAGCAACTGCACCGGGATCCTGCTCGACAGACAGCGCCGCACCTGCACCTTGATTTTGGGGTACAGTCGCCGATACTTCTCGATGTGCTGGAGCAGGTAGAGCGTCGTCATCTCGTTGGCGCCAATCGAGAGCCGCCCGGCGGCGTTGTCCCGCAGCTCGGCCAGCGCGTTCTCCAGGTCCTGCCGAAGGCTGTCGAAGCGCTGGGCGTACTCGGTCACGATCTTGCCCGCGTCGGTCAGCAGCAGCTCCTTGCCCGAGCGGTCGATCAGCTTCTCGCCCAGCGCGTTCTCCAGGCGCTGGATGGCCAGTGACACCGCCGGCTGCGTCCGCAGCAGCTTCTCGCCCGCCCGGGAGAAGCTCTTCTCGTTAGCGACGGTGAGGAAAGTCTGGAGGAGGTAAAGTTCCATGGGGCCTCGCTCATTCATCCCACGAGGGGCATTAACCCCTCTTATGCTATCATTGGTACTTATCCATGGCAAGACGAAAATAAATTTGCCAAATCCGATCTCGGAAGCGATAATCCAATACAGGTCCCCTCGACCGGAGAAACAGGCCGGCTCGGGGGGATCCAATCCCCAGAGCGCGGGCGGAGTCACATGGGCAATCGCGTAGTTATATTCGACACGACTCTCCGGGACGGCGAACAGTCGCCCGGATGCAGCATGACCGTACCGGAGAAGGTGCGGATGGCAGGCCAGTTGGCTGAGCTGGGCGTCGATATCCTCGAGGCCGGCTTCCCGATCGCCTCGCAGGGCGACTTCGATGCGGTCGGTGCTATTGCCAGAGAGTTCCCGTCGGTGCGGGTGGCGGCACTCGCCAGGTCCTGCACGCTAGACGTAGAACGGGCCGCCCGCGCTCTGGAAAACGCCCGCAAGCCGCGCATCCACACTTTCATCGCGACCAGCGACCTCCACCTTAAGTACAAGCTGCGCAAGACGCGGCAGCAGGTGCTGGAGGAGGCGGTGGCGGCGGTGGAGCTTTCGCGGCGTTACGTGGACGACGTGGAGTTCTCGGCCGAGGATGCCACGCGGACCGATCCGGACTTCCTGGAGGAGATTTCGAAGGCGGTGGTAGCGGCCGGCGCGCGGACGGTGAACCTGCCGGACACGGTCGGCTTCACCATTCCGGAGGAGTTCGGGTTTTTCATTGAGCGGTTCGCGAAAGCGCTGGGCGATTCGGCCATCGTCAGCGTCCACTGCCACAACGACCTCGGGCTGGCGACCGCCAACTCGATTGCCGGAGTCATGCACGGGGCGCGGCAGATCGAGTGCACTATGAACGGCATCGGCGAACGCGCTGGCAACTGCGCGCTCGAGGAAGTGGTCATGGCGTTCCAGACCCGGCACGACCAGTTGCCGTACGACACCGGCATCGTCACCGAGCAGCTCTTCCCGGCCAGCCAGCTCCTGGCCGAGCTGATCAGCTTCGGGCCGCAGCCGAACAAGGCCATCGTCGGCTCGAACGCCTTCGCGCACGAGGCGGGCATCCACCAGGACGGATTCCTCAAGGAACGAACGACGTACGAGATCATGGACCCCCGGTCGGTGGGCGTGCCCGAGAGCAGGCTGGTGCTGGGCAAGCACAGCGGGCGCCACGCGCTGCATCAGCGCTGCGAGGATCTCGGTCACCCGCTCGGCAAGGAAGAACTGGAGACGGTCTACCGGCACTTCATCGCGGTCGCCGACCGCAAGAAGGGCCTGACCAACGAGGAGATCGTCCAGATCATCGAGAACCGCGACGCGCTGGCCGCGCAGGGGGAGTAGGCGCGGCGGCGCTCGCCGCCTGCGGCTCGTGGCCCGTGGCCTAGGGCGCCCGGATCTCCGCAAGCCGCAAACCACAAGCAACAAGCCATAAGCCATAAGCTATAAGCTGGTAGAACATGCAACTCAACGTACTTGTACTCCCGGGTGACGGGATCGGCGTGGAGGTGACCGCCGAGGCTGTCGGCGTGCTGCGGTTGATTGCCGCTCGCCTG
>JBEKLJ010000316.1:0-2593 GCA_050010255.1 Bryobacteraceae bacterium
CTCACGAATCACCGCCTGACGGCGGCGGCGCTGTCGATCTTCTCCAGCATCGAGTTCTGCCTGTGGGACGCACAGGATGATGCGACCAACTTCCAGCGCAATTTCAGCATCGGCCAGGTGGAAATCGAAGACGGCGTGATCTACCACAAGACCGAATACCGCGAGCGCCGGGATCACTTCGCCTACTTCGCCTGCTCGGACGCGCTGGCGGGATTCGACACGCAGCGGGAGGCGTTCCTGGGCCCGTATCGGGGCTGGGACAATCCGGCGGTGGTCGAGCGCGGCCAGTCCGCCAACTCGGTGGCCTACGGCTGGGCGCCGATCGGCTCGCACCATGTGAAGGCTGTCCTCCAGCCCGGCGAGACGCGGCAGCTCATCTTCGTTCTGGGCTACCAGGAGAACCCCAGGGACCAGAAGTTCGATCCGCCCGAATCGCAGACCATCAACAAGAAGACGGTCAAGCCGATCATCGCCAAGTACCGGGACCAGGCCAACGCGGATGCGGCCTTTGAGGCGCTGCACGCTTACTGGGACGGCCTGCTGGGCATCTGCCAGGTCGAGACCCCGGATCGCCACACCAACCGGATGGTGAACATCTGGAACGCCTACCAGTGCATGGCGACGTTCAACATGTCCCGCTCGGCCTCGTTCTATGAATCGGGCGTCGGGCGCGGGCTGGGCTTCCGCGACTCCAACCAGGACCTGCTGGGCTTCGTGCACATGGTTCCGCCGCGCGCCCGTGAGCGGATTCTGGACCTGGCCGCCACGCAACTGCCCACGGGCGGCGCGTATCACCAGTACCAGCCCCTCACCAAGCGCGGCAATAACGACGTCGGCGGTAACTTCAACGACGACCCGCACTGGCTGATCGTAGGCGTTGCGGCCTATTTGAAGGAGACCGGCGACTGGAAGATCCTGGATGAGCTGGTCCCCTACGACAACCAGCCCGGCTCGGAGCAGCCGCTCTACGAGCACCTCCAGCGGAGCTTCCAGTACACCCTGGACCGGCTGGGGCCGCACGGGCTGCCGCTGATCGGCCGCGCCGACTGGAATGACTGCCTGAACCTGAATTGCTTCTCCGACACGCCGGGCCAGTCCTTCCAGACGACGACGAACAAGGACGGCAAAGTGGCCGAATCGGTGTTTATCGGCGGGCTGTTTGTGCTGGCCGGCAAGGAGCTGGCGGCCATCGCCGAGCGGCGCGGCCGGGCGGAAGAGGCTAAGCGCTGCCTGGCGGAAGTGGCCCGCATGGAAGAGACGGTTCAGAAGCACGGCTGGGACGGCGAATGGTTCCTGCGCGCCTACGACGACTTCAGCCGCAAGGTCGGCTCGAAGGAGTGCGAAGAGGGGAAGATCTTCATCGAGACGCAGGGCTTCTGCGTGCTGGCCGGCATCGGGTTGAAGGATGGCCGGGCCGCGCAGGCCCTGGAATCGGTGCGTAAGTATCTGGCCACGCCGCACGGGATTGTTCTCCAGCAGCCGGCTTACTCACGGTATTACTTGAATTTGGGAGAGATTTCCTCCTACCCGCCGGGTTACAAAGAGAACGCGGGCATTTTCTGCCACAACAACCCTTGGGTGATGATCGCCGAGACGCTGCTGGGGAACGGCGATGGCGCGCACGACTACTACTCGCGCATCAATCCTTCGGCGCGCGAGGACATCAGCGACGTGCACCGCTGCGAGCCCTACGTCTACCCCCAGATGATTGCGGGACGCGACGCGCCAACGCACGGCGAAGCGAAGAACTCCTGGCTCACGGGCACCGCGGCGTGGAACTACTACGCCATCACGCAGTGGATACTGGGCATCCGTCCCACTTACAGCGGTCTTCAGGTCGCTCCGGTGATTCCGAGCAGGTGGTCGGGGTTCACGGCCGTCCGCAGGTTCCGCGGTGTCACGTACCGCATCGCTATCCAGCGCTCCGGCCCCGGCAATAACGTGGCCCTCAGGGTGGACGGCGTGGCGGTCCCGGGCGACATAGTGCCGCCGCCGGCCGACGGCCGGACGGAAGTTCTGGTGGAAGCGACACTGAGTTAATCTCTTGATTCAAAAGCCCGTTCGGCTGTCGGGCGTCCCCACAGAGGGTCCGATGCGGGCGCGAATGGCACTTGACACGGGAACCTGAAGGGTATATAACAAATTTGGTATGCAGACTGGCGCGTTACCACTCGCGCAGCGGCTGACTAGGCTTTTTGCAGTGGCCGAGAAGCAGGACAAGCTTTCGGGCATCACTCAGATTCTCCAGGTAATCGCGCGGTCGTTCAATGCCGAGGGCTGCATCCTGTGGGAAGTGAGACCAGGCCGCGAGCCAATCCAGAAACGGGAACTGTTTCCGCTGGCGGAATACTTCGAGGGCGAGTGGCCGGTCGGTGGGCAGCACCTCGGCATGTCGTCCCGAACGGGTACCGCCATCTTGGAGGGGGCGCCGCAATGGGCGAATGCGAAGGATTTCGACGGGATTAAGGAGGCTCTCCCCGAAGCCGCTGGGGCCTATCTAGAAGCCCGCAACGTTCAAGCCGCGTGTTCGGTGGCGTTCAACCTTCGCGGAGGAGTGGACGCGGCACTCAACCTCTATCGATCGAACCCGAGG
>JBEKLJ010000317.1:0-2571 GCA_050010255.1 Bryobacteraceae bacterium
AGCGCACGCGGCTGGTCACCGGGGCCGGCGTCGTCTTGATCGCCTATCTGGCCACCTTCTCGCTCTTGGGGTATCTGAGATGATGCGCGCCCTGTTCGCCGCCGCCCTGCTGGCCCCGCTGGTGCTGCTGGCCCCGCTGGCGCAAGCCGCCGATTCCTGCCTCACCTGCCACGGGGCGATGGATGGGGAGCTGCAAGCTCCCGCCACCGCCTTCGCCAACGACGTTCACAAGCGCCGCGGCTTCTCCTGCGCCGATTGCCACGGCGGCGATCCCGCCTCAGACGATCCGGAGACGGCCATGAGCAAGGCCCACGGCTTCCGCGGCCGGATCGCGCGCACAGCGGTCCCGCAGCTCTGCGCCCGCTGCCACAGCGACGCCTCGCTGATCGGGCGCTACAAGCCCCAGCAACGCGTGGACCAGTACGCCGAATACCAGACCAGCGTTCACGGCAAGCGCCTGGCTACTGGAGACCAGGCCGTGGCCAATTGCGCCGACTGCCACGGCGCCCACGGCATCCGCGAGGTGCGCGACCCGCTCTCTCCCGTCCACCCGCTGCGCCTGCCCGAGACGTGCGCGCGCTGCCACGCCAACCCGGCGCACATGGCCAAGTACAAGCTGCCCACGAACCAGTTCGCCGAGTACCGCACCAGCGTCCACTGGGAGGCCTTGTCCCAGCGCGGCGATCTTTCCGCGCCGAGCTGCGCCTCCTGTCACGGCAACCACGGCGCGACGCCGCCGCGGGTCAGCTCCGTGGCCGCGGTGTGCGGGTCCTGCCACAGCGTCATGGAGGATCTGTACAACAAGAGTCCTCACCAGCCCGTTTTCTCCGGGATGCGCGAGGGCGCTTGCGTCATCTGCCACGGCAACCACGCCGTGCGACGGCCCTCCCCCGCGATGCTCGCCGGACCCGGCGCCGTCTGCTCCCAGTGCCACGATGCGGAATCGGCCGGGGGCAAGACGGCCGCCCAAACGGCCGCCCTGATCGGGAAGCTCGACGCGGCCGTGCGGCGCTCCGATGAGATTCTGGCGCGCGCCGCCCGTTCCGGCATGGAGGTCTCCGAGGCCGTTCTGGAGCAGCAGGAAGGGCGCGGGGACGCGGTGAAGGCGCGCGTCGCCGTGCACGCTTTCTCGCTGGCCGCCGTGCAGAAGCCCGCCGAGGCGGGCCTGGCGATCGCCGCCCGCACTTACGCCGCCGGTGAGGCGGCGCTCGAGGAACGCGGCCGGCGCCGGCTCGGCCTGGTGGTGTCGCTCCTCGCCATCGCGATCACGATCGCGGGCCTATGGCTCGCGCTCCGCGCCGTCGAGCGCCGCCAGGCCGCCGATGCCGCCCCGGCGGCCAGGAGCTGAGCGCCGCGCCGCAGGGCCGGCGCTCGTCCCGACGCTTCAGGCCGCGCGAGTGCCCACTATCAGGTTCGTGGGACCGCGCAGCGCCACCCGCCGCACCTCGGCGAAGCCGGCCTCCCTCAGCCACTCCGCGTACTCCTGCTCGGTGTAGGTGTTGCCCTCGCGCGTGGCCACCAGCATGCCCAGCGCGAACATCGCGGATTGCCGCGGGCCCGCCCGGTCGGCATCGAGAATGAAGTCCTGAATCACCGTGCGGCCTCCCGCCGCGAGCGCCGCAAAGGAGCGCCGCAGCAGGTCGCGGTTTTCCCCGGTCCCCAGCATGTGGCAGATCGACGAGATCAGGACCAGGTCGTAACCACCGCCGAACTCGTCCTTGCGCAGGTCGCCCACGCGCGCGGTGACCCGGCCGCTCAGGCCCGCTTCCTCGATGTGCCGCCGCGCGATCCCGACTACGAGCTCCAGATCCACAATCTCCGCCCGCAGCTCCGGATTCGCCTGCGCGAAGGCAATCGAGTACGCGCCCGAGCCACCGCCCAGGTCGAGCATTCGCTTCACCCCCGCCGCGCCCAGCGCCCGCACGATCTGCGGCGTGCGCGCGCCCGCCCGGTAGTGCATCGAGGCGATGAAGGCCTCGGTGTCCTGGGCCCCGCGCGGCGCCAGCGCCTCCGGGAGCACCGCGGTGCCCGCGCGCACGCACTCGGTGAGCGTGCTCCAGCGTCGCCACCGGCTCACCTGGCTGATTATGGCCAGGCGCAGGTCCTCGGACGAGCCGCGAGTGAGGTATCGCGCGGCCGTCTCGGAGTTGCGGAACGTGCCCGCCTGCTTCTCGAGCAACCCCAGCGCGACCAGTGCGTTCATGAGCATTTCGGTCGAGCGCGGGTGAGCGCCGAGCCGGCGCGCCACCTCCTCCGCCGGCGCGCCCGCGCCCACAACGTTGAACAGATCCAGCTCGATCGCCGTCAGCAGGACACGGCTCTCCTGGAAGCCGTGGATGCGTTCCATCAGTTCTTCGAGTAGCATAGGACTCCTACGATGATCGCACGCCGCCGATGCGCAGCAGGCGCCCCGTAATCCGTCCGCGAGAACGCGCAGCGGGCACGAACTTAGCCCGACCTTCTCACACGCCTTCGGCTGCGGCTTGCGGGAGGCCGGCATCTTCTGCGTTGCGCTCGGGGTGAGTCCTCGATCCGTTACGGACCTGCGGGCTCACCCCGTCGCGCGCCTTG
>JBEKLJ010000318.1:0-2568 GCA_050010255.1 Bryobacteraceae bacterium
CGTTCAGCAGGTCGGCCGCGCGCAGCCAGCTCGTGTTCGACGGCCGGTCTTCCGGGCCGCGGGCCGGCGGCGCGGCCGGCGCTGGCGTGGAGGGCGGCGTGGCAGGCGGGCTGCCGCGCGACGGCGCCCGGTCAGGCGGCTCGGCCACGGCCGAAGCCGGCAGCCCGATCGTGCTCAGCGCGTCTATCAACCCCGGGTACACCGTCAGGCCCTTGCCTTCGATGACCCACGCATCGGCGGGAATGTTCACATCCGTGCCGACGGCCTCGATTAGCCCGTCGCGGATCACAATGGTTCCGCGCTCCAGCACCGGCCCGCTCACCCGGACGATGCGCGCGTCGCGGATGGCGAGCGCCGTCGGCGGACCCGCCTGGAGAGCGGCCACCCCTAGCAGCAGAACAGCAATCCATCGTGGCATAGGCAAGCTCAGTAGCCCGATTTTCTCACACCGTTCGAAGCGAGGCGCCGGCGGCGTTCCGGCTGGTTACATCCCAGCCCGGCCGCCGCTGCCGGCGCGGCTTCAACTTTGTGGCGCGAACTTCAGTTTGCAGCGTCGGCTTCAGCCGACGTCTGGTTACATCCCAGCCCGCCCGCCGCTGCCGGCGCGGCTATACTGTAAAGTTCACGATGGTAATCCGAAACGCGGTGCAATACAAGGACGCCGGCGTCGATATCGACGAGGCCGGCCGCGCCATCGGCCATATCAAGAAGCTCGCCCGCGCCACTTTCTCCCGCGGCGTCGTCACCGACATCGGCGCCTTCGGCGCCGGCTTCGAGCTTTCCGGCTTCCGCCGGCCCGTGCTGGTCAGCTCGGCCGATGGCGTCGGCACCAAGCTCAAAGTCGCCTTCCTGGCGGGCCGTCACGACACCGTGGGCCAGGACTTAGTCAACCACTGCGTCAATGACATCGCCGTGCTCGGCGCCCAGCCGCTGTTCTTTCTGGATTACTACGCCACCGGGAAGCTGGACGCCGAAGTGGCGCGGCAGGTGATCGCGGGGCTGGCGCGGGCCTGCGGCGAGAACGGCTGCGCCCTGATCGGGGGCGAGACGGCCGAGATGCCCGGCCTTTACGCCGCCGGCGAGTACGACCTGGCCGGCTTCATCGTCGGCGCCGTCGAGCGTCGCCGCATGCTGACCGGCGCCCGGATCCGGCCGGGCGACGTGCTCCTGGGGTTGCCCTCGACCGGCCTGCACACCAACGGCTACTCGCTCGCGCGCAAGCTGCTCTTCGAAGTGGCGGGCTACGGCGTCGAGACCTTCCTGCCCGAGCTCGGCTGCACCGTCGGCGAGGAGCTGCTCAAGGTGCACCGCAGCTACCTCAAACCCATCCAGGCGCTGGCCTCGGGCGGGCTGCTCAAGGGCGCGGCGCACATCACCGGCGGCGGCCTCACCGACAACACTCCGCGCATCCTGCCCGCTGGCGTCGGCATCCGGCTGGACACCTCCGCCTGGCCCGTGCCCCCCGTCTTCGAGCTACTGCGCCGCCTGGGCAACATTCCCCCTCGCGATTACCGCCGCACCTTCAACCTCGGCGTCGGCATGGTTCTGGTTGTCTCCGCGCGCAACGCCGCCCGCGCGCGAAAGCTCCTGGAAGGTCTCGGCGAGACCTGTTACCAGATCGGCTGCGCTGTCGCTCTCCGACCCAGCGCCCCCCGGGTGACGTACCTATGAAGAACCTCGGCATCCTCCTCTCGGGCCGCGGCTCGAACTTCGAAGCCATCGCCAACTCCATCGACGCGGGCCGGCTCGACGCCCGGATCGCCGTCGTCATCTCCAACCGCCCCGAGGCCCGCGGCCTGGAGATCGCCCGCCAGCGCGGCCTCAACGCCGTGTGCATCCCTTCCAAGGGCCTCGACCGCGAAGTTTACGACCGCCTGGTGGTCGCGGAGCTCAGGAAGCACGAAGTCGACCTGGTGTGCCTGGCCGGCTTCATGCGCTTGCTCAGCGCCTATTTCGTGCGTGAGTTCCCGCTTCGGATCCTCAACATCCACCCCGCGCTGCTGCCGGCGTTCCCCGGCCTGGAGGCGCAGCACCAGGCCCTCGAGCACGGCGTGAAGGTGAGCGGCTGCACCGTCCACTTCGTCGATGAGTTTCTGGATGCCGGGCCGATCATCGTCCAGCGCACCGTCCCGGTTCTCGACAGCGACACCGCCGAGACCCTCTCGACCCGCATCCTCGAGCAGGAGCACCAGGCGTACAGCGAGGCCATCCGCATCGTGCTCTCGGGCAACTTCCACATCCAGGGCCGGCGCGTGCTCCGGGGCGCCGCAGCGCCGCCGCGCGGTTAGCGCCGGCGCGCCCAGCACCGTAGCGCGCGCACTCTTGCGTGCCGCGTCGCCACTCATGGCGACGCTTGGCGACCCTCGCGTGCTGCTCGGTCAACAACGTACACCCACCAGCTGAGCCGCGACCGTGAGGGAGCGGAGCTTTTCGCTCTCACACGCGCAAACCCCTCCGCTTGCTTACGCGCGCGGCTTCCATGAGAAGGCCGGTCGGTGTCAAGGGGTTTTCTGTTGGCCGGCGGCGGCCGGCCTGGCAGGCGAAGCCTGCCAGCCAAGGCCTGCCATT
>JBEKLJ010000319.1:0-2565 GCA_050010255.1 Bryobacteraceae bacterium
CACATGCCGGCCCAGTGCCCCGTCTGCGGCGGCCGGGTGGTCCGCGAGGAAGGCGAGGTCGCCAGCCGTTGCATCAACACCGACTGCCCGGCGCGGCTGAAGGAGTCGGTCCTGCACTTCGCCGCGCGCGGCGTCATGGACATCGACGGGATGGGCGAGGCGCTGGTGGATCAACTCGTCGACCGCGGTCTCGTAAAGAGCGTGGTCGATATCCACCACCTGGCTGTCCCGCAGTTGATGGACCTCGAGCGCATGGGCAAGAAGTCCGCCGAGAAGCTGGTCGCGAACATCCTCCGCTCGCGCCAATTGCCGCTGGCCCGCGTCCTCAACGCGCTCGGGATCCGCTTCGTCGGCGAGCGCACGGCCGAGATCCTGGCCGGGCACTTCGGCAGCCTCGACAAGATCGCGGCGGCGGACCGCGAAACCCTCCAGACCGCCGAGGAAGTGGGCCCCAAAGTCGCCGAGAGCATCTATCAGTTCTTCCGCGAGGACCGGAACCGCACGCTGGTCGAGGGGCTGCGCAAGGCCGGCCTCCAGTTCGAATGCCGGCAGGAGCGCAAGCGGGCGGGCGCGCTCGACGGGAAGACCTTCGTGCTCACCGGCATGCTGCCGCACCTCACACGGGAGGAGGCCAGCGCGCGCATCGAGGCGGCCGGCGGCAAAGTGACCGCTTCGGTGAGCAAGAAGACCAGCTACGTCGTGGCCGGTGAGGCCCCGGGTTCGAAGCTGAAGAAGGCCGGCGCCCTGGGCGTCCCCGTAATCGGCGAGGCGGAGCTGCTGGCGCTGCTCGGAGGCTAGCCCGGACGGCAGGGAGCGGCAGCCTGACCCGTGTGCCCCGCCAGCCCCGCGTCCGGGAGACCGCCGTCCTCAGACCGATTGGAGCTGTCTCTTGCGGAGAGGCACGAATCGGATTTCGACTCTTCGGTCCAGAGCGGCGGCGATGCGGCGCAGCATCGCCAGTGAGTGCCCCTCGTAGTCCGCGTCCTCCAGACGGCAGATTACGGACGCCGTGGTTCCCACCCGCGCCGCTAGTTCGCGCTGGCTCAAGCCAGCCCTGGCCCGCAAGCGGTAAAGCAGCGAAGCGGTCTCGGCGTTGAGAAGCTCCTGCTCGTACGCCGCTTGCCGCTCCGGACTGTCCCCAATGTAGCGGTCACGGGCGTGCTTGAGAGCCGCCGATCGGATCGGTCTCTTCTGCGCCATGTTCATTTCCTCCCAGGGAAACTGTGCTTGTTCGGGGCTCGCTCGAATTGCCGCTTCCGTCCAATGGCGCGATCGATTTCGACGGGCGGGACTTCGCGTTCCTTCCTGAGCCCATGAGAAACCACGATCGCCTGAGTGCCGTGAAAGAAGTAGAGCATCCGGTACTGGATCCTTCGGGCACAGGCCCGAAGCTCGTAAATGCCATCCCGGAGATAATCCGCCTCCGGTCGTCGCAATTCATGTCCCAGCGTCTCCAGGCGTTGAAGCCGCGCCAGACATTTCAGGCGCGCGCGCCCGGGCAGGCCATCCAACCATTCCAGCAGAGGGACGTGTCCGGTTTCATCCTGAAAGAAGACGACCTCTGCCGGGGGCAATGGACCTCCAACTCAATGTTCGCATAATTGCGAACAGCAGTCAAGCCCGAAACTCGGTCGGCGGGAACCGCAGCGCGGTTAGCGCCGCGGCCGGCGCGGGTGTCAGGCGCCACACGCCGCCAGCAGCTTCTCCTTCAGCTTCACCTGCCCGGCCGGCGTCAGCTTCCCGCCGCCCGCCGTCACGTAAAAGACGTCGATGGCCTTGTGCCCCTCGGTGTCGATCAGCACCAGCTCGATGTTGGCGCCCGCCGAGGAGATCGCCGCGGCCAGCGCGTAGAGCAGCCCGGGCCGGTCCTGCGCCACCACCTCGATGAGCGTCGCCGACTCCGACGCGGCTGGGTCGAATGAAACCACCGGCGGGAAGCACGCCCGCCGGCTCGGCGGCGCGGGCACGGGCCGCTGCCGCAGCAGCTCCTTCACCTCCATCCGTCCCAGGGCGACGCGCTCCAGCGTCAGCCGCAGCCGGTCCACCTCGGTCGGGTTCAGCTCCAACGTGCGGTGCGGATCGGTGAAGACGAAGGTGTCCAGGATCATCCCCTGCCGGTTGGCAAAGCCCTCGGCCTTGACGATGTTCATGCCGAAGCCGGCCAGCGCTCCGGCAATCGAGGCCAGCAGGAACGGCCGATCCGGAGCCACGATGGTCATGCGGTAGTAGCCGTTCTCTTTTCGGATGTCGAGCGCCACGCCGCGGTCGCGGCCGCGCCGCGCCAGCTCGAAATGCGCCGCGATCTCCGGCTCGGAGTGCGTGTGCAGGTAGCGGATCGGGAAGCCCTCCAGGAACTCCGCGGCCCCGGGGACGCCGGCCAGCGGAGCTTGGCGAATGCGTTCCGTCTCCAGCTCCCGGGTCAGCTCGTTGTAGGCGATCAGGTAGACGCGCCAGAGCTGCTCGCGCCGCCAGGAGCTCAGCGCCGTCGGATTCACCGCGCTGATGTCGGCGCAGGTGAGCAGCGTGAGCCTCTTCAGGATCTCGAGCGTACCCGCGCACTCGGCC
>JBEKLJ010000320.1:0-2562 GCA_050010255.1 Bryobacteraceae bacterium
CGAGCGAGCTGATCCGCGCCGGTTTCGAGACCCTGGTGGAGGCGGGCTACGATCCCGAGATCGCCTACTTCGAGTGCCTGCACGAGCTGAAGCTGATCGTGGACCTGATCCAGGAAGGCGGGCTGGCCTACATGCGGTTCTCGGTTTCCGACACCGCCGAGTACGGCGACTACACGCGAGGCCGGCGCGTCATCAACCAGGCCACGCGCGAGGAAATGAAGCGCATTCTGGCCGAGATCCAGAGCGGCGCCTTCGCCAAGGAATGGATCGACGAGAACAAGACGGGCCGCAAGAACTTTCTCCGTATGCGTGAGGAAGCGCGCCACCAGAAGGTGGAGGAAGTCGGCCGCGAGCTGCGCGCCATGATGCCGTGGCTGAAGAAGGCCAAGGAAGCCGGCGTACCGCAGGACGAGGAAGCCTCGTCCCCCCGGTCCGGCCAGAAGTAAACTAGGGCGGCGCAAGCCGCCACAACTGCGACGGTTGCCGGGCAGCCGCCGCGCTGGCGGCGGTGGGCTGCGGGCTGCACGTAATTGGCAGCCGGCAAACCATCGCCGATGGCTGGGTGACAGAGATGCCAATGAAAATAACGGTGCTCGACACCACGCTCCGCGACGGCACGCAGGGGGAAGCCGTATCCTTCACCGTCGATGACAAGCTCGCCATCGCCCGTCTGCTCGACGAGCTGGGCATCGACTACATCGAGGGTGGCTGGCCCGGCTCGAATCCGCGCGACAAGGAATTCTTCGCGCGGGCCGGCGAGCTGAAGCTCAAGCACGCGCGCCTGACCGCGTTCGGCTCCACGCGCTTCGCGAAGAACAGCGTGGACAGCGATCCGAACGTCCGGGCGCTGCTGGGGGCCGGCACGCCCACCATCACCATCTTCGGCAAGACCTGGGACCTGCACACCGCGCGCGCTCTCAAGATCACCGAAGAGGAGAACTTGAAGCTGATCTCCGAGACGGTGCGCTACCTGAAGGAACACGGCAAGGAGGTGATCTTCGACGCCGAGCATTTCTTCGACGGCTACGCCGCCAATCCGGCCTTCGCGCTGCGGGCTTTGGAGGCCGCCCGGGAGGCCGGCGCCGACATCCTGTGCCTATGCGATACCAACGGCGGCACCGTTACGAGCCGCCTCGCCGAGATTGTGGCCGAGGTGCGGAAGCGCTTCGACGGCGTGCTGGGCATCCACGCGCACAACGATTCCGACTGCGCCGTGGCCAACACCCTGGCGGCGGTGGAGCAGGGCGCGACACACGTGCAGGGCTGCATGAACGGGTACGGGGAGCGCTGCGGTAACGCCAACCTGTGCTCGGTGATCGCGGGCCTGGAGCTGAAGCTGGGCCGCACGGTCATCGGAGCGGAGAAACTGGCGGGCCTCGGCGCGGCGGCGCGCTTCGTCGCGGAGATGGCGAACCTTCCGCTGCGCAACGACCAGCCCTACGTGGGCCACAGCGCCTTCGCGCACAAGGCGGGCGTGCATGTCTCGGCGGTGCTGCGCGACGCGGCTACTTACGAGCACGTCCCGCCCGCGCTGGTGGGCAACCGCCAGCGGGTGCTGCTGAGCGACCTCTCCGGCCGTGCCAACATTCTTTACAAGCTCAAGCAGCACGGCATTGCCGACCGGCTGAGCGAGGAGGCGCGGCGCGAGCTGCTGGAGCGCATCAAGCACCTGGAGTTCCTGGGCTACGAGCTGGAGGCCGCCGAGGGCACCTTCGAGCTGCTGGTCCGCGAGGCGCTCCACCCCGGCGTGAAGTTCTTCGAGCTGGCCAGTTTCGAAGTGGCCACCAAGCTGGAGGACGACGCCGAGCCGCGCACCACGGCCACCGTCACGCTCAAGGCGCAGGACGGCATTCACTCCGCCACCGCGCACGGCAACGGCCCGGTGCACGCGCTCGACCTGTGCCTGCGCCGCTGCCTCTCGGCGCTCTACCCGAGCATCCTAGACGTGCACCTGACCGATTACAAGGTGCGCGTGCTGGAGCCCAAGAAAGGCACCGCGGCCAAGGTGCGCGTGCTGATCGAGTGGTCCGACCGCCGTCGGAACTGGACGACGGTGGGAGTTTCCCAAAACGTCATCGAAGCGAGCTGGCGCGCCATGGTGGACGCGATCCGCCTGGAGCTGATGCGCCTGACCGAGAAGGACGAATCGATCGAGAAGGCCGTCGACGATTACTGCTGGGGGGTGTAGATTCGTGGAGAGACTGCGCTGTCCCAAAGGCAGCGCGTGGACAGTCCTGTCTGTCCACGGTGTTCCAGCTCCCCGCTCTCGGTTCTCCCCTGTCCGCTGTCGGCGCTCAGCTCTCTTCTGTCCGCCCGCACGCAGCGCGCTGGGGCGAAGCCCCTCGTCCACGCCAGGTCCCCGACCCGGTCCTCCCCGCCCCTTGAGCGCACCAAGCCAGCAGGCTAATCTGCGCTGCCCCGCCACACCGCGCCGCCGACCCTGGCCAGCCCCTGTACCCAGCGCACCGATGACCCCAGCTGCGTAGTCGCGCCGTCGGAGTTGGGCACTTATCGGGGGTGATGCTTCGCACTGCTGCAAGGCGAATCACCCCGGCGCGCAGC
>JBEKLJ010000321.1:0-2534 GCA_050010255.1 Bryobacteraceae bacterium
ACGGCGCTCCGTTTTCTCCGGGACCTTGTGTGGCCGGACGTGAAGAACGGCGATGTCACGGTTCAATGGGCCGTGGAAGACGGTTACTGCGCCACGGCCGGGCATGTGTTTACCCAGGGCGAATTCCGGTCTTTGTGCGGGGCCGCCGGCTTGAGAATCGACAGGCGGTTCGTTATCGACTATGCTTCCGGGCGACTCCGCCGCTGGAGTTTCGAGGGGAATCTGCTGTACGTGTTGCGGCGGGCGAGGTAGCCCGGATCGCGTCCCCCAGCGTCCGGCAGACCTCGGCAATCTCGCTGTCACTCAGCCGGTTAAAGAATGGCAGCGCCAGTGTCCGTGCCGCTACGTAGTCGGTGGCCGCCAGATCGCGGCCGCGGTCCGCAAAGGCAGCGTACAGCGGTTGCCGATGGAGCGGGGCAAAGTAACGCCCGCAACCAATCCCCCGCGAAGCCAGGTAGCGGACGACGGCATCGCGATCAGCGCGCGTGAATGGCTCCGCCAGCCTCGCGACGAAGACGAACCAACATGCGCGCCCAGGGGCCGTTCCCATGGGTGGGGCGACAACGTCCGGGTTCGTTCGCAGGTGTTCGCAGTAGCACTTCGCCCGATCCTCGCGCCGGGCGAGAATGCTGTCGATCCTCTTCATTTGTGAGAGGCCCAGCGCGCAATTCATCTCCGGAATTCGATAGTTGTAGCCGAGCAGGCGATGATCGGATTCGCCGTCCGCCGGTCTTCTGCCCTGATTGCGGAGCGCGCGGACCGTCTCCGCCAGCCGGCGGTCACGGGTGAGGAGCATTCCACCTTCGCCCGTCGTGATCGGCTTGTTGGGATAGAATGAGAGGACTCCGAAATCGCCGAACCCACCGGTCTTCGCTCCATCGTATTCCGCGCCGATCGCCTCGCAGGCGTCCTCGATGATCCTCAAGTTGTGGCGGGCGGCAATGTCCATGATCGATCCGAGGTCGGCGGGGCATCCGAAGGTGTGAACTACGATGATGGCGCGAGTCCTGGGCGTGATGGCCCGTTCCACGCTCTCGGGATCCAGGTTGAGCGTGAGAGGATCTATGTCCGCAAATACCGGCCTGGCCCGCTGGTAAAGAACGGCATTCGCGGTGGCGATGAAAGCGAACGACGGGAGAATCACCTCGTCGCCTGCACCGATGCCCAGAGCCATGAGGCCGAGATGCAGTCCGGCCGTGCCAGAAGACAGGGCGACTCCGTAAGGTACACCGACATAGCCGGCGACCGATTCCTCGAACTCCAGCATCTTCGGGCCGAGGCTGAGCCGGGACGTGCGCAGCACGCTCGTTACGGCCTCGATGTCGGCCTCGGTGATGTCGGGCGCGGAAAGCGGAATCCTCATTTCCATCATGGCCGTACGCCCGCATCCATAGCGGGCGCCCGCTTGATCAGGAGTTCTTCACCCAACGGCACGGTGGTCAGCACCTCGACGATCCTCTCCGAAGCATGGCCATCGCCGTATGGGTTCGACATGCCCTGAAGCGAGCGTCGGAAGCCGTCGCTAGACGCCGTGGCGATGCGGTCCAGAATAGAAGCTGCGCTCGCGTCGGCGCTGAGCACGTTGCGGCCGCGCTCCCGGCCGCGCTGACGGATTCCCACGTCCACCGCGGGCAGCGCGAAAGACGCCGCCTCCATGATGCCGCTGCTGGAGTTTCCCACCAGAAGATCCACGCATCCCAGGAGGCTCCAATAGAGGATGGGATGGAGATTGACGAACACCCGGCCGTTTCCACGTTCTCTGACGAAAGCTGCGGTGCGATCGATCAGCTCCCGGCTGCCCGCGTCGGCGTTCGGATAGCAGAACAGCAGTTGGGCGGAGAGGGACCCGAGTGCGGAGAAGAGGGCGTCCGCCTCCCGCGTCGGGTCGCGCGCGATGGTCGTAGGGTGGTATCCGATCAGGATGGTTGGCGGGTTGAAATGGATATCGAGGCGCGCCTCCAGTTGGCCGCGGTTTAGCAGCGGACTCCGGCGCAGGTGGTCGAGCGACGGAGCGCCGGCACGATGGACGCGCCAGCTTTCCTCGCCCATCGAGATGACCCGGTCCCGTGCCAGAGTCGTCGACGTGAAATGAACATGGCTCAGTTTGGTGAGGGCATTACGTATGGCGTCGTCGATGACGCCTTCGCTGATCTCACCGCCTTCAATGTGCGCCAGTGGTATGCGCAACGCCGTTGCCACGGCGGCGGGCGCGAGCATCTCGTACCGGTCCGCGGTCAACAGGAGCAGGTCGGGGCGCATCTGCCCCAGGCAGTCGGCCAAACCGAGCGTCGCCAGGCCGATGGTCTTTGCCATGCCGATGTCGCTGTCCGAGCTCAGGAGGCACTCGATCCGCGCGTCGATGCCGAACCCGTCCTTCTCGATCTCCCGCACCGTGCAACCGAACTCCGGGGACAGATGCGGCCCCAGCGCGATCGTCTTCAAGTCGACCGCCGGGTGCGACGCGAGTTCACGAAGCGGCCAGTACAGGTGGCTGTAATCGGCGCGCGACGAAGTGACTACCGCGATCCTGCGTT
>JBEKLJ010000322.1:0-4778 GCA_050010255.1 Bryobacteraceae bacterium
GGGAGCTCCGCTCAAGCCCCGCCATTGAGAACCCCGATGCCGCCGGAGAACGGGTCAGAGTATCCAGATGGAGATGGACGCCAGCCCGGCCCGAGTTCGCCGCTCGAGACGTCCAACCCGCCGGAGAGCGCCGCTGAGCTGGGCGCCTTGCTGATAGCGCCGGACCGGACCCTGGCCCGGCAGTTCACCGACACGCTGCCGGAGACCCGGACCTTCCGCGTCTTGGCGGAGCTGGCGGAGTATCCAAGCCGGCCGGCGCTGGAGTCGCAGATGGAGCAGGTTCGGCCGGAGGTGGTGCTGATCGACCTGGGGACAAACCTGGACCAGGCCGCTGAGACCATCGGTTGGGTCATCGCTTCGAGTCCCTCGATACCCGTCATCGGCCTGCACGCGCGGAAGGACCCGGAGGCCGTCATCCGGTCGTTGCGTCAGGGCGCAACCGAGTTCCTCTGCGCCCCTTTCGATTTGCAGACCCAGCGGGAGGCTTTGAGCCGCGTGCGCCGGTTGACCGCGCCCCCGGCCAGTGTCCGGTCAGACCTCGGGCGGGTGCTGGCCTTCTCCAGCGCCAAGTCCGGCTCCGGCGCCTCGCTGCTGGCCACGCAAGTCAGCTTCGCCCTGCACAGGCTGACCAAGGACCCGGTGCTGCTGGCCGATATGGATCTAATGAGCAGAACAGCGACCTTCTACCTGGGGCTCGTGCCCAGCTTGGCGCAGAGCCAGACCGGGAAAGCGCAGGCCGGCGATTGGACGTCGCGGGTCATGGCCGCAAACGGTATCGAGGGGCTGCCCCCTCCAGCAGCCAGCGGTGGGGTTTCCGAGGCCAGTCTGCGGCCACGCGAGCTGCTCGAGCGGACCCGGCCCCGATACGCCTGGATCATCCTCGACCTCCCGTCGGTGTTCCACCGCTCGAGCCTGGCGACGCTCGTCGAATCCGACCGTGCGTTCCTGGTGACCACCCCGGAACTGCCGAGCCTGCACCTGACGCGCAGGGCGGTGGGACTACTGGGGCAGCTTGGCTTCGGCCGGGAGCGGCTCGACGTGCTGCTAAACCGTGTCGAAAAGCGCCAGGGGATCGAGGCATCCGACGTGGCAGCGATCCTCAACGTCACCGTGCGGCGGAGCTTTCCGAACGATTGCCTCGCCGTCGAGCGAGCGCTCGCGCTCGGCGAGCCGCTCGGCGCCGGCTGCGAACTGGGCGGCGCCGTCGAGGGATTCGCCTCCAGCCTGGCCGCGGATGCCCGGGCGGGCCGCCTGGATACGGCCGCCCGGCCGGTGGGCGCGGAAGCGAGGGCCTGACGCCATGAGCGCAGCCGCAGACACTGCATCCAGACAACCGCTCACCTGGGATCAGCGGATCTTCCAGCGGGGGGCGCGGTCGAAGTTCGCCCTGAAACCCGAGTGTCAGGAGCTCAAGTTCACGCTCCACCGCAAGCTGCTCGACCGCATCAACCTGGAGGCGCTGGCGGCGATCGACAATCAGCGCGTGCGCGCCGAGGTGCGGCAGGCGCTGGTGGCGTTGATGGACGGCGAGTCAAGCCTGCTCAGTGCGCTGGACAAGCAACAGGTCATCGACGAGGTGCTGGACGAGGTTTTCGGCCTGGGCCCGCTGGAACCCCTGCTGGAGGACCCGACCATCTCCGACATCCTGGTGAACACGTACCGGCACGTCTACATCGAGCGCAAGGGCGTTTTGGAGCTGACCAGCGTGCGTTTCCGCGATGATGCCCACCTGCTCCGGATCATCGACAAGATCGTCTCCCAGGTGGGGCGGCGCATCGACGAATCGACGCCCATGGTGGACGCGCGGCTGAGCGACGGCTCGCGCGTGAACGCCATCATTCCGCCGCTGGCCGTGGACGGCCCCGTGCTCTCGATCCGGCGCTTCAGCAAGGACAAGCTCGGGCCCGCCGATCTGGTCGAGCGCAAGGCGCTGACCCCCGGGATGATGGAGCTGCTCGAGGCGACGGTCAAGGCGCGGCTGAACGTCATCATCGCCGGCGGCACCGGCTCCGGCAAGACCACGCTGCTCAACGCGCTCTCGGCGTTCATCTCGCCGCGGGAGCGCATCGTCACCATCGAGGACGTGGCCGAGCTTCAGTTGAAGCAGCCCCACGTGGTGCGACTGGAGACGCGGACGCCGAACCTGGAGGGGCAGGGCGCGATTCGCCAGCGCGAGCTGCTGATCAACTGCCTCCGGATGCGGCCGGACCGGATCGTCTGCGGCGAGGTGCGCGGCGAGGAAGCGCTCGACATGCTCCAGGCCATGAACACCGGCCACGAGGGCTCGCTGACGACGATCCACGCCAACAGCCCGCGCGATGCGATCGCGCGCCTGGAGGTGATGATCTCTTGGGCGGCGGTGAACATGCCGGTCATCTCGATCCGCCAGCAGATCGCCAGCGCCGTCCACCTTCTGCTCCAGGTGGCGCGGCTCAGCGACGGCTCGCGCCGCGTCGTCAGCATCACCGAGGTGACCGGCATTCCGGCCGAGGTTCTACGAGAAGTTCCTGGTGGCGGGCATCCGGCTCGATCCAGGCCTGTTCGACGAGCAGATGGACGTTTGAGGCCCCATGGCGCTGTTCATCACATTCGCCATCGTGACCTGGCTCCTGGCGCTGGGGGTCTGGGCAACCTGGCGCCGGTCACGGCGAAAATCGGACCTCGCCCGGATCGAGACGCGGCTGGCCGGCGGCCGGCCGGTCGGGAAGCCGGGCCTGCGCCCGGCGGCGGCGCTGATCCAGCCCGAGGACCGGACCGCCGCCCAGATCGTCCTGCGGGTGCTGAGCCGCATCCGGCTGAACCAGCGGTCGAAGCAGTTTCTGGAGCAGTCGGGCCTGAAATGGAATCACGCCCGCGTCATCCAGTTCTCGCTGGCGCTGTGCCTGGCCGGTTTCGCGGCGGTCTGGTTCTTGGCGCCGCCCTACCGCAAGCTGGCTCCCGTAGCCGGGCTGGGCCTGGGCTCCCTTCCCCTGCTCTACGTGCGGCGGCAGCGCCGCCGGCGGATGCTGCGGTTCGAGGAACAGTTCCCCGAGGCGCTGGAGTTCCTGGCGAGGGCCATGCGCGCTGGCCACGCCTTCTCGGTGTCGCTGGAGATGATTCACGCCGAGTTCCAGGATCCCATCGCGGAAGAATTCAAGCACGCCTTCGACGAGCAGAACCTCGGCATGCCGCTCGAGACCGCGCTCGAAAAGATGGCGCAGCGCGTGCCGCTCATCGACGTTCAGTTCTTCATCTCGGCGGTGACGCTCCAGAAACGCACCGGCGGAAACCTCGCCGAGGTGCTCGAGAAGCTGGCGTCCCTCATCCGCGAGCGCTTCAAACTTCGCGGGCGCATTCGCGCCATCAGCGCGCATGGCCGGATGACCGGCGGCGCACTCTCGTCGATCCCGGTGGGAGTGGCGCTAATGATGTTCTGGGTCAACCCCGACTACGTGCGGTTCTTCGTCCAGGATGAAACGGGCAAGACCATGCTGGGAGTGGCCATCGGGCTGCAAGTGCTGGGCTACTTCATCATGAAGCGGATCGTGAAGATCGAGGTCTGAGGGATGGAGCTGCTGGCCACCTTCGTGCTCTTCGCGCTGGTCGTGACGGCGGCGGCGTACCTGGGCTCGCGGTTCTGGGTGCGGCCCAGAGCCGCGATCGAGCGCGTCACCCGGGCCGCCGCGGACGCGCCCCTGGCGCGGCATCCCAGCCTGATCTTCCGCGAGATGATCGCACGCCTCGGCTCGGCCGTGCCGCAATCGCCCAAGGACGTCACCCTCATGCAGCGCCGCCTGATCCGGGCCGGCATCCGCTCCCCCGGCGCGCTGAAGCTGCTCCGCGGAAGCCGGGTGCTGCTGGGCCTGGCTCTGCCGCTGCTGGCCGCGGTGGTGGTGGTCCGCACTCAGGCCAGCGCGGGCAAGCAGGTGTTGGCCATCGCCGCGGCCCTCCTGGTCGGGTTCACGGGGCCCACGCTGTTCGTGCGGATGAGAGCCAAGCGCCGCCAGAAGCAGATCCGGCGCGGGTTGCCGAACGCGCTCGACCTGATGGTGGTTTGTGTCGAGTCGGGGCTCGGACTGGACCAGGCGATCATGCAGACCGCCAAGGAGCTCGAACAGGCACACCCGGAGATCTGCGAAGAGCTGGCCCTGGTCAACCTGGAGCTCAAGGCGGGCAAGCGGCGCGTGGAGGCGTTGCGGAACCTCGCCGACCGGACGGCTGTCGATGAGCTGAAAAAGCTCGTGGCGGTGCTGATCCAGGCCGACCGCTTCGGCACCGGCATTGCGCAAAGCCTCCGGGGACACTCGGACTACATGCGGGTGCAGGCGCGCCAGACGGCCGAGGAAAAGGCCGCCAAACTCGGCGTCAAGCTCATTTTCCCGATCTTCTTCTGCATCCTGCCGTCGCTGTTCGTGGTCACGGTGGGGCCGATGGTAGTGAAGATCATGCGGGACGTGCTCCCAATGATGAGGGACATGTAAGCCCGTCCCGCGGCTGGTTTCTCGAAAGGAGTGAAAGATGGATGCTGGAATGGTTCGAATCATCTGCGCGGTTCTGGCGGTGATCCTTGTCGCCGTGATCGTAGTCCGACGGCGCAAACACGCCGAGTAGATCGCGCGCCGCAGCAGACTGCTGGTGAAACATCCGGGCTAGGGGCCGGTCGTGCGGGCCTGGGGCGGATTGCGGCTCCAACGCATGCGCGCAGCCGGGCGCCTGCCCGAACCCTCCTGCCGTCCCGCCGCCTTCTTTGAGAGCCGGACGCCCATCCAGGCTACAATCATCTCGTGGGCGCGGCCTCA